>NC_019678.1:6605000-6953910 GCF_000316665.1 Rivularia sp. PCC 7116 | reverse complement strand
CAAAACTGGTTATTACCGTTTAGTCTTTTTTGGACGAGAAACTCCCTCGAAGTGCAGTCATATCCTAATTTCGAGTATTGCACCCGCCCAACGCCAGCGACTTCTTGATTGGGTCAATATGAGTCATACACTACCATCTTCGGCTAAAGCCCAATTCAGCAAAAATTTACTCAAAGCTGAATACCACAAGATTAAACCGCAAATTTTAGCCAAATTGCAGGGAATGAATACCGATTCCCCGTTTGACCTTTCTGCGTGAATAACTCCCTTACTTTTATAAATACTGCGGTATTTACTCAATATATATTAATTTTTCTTAAGAAAATGCGTGTAAAGACTTAAAATACAGTTATAAAAATAATAGATAATTTCTAATTTAGAGACTTGCACTAGTCGAATGTTAGGCTAAAACTTATTTTTGTGGAATAATTTTTATGTAGATTATCCCAAATAAGAATTTTGAAGTTAGTCTAGACTATAACTTATAATTGCAAGTTTCCATACCTATACGTATAGGTAATGATTAGCATATTTAAAATCAAGCTATATTTAAACCATAAAATATGGTTTGACCCAAGATAAATTTATAGTTGACGCCCCGGCATCCCCAGCTTTTTTCCGTTTTAGTGGGAACCTAGCAAGAGAAGGAGGTCGTCCACTTCGACACTATATTGTCTATGCCCAAGTGGAACCCGAATCCAAGCCCCACTGATGTTTGAGAAGTTCTTGATAAGTAGCTTCTCTAACGACCATTTGCTCGTAAAGTTTGACTAAAAAGTCTTGAGCTTGCTCGTGACTCATACCTTTTACTTGGCTAGCAAAGGAGCGGATACTAAATTGCTGCTCCAAGGAAAGTTCGATTGATTTGTCCATTGTTCAAACTCCAAAAAACGTTTAGGAAATAGCTAGTTAAATCTATATCGATACTACAGAACCGTTAAGCTCTAAGTATACGGTAGATTTATATTGCAATTGTGACCCCTATATAAAGAAAGATAACAATTGTTTGACATATTGCCCACACCCATAATGACTATTTTTGAATTAGATGCGTCTTATGCCTCTTCCCAATGGTATAAACCTCAAGTTAAGACAGCTATATTCCGGTAGAATTTAGGCTTCATTAGGTTTACTTAAGTAAATTAAACTAAACAAGCTGTCAGCAAAAATGCTTTTGAAGCTTGGTAAGAGGGCTAGTTAAGGGTGAATTATATTCTCCTTAGCTTCATAAGTGCAAGTAGTCGATTTAGCAAATACGAAAATTTAACCTCCAAAAATAATTTCGGAGGTTAAGTTATTTGTATCAAGTTGTAATCAAAAAAAAAGCTCAGACTGAACAAATTAATGAGTATTTTTACTCTTCGCGGGGAAAATTTTTATTTTGTATTAGAAACTACCGATTGAAAAATATTTGGCATTTCTGCTCTGCAATAGATTAATCTGTTGAAGAGTAGAAATGCCAAATTATTTATGTCATTGCGTTAACGTTAACGAAGTATGCCCGAAGGGCTTAATGTTCGCTCTTAGAGAATGGAACGAAGCAATTCTAGTAACTCGAAGCTTTTAGAATGTTAAATTAATTTTGCATGACTACTTAAAATTTGAAACTCATGACTTATTAATTTTGCTGCTCAAAATTTGGAATATGAAAATTTCTTCTTTCAAGAAGAGAATTAATCGGGTTTTAGTGGAAACCCAAAAAAATACAAACAAACATCATCCCACTATCAACAATAGTCAGTTTTCAGTGGCTCTAACATTTGGGCGTGTAATAATCTTATAAGACCTAATCTTCAAGTTCTACAATTACAACAGTAATATTATCGTGTCCGCCTTGATCCTTAGCTCCTTCGATTAAAGACAAAGCAGTTTTTTCAAGTGCTGTATTTTCTTGTAGATAGCAGGCAATTTTTTCATCTGCAAGTTCCTCCGTCAAACCGTCGCTACATAGCAAAAGGCGATCGCCACTGCTTATATCAAGAGGCTGTACGTCAACTTCATGTAAATCATCGCGTCCGAGACAGCGGGATAAAACATGACGGAAAGGATGATTCCTGGCTTCTTCAATATTGATATCACCCATTTTTAAAGCACGTGCAACCCAAGTATGATCTTGAGTGATTAACTCCAATAAAGACGAACGCCAGCGATACAGGCGCGAATCTCCAACATGAGCAACATAGGGAGACTCACCAGGACGAAACACAACCGCGACTACGGTAGTACCCATATCCGCCCGTTCGGAATGTTCCTGCTGATCTCGCAGAATAGCTTCATTAGCCTCCCATAAAGCGGACTTTAATAATTCTTCCGAAGACTTAGAACTATCCCAATTTGATACCAGGTACTTTTGAATTTCCACGTTGGCAATTCGACTTGCCTCTTCGCCGCCAGCATGACCACCCATACCATCAGCAACAATGAAAAATCGACCTTCTGGGTCAATATAGTAAGCATCCTGATTATTAGAACGAATAAGTCCCGGATCGCTAAAACCCGTGAATTTAAGTTTCATATAGTTTCATATTTAACTAATACATACGGTCATAACGGTCGAGGCGCAAAAGTAATCTAATTAGCATCCACGATACAGCTGCCGCAATCAAACCCGCAACCAGTGCGAACCATACATAATCATGAACCAACAATATCGTAGCTGAAAGGGTAAATCCACTGATAATTAGTGCATAAGTTCCCCCAAGCTGAATATTTGTTTGTCTTCGTAGCAGACGCTCTGTTTCAATAGACCGGACACGCACTCGCACATCTCCCCGTTCAAGCTTTTCTAGTGTATCCTCTAGTCTCCGTGGTAGACCAAATGCACTAGTACTTACTTGAACTGCTTGACGACTAAGTTCGTTAATTATACTGTTCCCCTCGGAACCATTCATATCACTCATAAGCTCCATTGCGTATGGTTTTGCGACTTCCATAAAGCTAAATTCTGGATCTAGCCCCTTACCGACTCCTTCAAGAGTAGAAAAAGCTCTCATCACAAAAGTGAACGTAGCCGGAAATCTAAACGGCTGATCGTAAGCTATTTCGTACAAATCCTCACTGATACTTGCTACCGACTGTTTCTCAAAGGGTTTGTCCATGAAGTGATCCAGCATATACTGAACCGATCGCCGCACTGGTCCCATATCATCGGTTGGAGCCAATGCTCCTAAATTAACTAACGAATTAACAACTCGTTCGCCGTCTTTAGAAGCAACACCAAAAAGTGTATCCATTAATCCTTCGCGCACATTGGACTGGATTCGTCCCATCATGCCAAAGTCATAAAATATTAACGCACCATCTGGACTAACGGCAATGTTACCGGGGTGTGGATCGGCATGGAAGAAGCCATTATTCAGCAATTGATGCAGGTAAGCTTCGGCTCCTTGACGAGCAAGAACCTTTCTATCTAAACCTGCTGCTTCTAAAGCTTCGTACTGACTAATTTTAATACCAGGAACGTATTCTAACGTCAATACTCTTGGTGAAGCATAGCGCCAGTAAACGCGAGGAACCTTAACCCACTCTTGAGCGCGGAAGTTACGGCGGAAAGTATCGGCATTTCGACCTTCGTTCAGATAATCAATTTCTTCCCAAAGTATCCGACAACATTCTTCATAGATGCCAACCCAATCTCGTCCTCTTCCCCATTTAGGATGATTTTGAAAGTATTTTGTAATACCTTTAAGGATTTTTAAATCAATTTCAAAAAGTTGTTTTAATCCCGGACGCTGTATTTTAACAACAACCGCTTCTCCAGAATGCAGAACGGCTTTATGAACTTGTCCCAAGCTCGCAGCAGCTAAAGGCACAGGCTCAAAACTCGCAAACAACTCGGGAATTTTCTTTCCCAATTCGTATTCAATAATTTCTTCTACTTGCTCGTAACTAAACGCCGGAACTTTATCTTGAAGTTTAGCTAGTTCCTCTACATATTCGCTGGGAAATATATCGGCACGAGTAGAAAATAACTGACCTACTTTGATAAAAGTAGGTCCTAAATCCAGCAGAGTATTACGAATCCAAATTGCCTGCCATTTTCTTCTGGCAGCTTTTTTGGTTTCGGTGGCTCCGCCGCGATAGCTCCAGGATTTATTGTATAGCCAAAGCCTTAACATTAAAGTCAGTACGAATGACCAAATGTCAACGAAGCGTCGCCTGCTAGAATAATTTTTGCGGTTCCAACGGTATGCGTTATCTGAATAACCCTTTTCCATAGCTTTTGCAAAGCCGTTGATTTTCAACCGAGCATAAACTAAGAGATTCAAATCTCCTAGTACTCGGCATTCTTACCAACGGAAATACCCCTTTATATTTCCTTTTATTATCAGTTTCGATGTTTTCCTAGCTTTAAACTGAACCGCTACGATGGCGTTGCAATTCAGTACGCAATACAGCAATTTCTGCCCGTAGTTCGTCAATCATTGCCTGTACATCTAGAGGTTCGGGACTGGATTGTCCAGTACCAGAGGCAGGCGTAGAATAACCTCCACTTCCTGTTCCAGCAGCTTCAGAAGAACGTTCGGCTCGTTCCATAACTTCTGTAGTAAACGAGCGCATATGCTCTTTAAGTTCGGCATCTAATTTACCTAGTTCGCTTAAAGCATCGGTAAAAGCGCCCTCCATCCGTTCGTTAATGACTTCGGCTGCTGCTCTGCCAACGAAAAATGCTTGCACAAGGGGGTTACTCATAATTAATTTTTTTTATGGTTATCCGCAAAAAAATTATAACTTGCTACTATGCCCAACGTGCTTATATAACGCTGGATTTGCTTGACATAATTTTTGGGCTGTTTTATCTACAAAGCGATACATATTACCGCAAATCTTCGTAGAATATGGCTTTGAGCAAATTCCAGCTTGAGGAAGCAAGCGAGTATCCCATAATTTTTTTAATAATTCTTCAGTTCAATTTGAAAATAGAATTTCAAATTAGCAGTTTGCTTCATGTCATCAAAACTACATAAATCAGATTTATATTTAAATTTTTAAAACCAATCAAATAAGATAATGCTTCGATTCACAAAACTAAGAATATTCAGAAATATAAAGAAAGAAGCTTTTTGCTAATCAATATTACCATCATATGTTAATAGCATTTTCGTTATTTAGGCATTCTAAAATGACTCTAATTATTTTTTAGCTATAAACGATTTTATATACAACTATCACTAAATCTTATTTTTACTATAGACAACACTACTTAATTCACGCAGTGCGTCCGTAATATATGTCAAAGCAATACTAATGATAATAATTTGCACTTTATCTAAAGCATTCTTGAAAGACCAATTTGATACCCAGAGTATATTTAATCACCAAAAATCATCAAAATATATTAGAGAGAATTGCAAAGTAGTTGATTTTTGCTTATTCATGTAGAGCTTCTCTAACTTCTATCACAATAGATATCTCCGAAAAAGAAAAACACCCCTTTCCATTAACGCGTTCACGAATTGCGGTTCAACGCTTTCTCGTTCGTGTAAGCGTCACCGGAGCAGTAGAGTAACTTCTTCCCACAGGGAGAGAGGCTTTTACACCCCCACTTCCCATGTCCTAAGAGGACACACGCAATACCTACGGTACGCTTCACTAGGCGCGAACGTAGAGAAGAGGGTGAGGGGTTAGGTGTGCAACGAAGTAAATTTGTTGAAGATTATTTCTTGAGTTATTTCAACACTGCATATAGATAAACATCTTCTGCGGTTGTTGTATATACATAAGTATTATTGATAAATATTTTTAATAGTTTTTATCTAAAATTGTATGCTTTCAAAAACTAACAAGGATTTCTTCGCTTATGCTGTTCAAATTTTGATGCAAAGGCAAGAGTAAAAACAAGCGCAAATATTAAGTTACTTAAAGTTTAGCAACGTAAATGTTGTTAAAGTAATGTATATTGAGTTTAAGCAACACAAATGTTGCTAAAGTCACGAATTCTACACATATGGAAATAAAACTTTCATCTAGCATAAGTTAGAAGTTATTGCTTTTGAATCGCTGACTATAAATGCAACTAAAATAATAGTTAATAATTAGTATGAAAAGTTATGTAGGAGATGTCAGACAAAAGGACACTCTCTTAAAGTCCATCACTTTAGACCAACTTCAGGTATTTGAAGCTGCTGCTAGACACTCTAGTTTTACTCGCGCAGCAGAAGAATTATTTGTAACCCAACCAACCGTATCAATGCAGGTGAAACACCTCACGCAAGCGGTAGGCGTACCTCTTTTTGAATACGTAGGGAAGCGTATTTACTTAACTGAGGCAGGGAGAGAAGTATTAGGTACCTGCAAAGAAATCTTCAAATGTCTTGACAGACTTGAAACTACCATTGTCGATTTAAAAGGAATGAAGCAGGGGAGACTGCGACTAGCAGCAGTTACCACAACCAAATATTTTATTCCTAAGTTACTCAAGCCATTTTGTAAGCTATACCCTGGGGTTAGCGTTTCTTTAGAAATAACGAATCATAATGTACTACTATCTCGGCTGAATGAGAATCTCGACGATCTATATATTCTCAGTTGTCCGCCAGAAAGGGAAGACATGGAAACAAAGGCATTTTTAGATAACCCTCTAGTCTTAGTTGCACCATACGATCATCCACTTGCTTTCAAACGTAACATTCCATTGAAAAGCTTAATAAACGAGCCTTTTATTATGCGCGAGCAGGGTTCTGGAACCCGTAAGGTGGTTCAGCAATTTTTTGCTCAAAACCAAATATCAGTACCAATAAATTTAGAACTTGGTAGTAATGAAGCTATTCAGCAAGCTGTAATTGATGGTTTAGGACTTTCAGTTCTATCTCTTCATACATTAAATTCCGCAGAAACAATCAAAAAATTAGCGATATTAGATGTTGAAGGTTTTCCTTTATATCGTCAGTGGCACGTCTTGTATCCTAAGAAAAAGCAACTTTCTATTACTGCCAGTACTTTTTTAGAATATTTGCTAGTGCAGAGCCAGCAATTTTCTGTGGATCAAAAAAATCCTTTGCGGCTAATTGAAGAATTGCAGACAATGGCATCCTTTACTGTATAGGAATTAAGAGGTGTATCATGTTCGGTTAAACAGTTATTATATCTGTGAGGGTTGGTAATAGGTAATTAAAAATGGCTCATTGGTAATAAACAACTATCTAAACCTTCAAGATATAGTAAGTAATAAGCCGAACTTTATATTATTAGATTTTAGAGTTTTATGTTGTCAAGATGACCTACGTTATTACTTGCAACAGCTTTCACTCAAGGTTCGCGATCGCTAGAATCTGATGATTATACAAGTGGTTGAAAGTTAGGAATTAGGAATAACTAATTTCTTCTTCAATGCCCAATACCTGATTCCCCATACCGATATTAATCTAATTCCCGGCGACCTTCTAAAGCCCTTGCCAATGTAACTTCGTCAGCATACTCTAAGTCACCGCCTACGGGTAAACCAAAGGCGATTCGCGTTACCTTGGTGAATGGCTTAATTAATTGTCCTATATATAATGTAGTGGTTTCACCTTCAACACTAGGGCTGATTGCTAGAATAACTTCTTTAGGTTTTCTTTGACTTATTCGTCGTACTAAAGGTTGAATATTTAACTGTTCGGGGCCAATACCTTCTATAGGAGAAATCACTCCTCCAAGAACATGATATTTACCTTTGTATTCCCTGGTTTTTTCTAAAGCAATCACATCGCGGGAATCTGCTACAACACATATAGTTTCATTGTCGCGCTTGGGATTGCGGCAGATTTCACAAACGGCTTCGGAAGATAAATGAAAGCATTCTCGACACAAGCCGACTCGTTTTTTGGCATCAATTAAAGCCTGTGCTAAAGCTTCTATTTCGGCTTCAGGTCGTTTCAAGATGTGCAGCGCTAATCTTTGAGCGGTTTTGGGTCCAACTCCGGGTAAGCGTTGCAGTTGCTCGATTAATCGTGCTAAAGGACGTGCGTAAACCGTTTTCTTATCTCCAGTATGTGCGTACCTATATATAATGACATTCTTAGAGAATTTTAGATTGGTTAGTTTGATTAATTTAAGGTGAAAGGGGAATGATATCCAAAAAAATTCTACCAATTGACGGGTTTACAATGCAGCCATTTAAGTTGTCCGATTTGGATTCTCTTACGGCTATCTGGTCAGATCCAGAAGTAACTTGATTTCTTCCGAGTCGTGGCGTTCCTATTCCCAAAGCAAAGGTAGAAAAGTCTCTCACATCATTCGTCGCACATTGTCAACAACAAGAATATGGAATTTGGAAAGTTGTAGAAGATGCAACATCGAAAATGGTTGGCTCCGCAAGGACTTCGTTATTTAGAAGAATAAAATGAAGTAGAACTTCTCTACGACTTAGCTAAAACATATTGGGGAAAAGGAATTGCAACACGAGCAGCGAAAGCATCGGTTTTATACGGTTTTGATACAGCTAATTTAAACAGAATTATTGCACTGGCTTTCCCTGAAAACCAAGCTTCAAGAAAAGTTATGGAGAAAGCGGGCTTAAAATACGAGAAACAACTACACATTTTAATTTCGATGCTCTTTGCTACTCTATAGAACGGTAGAGATGTATTTGCTTGAAGAAGCTCAAAAACTATGATTATTTCAAAATCAACGGATTGCGGTAGCATAATCAAAGTCTGCCACGACTCGTCAATTTAAATACATTTTTTTGGAATTATTATGGTAAATACCTCTACAAGTTTTCCAGATATTAAAAATCACTGGGCAAGAAAATTCATTGAAGCTCTAGCAACTCGAAGGATTTTAAATGGTTATCCCGACGGTAGTTTTCGTCCAAATTACTCAGTCACAAGGGCTGAGTTCGCAGCCATTATTACATCTACTTTTTACCAAATTCCTAAGAAACGAGAATATATACCTTTCGTTGATGTTCCTGCAAGTCATTGGGCATTCTCGGCAATCAAAAAGTCTTACGAAACAGTTTTTATTAGCGGGTTTCCTAACCGTGAATTTCGTCCTGCCAACCGTATTACAAGGGCAAATGCTTTAGTTTCAATTATTAGCGGTTTAGGATTTACTAGCAGCGTCGATAGCGATTTATTAAGCTTTTTGCCGCAAATTTATCAGGATTACAATCAAATTCCTGAATACGCCAAAATAGCAATGGCAATCTCTACAAAAGCTGGTTTGGTTGCAAGTTTTCCAGATATCAAATTACTCAATCCCACTTTAGCCGCAACTCGCGCCGATATTTCTGCTTTTGTTTATCAAGCTTTAGTTTATTTGGAGCAAGCTGAAAAAATTGAATCTGAGTATTTAATTTCATCCCAACTATCTATAAATCCTGATTTAGACAAAGCTCGGAAATATGACATTATTTGTTTTGGTGATGAAGTTCCTGGTGTTTTGAGTTTGGTATGTGCATCGCGAGAATATAATCGTCGTACTGGAAAATATCCCCGCAGCTTATTATTATTTAAAGGAAACTCTCAATTAGGAATTGGCGGTCATTTAGTAAGAGGAGGATTGTCTTATCTTGACCGTTCGGCTGTTCCAATTTCAATCCGTCGGGATTTAGATTTAGATACTTTTGGAGATTCACCGGCAATCTATGACGAGTTTTTGCAACGTTCAGGAGTTTATCAAATCGCTTTAAATCCGCAGAATGCTAATCTGACTTTACGTCAAATGTTGCAAGAAGTGAAAGCGAATATTCTCAGCAATGCAGAAATTAAATCGGTAGTTAAATACGATAAAAAAATAGCTGCTATTGAATTAGTTAGAGATGAAGTTTATACAGCAAAGCATTTTATTGACTGTACTGTCAATGCCGAATTAGCTCAATTTGCTGGTGTCAAAAAACTTAAAGGGTTTGCAACATTTGGTTTACCAGATTCTGAACTATCGGTAACTTTGACTTTTCAAACTAAAGGGTTGTCTGTAGAAAAACTCAAGCGTATAGAATACGAATATTTAGAAGGCTTTACTAACCCAGCTAATATGCAGTTTCAAAACTTATTAAATATTGCTGCCGGTAATAATTCAGAATTTGCCGATTATCTCAGACAAGGTTTGATAGATGGAAATGGAAACTTGAAAACGATGTACGCTGGAAAAGATTACATCGATGTTCGTTCTAAGGCTTTATCAATTGCTTATCATAGTTTCCGGGGTACTCCTCTATCTCTACAGGTAAGCGGAAGTGTTTTAGATAATGGTAATATCGCTATTTTAGATAACAATACATTGTCTTGGAATGCTTTGCTGTTCGATGTGAATGCAGATAAAGCAGAAACTTTAGCAAGAAAAAAGGCGTTGCCGACAGCCGGAATGCTTCAAGAAATGGAATCTGTTGCTAAATGGTTTAAAAATATTGGCGCTCTGGAAGTAGTACCAGCTTCCGAATTATACATCCGCCACGCAGGTAATATTCTCGGAGCAGTAAAACCTTTGACGGGAGCAGAAATGCTAGCTGGGGGAGTTCCAGAAAATCAAGCTTTAGGAACTTTTGGCTATCATTTTGATATTCGTGGAGGTGTTGCAGGTTTAATTGATAGAAGCTCGGAAAAAGGCTTACAAAAACCGAGTTTACATTTACCACCTTTATTTAATTTTGGTGTCCAACACGCCTTAGTTAAAGATGTTCCCAATCTCGCTGTTATCAGCCCTGCTTCTGGGTTTAAAGGTTATGCTTCCTCTGCTGGCAGAATCGTTGAATTTAACTGTGGTGTTGGGCAAGGTGTGGGTATTGGGATAGGAATAGCGCTTTCAGAAAATCGTAATTTGGCAGAAATTTCTAATTTAGAGGTGCGGGAAGTTTTAGTAAATACGCAGCGTTTACCGAAGATATATGGAGTTAGTTATATCGAGCAAGCACGGGAATTGGATGTTTTTGAGAATTTGATTGCTTGATTGATAATACTCCTATCCCGGTAGAAGATTAGCTATAGGGTAGGTTGGGTTGAACGGAGTGAAACCCAACATTGCTCTGGGTTTCGTTCCTAAACCCAGCCTACAGTTTTTCGGTAATCTTAGAGCGGGAAGGGAGTTAATAGCTCAAGTCTTCCATAAAGATGTTTTAAAAGTATGTTTTTAGCTCAATTTTATTATGGATATTAAGGAATTACTTGAAAGAATAGCTAAAGGTGAAAAAGATTTTGTTGGTATTGATTTGAGTAAACGTATTTTAATAAGTTGGTGCGTGACGGTAATTCCTAATTGTTTCTTTGCGCTTTATAAATTAACGTAACCGTCACACACCCTACAAACTACAAACTATAAAAAATTACACAACAAAAAATGCCTCCCGATTGCTTGGAAGGCATTTTTATTTATTGTAAAGACGTAAAATTTTACGTCTCTACATTATTTAATTATTAACCGTTGATTGCGGGAGCGCTTACTGCAACAGGAGCAGTTTCACCAGCAGCTAAATCAAGTGGGAAGTTGTGTGCATTTCTTTCGTGCATTACTTCCATACCCAAGTTAGCTCTGTTCAATACATCAGCCCAGGTGTTTACAACTCTACCGCTAGAATCGATTACAGACTGGTTGAAGTTGAAACCGTTCAAGTTGAACGCCATGGTGCTGATTCCCAAAGCGGTGAACCAGATTCCGACTACAGGCCATGCAGCTAAGAAGAAGTGCAAGCTACGGCTGTTGTTGAAGGAAGCGTATTGGAAGATTAAACGACCAAAGTAACCATGAGCAGCTACGATGTTGTAGGTTTCTTCTTCTTGACCGAATTTGTAACCGTAGTTCTGAGATTCGGTTTCGGTTGTTTCACGTACCAAAGAGGAGGTTACCAAAGAACCGTGCATAGCACTGAACAAAGAACCACCAAATACACCAGCTACACCTAATTGGTGGAAGGGGTGCATCAAAATGTTGTGCTCAGCTTGGAACACGAACATGAAGTTGAAGGTACCGGAGATACCTAAAGGCATACCGTCAGAGAAAGAACCTTGTCCGATGGGGTAGATCAAGAATACTGCGGTTGCTGCTGCTACTGGAGCAGAGAAAGCAACACAGATCCAAGGACGCATACCCAAGCGGTAAGATAATTCCCACTCACGACCTAAGTAGCAAAATACGCCAATTAGGAAGTGGAAACATACCAATTGGTAAGGACCACCGTTATACAACCACTCATCTAGAGAAGCTGCTTCCCAGATTGGGTAGAAGTGTAAACCGATAGCGTTAGAAGAAGGAACAACTGCACCAGAGATGATGTTGTTTCCGTAAATCAAGGAACCTGCAACAGGCTCGCGGATACCATCGATGTCAACAGGAGGTGCTGCTACGAATGCGATGATGAAACAAGTGATTGCAGAGAGTAGGGTAGGAATCATCAAGACACCAAACCAACCGATGTATAAACGGTTATTGGTGCTGGTGATCCATCCACAGAACTGCTCCCACGCTGAAGCGCTTTCGCGTCTTTGTAATGTGGTTGTCATGGTTCGGATAATTGCGTTTGTCTTTTATAAAGCGGTAAGTCTTTTTGCTCACCTATATATACCTTAAAGGAAAGTTTACGTTTTGTAAAGGAATTTTAATTAAGTTTGTTTTATACAACATATTAATTTCTGTTATCAGCGAACAATTCAGTGAGCAGTGAACAGTGAACAGTGAACAGTGAACAGTGAGCAGTGAGCAGTGAGCAGTGAGCAGTGAGCAGTGAACAGTGAGCAGTGAACAGTGAGCAGTGAGCAGTGAACAAGTTCTGCCTATTTCCTATTTTCATGCTCAATCCTCAATGTCCAATGCCCAATGCCCAATCTTCTCAACCGGGGGGCCATTTCATTTGTCTTCCACCAAGGATATGTATGTGTAGGTGATAGACAGTTTGTCCTCCGTCGGAGCCGGTGTTGATAACAGTGCGGTATCCGTTATTTAATCCGGCTTCTTCGGCTACTTTATTGGCTGTTAATAAAAGATGTCCCATTAATGCTTGGTCTTCGGGTGAAGCGTCGGCTAGTTTGGGAATCGGTTTTTTGGGGATAACTAGAATATGAACTGGTGCTTGAGGGCTAACGTCTTTGAAGGCTAATGCTAAGTCATCCTCATAAACAATGTCTGCTGGGATTTCTTTTCTAATAATTTTGCCGAAAATTGTGTCTTGTGCTGTCATTTCTTATTTATTGCGATCGCAGGGCATCAATTGTTAATGATAGGACAGAGAGTTCAACGGTTTGTCATCTAATCCACTGATGTTTCTAATACTGGTGAAAGTTTTAGATTTTGAACGTTTTTGTGCCTCGAACGTGCTAAAAGATTGTTTTCGCTAGGAATTCTCAGCTTTGATGCTAAATTAAGATATTCAAGCATTTTAATAAAGCTATAGGTAGGATCTGGAAGATAGGCAACACGTCCAGAACGAATCGTTATCCCGTGCCGACTGGATGATTGAAAGGCATGATGAAGATTGTGCCAGCCTTCCCCCAAGGTTAATACTGCGACAAAAAGATTATTTCGACTGAATTCGTTGGTAATAAACGGGCGATCGCCGACAATATGAGAAAGGGAGTTGACGGTTTGTACGCCGTGGAATAACAAGGTTGTGCTGAGAAAAAATGCACCAAGATATTCAACACCACCGATGAAATATGAAAGTGCGGCAAGTGCTAATACAGGAACGAAATGCAAACGGTCAATAACCTTTAAGACAATGTCGTTTTCAACATCTTTAGGTAACTTATCTGGAAAAAAGTTAGGTGATAGCAACCAACCACCTTGCGACCAATAAAATCCTTTAATTTTATTAACCCATGTATTTGGTGAATGAGGATCTAGTTCTTTATCTGCATGTTGATGATGAGTCATATGATGCGCTTTCCACCAGCTAGGTCCCATCTGTCCTGCTGATGCCGTTATAAAACTGCCAATCCATAGAACTGGGGTTGGAGCTTGATAGCTTTTGTGGGTAAGTAACCTGTGGTAGATAGCGGTTGTTCCTAACATTCGGATTAAGTATAAAAATACAATCCACGCAGCAGCGCCCCATGACAAACCAGTCATTAAAACGAGCAACGACCCGAAATGACTGAAGATAATCAATATCGGGCCGATTACATAAGCAACAATCGTAAGTGGGGAATACTGCCTCATTTGTTCGTACTGTCCTGAAAGTATTGAGAAGGAAGCCATTTAAGTTCTAACTATGCGGAAGTCCAACCGTATAATCACCTTTAAAGACAGTAGTTGAGAACTAGTACTAATACAAGCTATTTCTAAAACTGGTATTGGAAGCAAAAAAAATTTGATTTATAGCGAAAATAAGCTAGTTAAATTAACGAACCACTTTTGGTTTCGTTGAGAATTAGGCAGAAAGTTTGGGTTTGCATTACAGAATTTCTCCTAATCAGTAGGTTGGGTTAGACACGAAAACAAAACTGGATTTGTAACGAAAATCTTTAAATCGTGTCGTAAGCCAACATCGCAATTGCTTGTAAAAATTATGTTGGGTTAAGCATTATTATAGATTTTTTATAATACCTAATTTCCTCGTGCGCTTGACTCAACCTACGAACTGATAAAAAACCGCAGAGACGCAGAGTACGCCGAGGAAAGAGGTTTTATAGAGATTAGTAGCAAGCGTAGAACTAGCGCGAGTACAACAAGCAACATAAAATAATTTTCAGCTATAACTGATGAGTTAAAAGTTTTTATACTAATCGGTTATATAAATATGCTTGCTAGAGTTTGGAGTGCATCAATTGTCGGTATCGATGCGATTAAGGTAGGTGTGGAAGTTGATGTTTCGGGTGGTTTACCGGCAATTGTGATGTTGGGTTTACCCGATAGTGCGGTTCAAGAATCAAAAGAAAGGGTAAAAGCAACTTTAAAAAATGCGGGTTTTGCCTTCCCGATGCGTAAGATTGTAATTAACTTGACTCCTGCCGACTTACGTAAGGAAGGTCCTTGTTTTGATTTACCTATTAGTGTGGGTATTTTAGCGGCTTCCGACCAAGTTAATCCCGATTTACTAGGTGATTTTTTATTCCTGGGTGAAGTTTCGTTAGATGGTAGTTTGCGCCCAGTAGCTGGTGTATTACCAATCGCTGCTGCGGCGCAAAATATGGGAATTACGGCTTTGGTTGTACCTGCTGATAATGCTCAGGAGGCGGCAGTTGTTAAAGGATTAGATGTTTATGGTTTTGAAAATATCTCTGATGTTGCTGATTTTTTAAATAACCCTACAGGTTATAAACCCGTAGAGCTTGATGAAACTGTAGAAGAGTGCCATGAAGACACAGCATTTACTCATCATCTAGATTTAAAAGATGTTAAAGGACAAGCCCACGCACGTCGGGCTTTAGAAATAGCTGCCGCAGGAGGGCATAATTTGATATTTGTTGGTCCTCCCGGAAGCGGTAAAACTATGCTGGCAAGGCGTTTACCCGATATTTTGCCGCCGTTGGTTTTTGACGAATCTTTGGAAGTTACCCGCATCTATTCCGTCGCTGGTTTACTCAAAAATCGCGGTACATTAATACGCGATCGCCCTTTCAGAAGTCCCCACCATTCGGCGAGTGGTCCTTCTTTAGTAGGTGGTGGCAGCTATCCCCGCCCTGGTGAAATTTCTTTATCACATCGAGGCGTACTTTTCCTAGATGAGTTAACAGAATTTAAAAGAGATGTTTTAGAATTTCTGCGTCAACCTTTAGAAGATGGGCAAGTAACTATTTCTCGTACCAAACAATCTGTAATGTTTCCCGCACAGTTTACCTTGGTAGCGAGTACTAATCCTTGTCCTTGCGGCTTTTATGGCGATACCATCGAGCAGTGTACCTGTTCCCCGAATAAGAGAGAACAATATTGGGGTAAGCTATCAGGGCCGTTGATGGATAGAATTGATTTACAAGTTGCAGTAAATCGTTTAAAACCTGAAGAAATTACCCAGCAACCCAACGGAGAAACATCGGCAACCGTTAGAGAAAGAGTTTTAGTTGCACGGGAAAGAGCATCCAAACGATTTGCAAAGGAAAAAATTGTTCGCTGCAATGCCCAAATGCAAAGCAGTCATCTCCAGAAATGGTGCAAGCTAGACGATGCATCACGCAATTTATTAGAAATGGCTATTAGAAAATTAAGTTTATCAGCAAGAGCTAGCGACCGTATATTAAAAGTAGCGAGAACTATAGCAGATTTAGCTGGCGATGAAAATTTACAGCCCCATCATGTAGCTGAAGCCGTTCAATATCGGACAATAGATAGAATGCAATAATCAAATGGGCATGGGGCATTGGGCATTGGGAATGGGTAATAGGTAATTGGTAATTGGTAATTACTCCCCCTCTTCCCCCTCTACCCTCTCTCTTCTTAAGTATAATTACTTTCATCTTTACCAATAGTTGATACTCATCTAAAATAAATAAACCCTGAAGATGCACAACTGTAGATGGATTGGAGTAGCTTGCTGCGAAGTTTACAATCTGACTTTATCAGACGTTTGGCTGATGGTTGTTTGCTGCATTGTCAAAGTGTTGGTCAACATAGCGAACTAAGTACTATCTCTGGTGAGAGGTTAAAACAGTTACGCGATTTTTGCTGGGTGATGGCAGAGAAGTACAAGCGCGTTTCTTCGGTGCGCGATGTTTTTATTAGCTATCTCAAGGGAAAGTTGGGTGAGGAAGTAGTAAAAGAAAGGTTGGCTGATTTTATTACTGAAGTCGATTATGAAAAGCGATTCGGTGGAGATGGTAATGTAGATTTTATGTTAACTAACAATCCTTTAATTGGGATTGAAGTTAAATCTCGCCACGGTTATTTTAATAAGGTTAGATGGTCAGTTTCTGTTGATGAAGTACAAAAAAATGCGGTTATTGTTTGCGTTTTAATTCAGGAAGAAGTAAATGAAGCGCAATCTAAATATAATATGGTTTTGGCTGGGTTTTTACCAACTGAAATGATTAAGTTGAGAACTGGTAAAATTTCTTTTGGAATCGAACAATTATTTTATGCTGGTGGGTTACGTTCTTATTTAGAATACTTACAGGCTTCTACAAGTTATATTCCTGCAAATATTTCTCCCCAGCAGCAATTATTGAAAACATCGCTAAATCAAATCGCTACACCTATTGTGACACCTGTTGAAACTCAAGAAAATTTAAATCAGCTTTATATTCAGCAAGGTGATGAATGCTTCAACAAAAAACTTTATGATGCTGCGATTGAAAATTATAGTCAAGCTTTAGAAATTCATAAAAGCGATGCCAATTCTTATTACAAACGCGGTAATGCTTTTTACTGTTTGAAAAATTATAGTCAAGCAATTGCTGATTTTACTCAAGCAGTAAATATAAATCCTAATTTCGCTAAGGCTTATATAAAAAGCGGGTTGACTCGATATGAATTAGCAGATTATTACGGAGCAATTGAAGATTATACTCAAGCAATTAGAATTAATTCTTACGATGCGGTAGCTTTTCAGAACCGTGCTGATGCGCGCTCTATGATTGGAGATAGTCAAGGTGCAATTGAAGATTACACTCAAGCCGGGAAAATTAATCCTCATTTATTAGAAACACAAAGATTAGAATCGCAGCAAAAGAATCTCAATATCGAAGAAAATTCTCATAATTCTACAACAGATAACAATAAAGATAATTTAGAGCGCGAGAATCATCAGCGAGCCATTGAAGTTTTCACGCAAGTCATCGAAATAAGTCCCGATGATGCAGTTGGTTACAAAAAGCGTGGCAATGCACGTTGCGATTTGGGCGATTACTTACCAGCCATTGAAGATTTTACAAAGGCAATCGGGATAAACCCTTATGATGGTGATGCTTATTTTTATCGGGGAAATAGTTTTTACGAGCTGGGAAACAAACCCGAAGCAATTGAAGATTACACTCAAGCAATACAAATAAATCCTAACGATGCAGATGCTTATATCAATCGCGGTAAGGTGCGGGATGAATTAGGAGATACCCAAGGGGCGATCGCTGATTTTCAAATCGCGGCAGATTTATATCAGAAAGCGGGTAAGGTGCACGAACATAAGGATACTAAAGAAAAGATTTTAGATTTGGAAATTGAAGAATCGCTTGATGTGTTGGATTTTTGATAGTTATCAATTATCAATGTTAAATTCCTAATTCTACGCAAAGCTCCTTTAACAATACATCAAATAAGTATTATTAATTACTTTATATCGGAGTTAATTACTTCACAAAAGCATCATAATGATTGTATAATTTAAGACCCAGAAATGTCGATAAGGGGTTTATACTTAGAGACTAAGATATAAATTAAACAAGTAATCTTGTTATATAAACTTATATGAGCGGTATTTTCGGTATTATCAATGGCGACGGTAAACCTGTTGATCCAACTCTATTACGGCAAATGACTGATGTGATGGCACCTCAAGCTCCTGATGCTCAGGATATTTGGAGTGACAAACATATCGGTTTCGCACACGCTCTATTGCAGACAACTTGGGAATCACAAAAAGAACGGCAACCCTACAGTTTGAATCGAAAGGTTTGGATTACTGGGGATATTCGTTTGGATCGGCGTAATGATTTGATTGAACGGTTGCGTGCTTCTGGATGTAATTTAGGGAATGAGGCAACGGATGTTGACCTCGTTTTACATGCCTATCAGACTTGGGGAGAGACTTGTTTAGAAAGATTTAGTGGGGATTTTGCTTTTGCTATTTGGGATAGCACCGAGCAGCGTTTGTTCTGTGCTAGAGACCAGTTTGGCGTTGTGCCTTTTTACTATGCAAAAGTTGGTAGTGGTCTAATTTTTAGCAATCACATCAAGTGTCTGCAACTCCATCCACAGGTGTCGGATAGGCTCAACGAAGATGCGATCGCCGATTTTCTCGTTTTGGGCATGAACATGAATTTTGCCACCACCACTTTTGCCGATATCCAAAAGTTACCTCCTGCACACACGCTGATTTGGTCGGAGGGTGAGGTGCGCGTTCGGCGTTATTGGCAGTTGCCCAAAGAGGTTGAATATTTACGTTACAAGCGCTCGGAAGACTATGTAGAGCAGTTTCAGGAGTTGTTTGAAAGGTCTGTTGCTGACCGATTGCGAACTGATTCGGCTGCAACTCACCTAAGCGGAGGCATGGACTCTACAAGTATTGCAGCTACTGCTTATAAATTAATGACGGCAACTAGCTCCTCCGTAGATTTTCGGCCTTATTCAATTATTTATAAACACTTGATACCCGACAAAGAAGGAGACTATGCCACACAAGTCGCTGAAAAAGCTGGCTTTCCTCTTGAGTACCTTGTAGCGGAAGACTTCATCGGGCAAGCTCCTCAAGAACACCCAGAATACATCTATCCCGAACCTTTATTGATTCCTAGTCAAGTCGCTGAAGTAGAGATTACGCGGCGCGTAGCTGGGTACAGTCGGGTGCTGTTTGCTGGTTTTGGTGGCGACCCGGCACTTTATCCATCACGAGACTACTGGTGTAATTTAGTACTTAATGACCAACTGAAATATGTTATTCTTGATGGAGTGGGTTATCTCCGCTCTTTTGGCCGTCTACCGCCTTTGGGGTTGAGAACCCAATTGCGTCGATGGCTTAAAAGAGGGCAACAGGAAATTGATTTGCCCGATTGGTTGAACCCAGACTTCGCAGAACGAGCGAACTTGAAAGCCCGACTGCAAGAAAGATTTACTGTATCACCACAGAAAGACCGCTACGGGATGACCACTTCTCCCTTATGGTCGAATATCTTTGCCTGGTCAGATCCGGGCTTTACTGGCTTTCCGGTTAAAGTTCGCTTTCCGTTTTTCGATGTACGGTTAGTGGAATATTTGTTGTCGGTGCCGTCATTCCCCTGGTTGGAAGATAAATTCCTGCTACGGAAATCGATGAAAGGACTGTTGCCTGATTCGGTGCGGCTGCGGTCTAAAACACCTCTGCAAGGGTTTGCACATTACAACTTAATGCAGCAGCGAGGTATTCAGCCCTGGATGCAGGAATTGACTGCAACACCCCTGTTGAGTCCTTATGTCAGCAATGACAGGCTGTTGCAAAAACTGCAAGCCGTTGCAGAATTGACTCCTGCCACTTACCATCAGGCTATTCCAGCCCTGCAATTGGCATACTGGCTGCATCATCAACAGCGTCCGCAAATCAAGACTAGACCGAGTTTATCTCTAATTTGAAATTGAAATTAAGGAGTCTTTATCATGTCTCAAATGAATCAAAACGAAGTTACCAAGGCATACCACAGTCCTCAACTGAAGAAACTTGGTAATGTTAGTGAAGTGACACAAGCCAATGCCCCTAACTTTCCGTTTAATGGCTTCGATGGCGGTTCCTCACCTAATAATTATGCTTCGTAATTAAAACGAATCATTTTTGGCTTTAGCTAGTCTTGAAGAACGTTTTGGGGGAATTTGAGTTAAAGCTGTCTCACTATTAAGGCTGCGGTGTAAACATAAATCTTCTAGATAAGTTACACCGTTTAGATCCCCCCTAACCCCCCTTTTTTTAGGGGGGATTGGATTTCGTCGAGTCACTTGTTCCTTGTAAGACGGCAAGGAACACACAGTTGAATGCTCTGGCTTCATTAATTGCGAGGCAGAGCCTCATGAATTGCGTTCCCAGGCTGAGCCTTGGAACGAGAATAATGGATTTAAAGTCCCCCTTTTAAAGGGGGATTTAGGGGGATCTTACTAGATGTGTGTACACCCCTGCTTAATATGCTGTATTACTTACAACAAAGTATTTTAGATTGAATGAATAATTCCTTTAAATATAAAGTTTATGGCTTAACGCTACAATCTAACCGACCAATACCTGGTTTAATTCCTGCTCAAGCTAATGCTCCGGTTGATGTCTGGGTTGATTTAATTGGGGAATCCCAACCTTCCTCAGCAGAAGTAGAAAGTATTAGCTCTGGAATCAAGGTAATTTCCAGAGATGATGGCAACTACTTAAATTTGTGGTTCCGCGGTGAGGGACAACTTGATTTTGAGATTAACCCTCAAGGCGATCGCATTTGGGCAACTTGGACTTATTCAGTTCTAGAACAAGTGAGTGCGCTGCTGTTGGGACAGGTTTTGGGTTGCACTTTGCGGTTACGAGGTACTCTTTGTCTTCATGCTTGTGTGGTCAGAATTGGTCAGCAGGCTATTGCAATTGTAGGTCAAAGTGGAGCGGGTAAATCAACCACAGCAGCGGCTCTTGTTAAACGGGGATACTCTATTCTCTCCGATGATATTGCCGCAATAAACTATAGCGCTAGAGATTGGTTAGTACAACCCGGTTATCCGCGTCTGAGATTGTGGCCAAAATCTGTTAATGCTCTCTACGGCTCACAAGATGCTTTAGATAGAATTTTCAGCTTTTCTGAGAAACGCTTTGTAGATTTAACAAACAATAGTGAATCGCAGTTTTATAACAAACCCCTCCCCTTAGCAGCTATCTACGTTTTGGGAGAAAGGCAATCCGAATTTACTACACCGAAAATTGAACCGATTCCCCCAATGACAGCGGTGATGAATTTGATGACACACCGCTCAGTAAGCCATTTAAAGTTAGCTGCGGATAAACAAGCCCAGGAGTTTGCTGGTTTAAGTAGCTTGGCTGGGAAGGTGCCCGTGAGAAAAGTTATTCGCAGCGATAATTTGGAGGCTTTACCACAATTATGCGAGGCGATTGTGGAAGACGCGAGCAATATAATTACGCCAGAGAAATGCACTCAACCCTAACAGAATCCCTTGATGTACTTTTACCGAATCTGGAGCCAACATTAGCTACACCTGATGCAGTATTGGGTTTAAAAGCATTGGTTGGTAATTTAGCGCCGATTCTGCGGGGTGGTTTTGAATGTCGTCTCAATGTCAATGCTCCGGAGGTAGATTTACAGCAGTGCATTGTAGGAAGCGAAAGCGAGTTAGTGTTATTGCGGGAGTTGATTGCAACTGCTACCTCAGAGGGTGGAGAATCTGCACATCCAGGTTGGTTTCGATTAAATGATTTCTTAACTGAGTGGTCATCATCATTATCCCCACTCCATAACAGCATAACGGAAATTTGGTTAGAATTTGATATTGATAAATCATATCCAATCAACTTAATTACTTGTAAATCCGGAAATACCCCACCCGCCCTAAAGGGCACCCTCCCCTTATCAAGGGGAGGGTTGCTCCCGGATGCAATGATAACCAATCATCCCGACTTGATATCATCAGCTTCTCTACCCATTCCTGCGATTTTTTTCGGTTTGCAGCAAGATGTATCACCAGCAGTTGAAACCTATCCCATCGCCACAAAATCCCTGGATTTACTTTTAGGAGATTCGGGTTGGTGTGAGTGGAAAGAAAAACTCTATCGCTGTTTTAAATCTTGTCCTGATAGAGTATTTATCAGTCACATTGGTGCGATGTTATCCCGAAATGCACCAGCTTTGCGAGTCAATGTCAAACGTTTGCAACCACAATTGCTGATTCCCTATTTACAAAAAATTGGCTGGCAGCATGAAACAAATGAACTAGAAGCGTTGATGAAGCAGTTGTTTGGTTTAGTGGATAGAATTACAGTTTGTTTGGATGTAGGGAAGCAAATTTATCCGCAGATTGGTTTAGAATGTATTTTCCTCAATCAACCGGATTCTGAATCTCGCTGGAATACCTTCTTCAATTATTTAGTAGAACAAGGTTTGTGCGAACCACAAAAACGAGATGCATTGTTAAAATGGTCGGGTTTTACTAATCCGATTAACGCTCAAGCACCTTGGCCAAATAATTTAATTGTTGATTCCCTTTTGCAGCCAAGGGAACGTTTTAGCGTATTTGAACGCCGATTAAGCCATATTAAAATATCTTGGCGTAAGCAAGGTCAGCTTTCAGCTAAAGCTTATCTTTGGTTTGAACATCAATGGTTATCTGGAAAAATTTAACATGAATGAAATGACGGTTAATTCGGAAGCAAAATTCGATTTAGATAACTTTTATTCTCAGGATTCTATTAGTGAATGGAAGCAGATTATCGGCGAAGATTTACATTACCATTTTGGTTATTTTAGCGGTTCTGAAGATTTAGAAACTGGTTTAAAACAAACAGTTAGAAATTTTTATCCTTATATTCCGACTGGTTCGCGGGTTTTAGACATCGGCTGTGGTTGGGGTGGACGAGCTAAGATGTTAATTGCAGAGCGTAATTGTTCTGTGACAGGGATTTCATGTAGCGCTGCACAGGTAGAATATTGCCGGAGCCTGGGTTTAAATGTGCTGCAACAAGATTTAGACCAAGATATAGATGAATTACCTGACGAATATGATATAGTCTTCTCCTTAGAAATGATTTCCCATATTCGCAACAAAGCTCAGCTGTTACGGCAAATGCGTTCTCGTGCATCACGCTTAATTTTGTCAGAAAGTTGCGCTGCGGATAGCTATTCAGGAGAAAGATTAACCTTTGGTGGTTCTATAGTTCTTTGCAAGGTTTCCGAACTAGTTCGGGATTTGGAATCAGCAGGTTGGAAAATAAAGTTTATGCAAGATAGACGATTTCAATCCCTACGAACTATAGCGCTATGGAAGCAAAATCTAGATCGCGTTTATGGTGATGCTCAACCTCCAGGGCAATTAGGTACCCTTCGCAGTTTAGTTGATATCGCCTTGCAATCGCCTTTGAGGTGGTGTCAGTTATTTCCGCTAATTGATATTGTGGCAGAATGAGGGAAGAAGAATGAGTAAATTAGCTAATAACCAAACTGCGCCTTTAGAATTTAATCCGCGCTCGCCACAATTTCGCGCTAACCCCTATCCCACTTATGATTATTTGCGAACTCATCACCCAATTTACTATCGATCCGAACGAAACGATTGGGTGCTGACGCGTTATGATGATATTGTAGAAGTCTTTAGAAACCCTAGCTTTGGTCGTTCGCAGCAAAAACCAAAACTACAAACTGCAAACCAACAACCAATAAACCACTTCTTGTCTCTACGTCAGGAAAGTCAACAACTGATGAAGCTGTGGTTAGTACTACTCAATCCTCCCGATCATACTAGAATCCGTCACTTGTTGCGTAATCCCTTTACTCCATCGCGGATTCAAACATTGCGATCGCACATCAGTGCAAATGTGAACAATTTCATCGATGGGGTGAAAAACTCGGGAAAGGTAGATATAATTAAGGATTTAGCATATCCCCTTGCCCTGGGTGTCAACTGTAAGATTTTGGGAATTCCAGAACAAGAATGGCATCCCCGTTTCAAACAGTGGTCGGATAATTTATCGATTATTGCAGATGTGGATGTGACTCCCATCGCTAACGAACAAGGTTTGTTGACAATAGCTGGTTTGGCTGAATATTTCCGCAGTTGGATTGCTAAATGCCGCAGTTGTTCTCAACCGCAAGATAACTTGATAGGCTCGCTAATTGAAGCAGAAGCTAATGGTGAAATTAGCGAAGAAGAACTCTTAGGCACCTGCATCTTTATGTTTGCTGTGGGACACTCTTCAACAGCAAATTTAATTGGTAACACCATACTGACATTACTCAATCATCCGCAACAACTATATCTGTTACAAGCAGATCCATCCTTGATTGAAACAACCATCTCAGAAGTATTACGCTATGAAAGTCCGGTTCAAGGTATCTCCCGCACAGCACTATCTGATATTCAATTATCAAATCAAACAATTCATCGAGGTGAAGTAGTCAATTGTATCATCGCTGCTGCAAATCGAGACCCCGCAAAATTTCTCGAACCCAACAAATTTGATATTAGAAGGAAACCCAATCCTTACCTTTCTTTTGGTCAAGGAATTCATAATTGCATCGGTAAACACTTAGGTAGATTAGTCGCAGAAATTGCTGTTGGTACCGTAGTAAAACGTTTACCTGAGTTATCCATAGCAACCGAATCTTTTGAATGGGACGATTCTTTTCTTGGACGCGGTTTGAAATCTTTGCCAGTTATTTTTTAATTTATAGCGTTTTTCGGTTGAGCCAAATACGTAATGGGCAGCCTGCCCATCATTTTTTTCAAATTAATCTGCTATATCAGAAAAACTTAAGAATTATAAACCAACCAGCGCATAGCCCAATCCTGCTTATGCGCTGCTTTGAGTTGTTCAACCGTGAATCTTAAACCAACTTCAGCCCCAAGTTTAACGAAGCTTTCTAACTCAGGGGTATTACTTTTAATTAAAAGTCTTTTTTTTAACTCTTCATCCACCCGTAATTTTTCGATAAATTGTAAAGCAGTTTGCACAGACATTAGTTTTCTTATTTAGGAAAGATTGACTTCTATTGCACGTTCAAACATCGCATAGCGATCGCGCACGTCTGGAGTATCATTAAGAACAAATCCTTCACATTCCACCCAAGCGTGGGCTTCAAATTTCATTGCTTCTCGTTGCACCCCTATCCGCAATTCGGACTCAATTCCCTGGTGAGCTAACAAACCCCACAACACTAAGGATTTTTTCAGACAGTTAGCCCAAGGTTGGTAATATCTTGCTGCCAAGCGCACCATGGCAATTGTTTTAATAATTTGGGAGTGGCGAAGGCTATTTTCAACCGGATTTTTTGCACTTGCTAACAGTTGTGCTAAACCAGTTTGAGTACGCTTTAATCCCCAAAATTTTAAGGATATAGCTACTAGGGGCAGCAACAGAAACGCTTGCAGCAACAACCAACGCGAATTGCCGTCTAGCCCCCAAATTCTGCGACATTTACGAATTACTAACTTCAACCAATTCATTTGCTAATAATTCTTCAATGAGGTTTTTTACATCTTTCTGTAACAATTCTGGCTCTACTTGATACTCAACTTGCAAGGCATCGATGGCGCTCTGGATGGAGTCTTTCTCTATCAGGGTTTGCCACATCCGAGTACCAATGTCATCCAAGCTAAAATACTGTTCGGTTTTGATATTAAGCAATACTGACTCCCCTGCCAAGTCTTGAGCCAATACATTTGGTGCGGTTAATATTTTCTGCTCTAATGAGAATTGTGACATTCTTTTTTGTAATTATCGAGATTGTTTCCTGCTATAATTACTTAATTTTATTCAGTTATCAAGTATTATATTTGACTTTAACCCTTAGTAGCGTTTAGTACTAAAATCAGTTGATATTGACTATAGTAGTTTGACCACCCTCCTCTAATAAACTCGAAAGCTCACCACGGCGCAGGGCAGGAAAAAAGAAGTTTCATGGAGATAACAATCAGGAGCGGCATAGGAGTAACAATTTTTCCCTATTACCCATTCTCAATTACCCATTCTCAAAAAATAGGAGCTAGAAACTAATTCCTAACTCCCCTAAAGAAGTAGCACTGCTACGTCTCTAAATCTAATTTTTAACCAAACTTAATATCCGCCTTCTTCTTCGTATTCTGGCTGCTTTTCTTTGACTTTCTTGGGAATGTTAATTGGTTTTGGTGCTTCTTCGTCTTCCCAAGCGTCTTTTTCTAAGTCGTCGTCGTAGGTGTCGTAGTCTTCTTTATATGCTTTAGTTGGGAAAGGCTGGGGTGATGCTTGATACTTATCTTTACCGGTTGCCTCGCTCCAGTTATCAGCTTCTTCTTCTTCGTAGCGGATAGTTTCTTCTTCGTATGGGCGTGCTTCCATTACTCGACGACGGGGGGCTTCTTCGTAAGCGTCGTCTTCCGTCCAAACTTCTTCTGCTACAGGTTCTGGGCGGCGTACTCTAGGCTGGGGTGCTTCTAAGGGTACTCCCGTTGGCAGTTGATTTTCTGGTGCTATGGTTTTAGGAGTCGCATTGTAGTATTCGTCTTCGCGCTCCCAAGGAGCTTTACCAATACCTAAACGTTCTAATACACCAACACTTAATTGAGTAACCCTTTCTTCTGCTCCTTCAAATACTATCAGCCGGTTGGGACCAACGCTGACTACTTCGTCCATTGATAGTTCATAGGTACTAAGAACTTGGTCTGGTATTTGTGGCAGCCCTAAAGAAGCAATTACTATAGATGTAATTCTACCGCTGATACCGTCAAATTTGAAACCGCGTACTCTTCCTAATACGTCTCCGGCTTCTGTAATTACTTCCCAATTAACTAAATTGCTGTAGATTTCGGTATCTACGTCTTCAATCACGTCTTCGTTATCAACCAAAATCACGTCGCCGATTTGGTCAATACTACTCAAATACATATAGCGCGGTATTCCAGAAACGGAGATCAGGCTGTCTCGTAAGCCAAGTGCCACAACCTCTCGTCTATCAATATCTACCCACAGTTGGTTGACGATGCCGAGCCTTCTCCCGTTATCGCGGGTGATTACTTGGGTGTTTAAAATATCCGAGCGTCTAATAATTTGTTCAGAGGTCATTATTTACCGAGTCCCGATCTCGAATCCGGTTTATCTATACACTATTATTAACAGATACTCAAGCAGAAGTATTGTCGGTTTTTAACTTAATCCCTAAAACTTGTGTATAAGCTCCTCGGGCTTGAGTTACTCCGATTGTACGTTCGGCTGATTCTATCATTGGGCGGCGCAAGCTTACAACTATAAATTGTGCGAGTTGTGCCTGTTGCTTAATCATTTTAGCTAATCGTTCTACGTTTGCCCCGTCTAAAAACATATCGACTTCATCAAATGCGTAAAATGGCGATGGGCGATATCTTTGTAGAGCAAAAATAAAGCTTAATGCTGTTAGTGATTTTTCTCCTCCTGACATAGATGCTAAGCGCTGTACTGGCTTTCCTTTGGGATGCGCGACTAAGTTTAAACCGCTGTTAAATGGATCTTCTTGATTATCTAATTGTAAGTAGCCATCGCCGTCGGAAAGGGTGGCAAAAATTGATTTAAAGTTTTCGTTTACAGCGTCAAATGCTTCTTTAAAAGCTCTTTGTCGTAGAGTAGTAAAATTTTCAATTCTTAATAATAATTCAGTTCGCTCTGCTTCTAATGTCTCTAGTTTTTCGCTAAGTTCTTCTAAACGTTGTTGGGTGCGATCGTATTGTTCGAGAGCTAACATATTAACTGGTTCCATCGCTTGTAAGCGTTTGGAAAGAGACTTTAATTCCTTTTGTAGCTCTTCTAAATTTACTTTTTCGGGTACTTCAGGTAAGGGGTTCGGTAATTCCCCAGAAATGGTTTGTAATTCTGCTAGCACTCTATCCAATTCTTCGCGGCGATTTTGCTGGCTTTCTTGCAGCTTTTGTACTTCCCATTCCAACTGTTGTTGGCGTAGCAATAGTTGGCGCAGCTGGGCTTCCACAGCATCGCGTCTTTGTTTTTCTTCGCCTAAATTCGCTTCCATTTCCTGCATCCGCTGGCGAGTTTCGGCTAGAGTTGCTGTTAAGTTGGCTTCTTGTTGCTTGAGGCTATTAATTTGATTTTCTTGGTTTAATTGCTCTTGCTGATATTCTTCAACTCGTCGTACCCCTTCTTGAATTTTCTCTTGCAATACTTGTTGTTGAACTTCAATATTCTTTAATTTTTCTGTTTGCTCTAGTAAAGCTGTATCTTGCTGCTGTAATTGCTGCTCTTGACTTTTGATTTTGGCTTGAATTTGCTGCCATTCGCTTGGGGTTTGCGAAGCTTCTAATTCGGATAATTCGTTACGTAGCTGCTGTAATTGTTGCTCTTGTGACGGTAATTCTTTTTCTAATACTTCCAAACGGGATTGAGCGGTGTTTAATTTTTCTGTATTTTGTGTAAGTTGACTTTTAGCATCTTCTACTCGCTTAGTTAAACCTTGAACTTCTTTTTGTAATTGTTCGGCTCGTAACTGCTGTTCTCTTTTCCCCTGACGAGTTTCGGTAAGCTGGGTAGATAATTCTTTGGTTCTTTCAGAAAGAGTAATAATTGCTTCATTACAACGCCCTAAAACTCTTTCAATTTCTACCAAACGATTTCTCAAACCCTTGACTTCTTCCGATTCGGTTGCTTCAACGGTACCAAATCGTAAAGTCGAACGTTGAGTAACGCTACCACCAGTCATTGCACCGCTGGTTTCTAATAATTCCCCTTCTAAAGTTACTATGCGGACTTTTCCTAAATGATTTCTAGCTAAATTAATATTTTCAAATACAACCGTATTCCCAAAAACATAAGCGAATACATCATCGTAACGGGGTTCGCAACCGATTAAATTCACCGCATAATCAATAAAACCATTGGCATATCGTAGATTACCAGATTCATTAATACGGGGCGCTCTAATTTTATTTAAAGGTAGAAAAGTTGCCCTTCCGGCTCTCCTTTGCTTGAGTAATTGAATTCCGGCAGCACCAACGCTGTCATCTTCTACAACAATTTGTCCCAAACGTCCACCCGCAGCAGTTTCCAAAGCTAGCTGAAAATTTGGTTCTACCCTTCCCAATTCCGCAACCAAACCGCAAACACCAGGTAAACCAGATTGCAAAATAATTTTACTAGCGTGGGTTCCTTGAGCTTCTTGCTGTGCTTGGGCTTGAGCTTCCAATTTATCAAGCTGCCGCTGTTTGTCTCTTTGTTCCTGCAACAACCGCTTTTGAGTTTGCTGTTGAATTTGTAATTCTTGTTCGGTTGCGGCTAAATTCTCAGCTAAATCTTGAATTGGCGCAACGGTAGAATTAAATCCAACTTGAAATTGCTCTAGCTGGCTTTGTTTTTCAGCTAACTGCGGCTCTAAACTTTGAACTAATTCGGTTTGTTCTTGAATTTGTTGCTGTAACTGGCTATTTCTTTCCCTTAACTGCGCCCTTTCCGTGCGCTGTGGTTCCAAAGTTTGCAATACAGCTTCAACCTGATGGTTTAAATTCGTTTGCTGCACTACCCAAGCTTCCGAAGCCGAAGCAATTTCGGCAGCAGTTTCCCGAGATTTTTCTAAAGTTTCATGGATTGACTCGCGCTGACTTTGTAAAGCGGCAGAATTCCGCGTTTCTGCTTCTTTTTGCCCTGCCAACTCAGTCAAATAACTTTGATTCTGCTGAATTTCCTGCTGGGTTTGCGTCACTTTTATCCCAGCTTCAGCCCGCGCTGCTTCTAATTCACTTTGACGACGTTGAACTTGCTTGTATTCTGCTTCTTGAGTCGCCAACTGCGATTGTACTTTTAACAGTTCATCTTCACCCAAAGCCTTGACGCGAATATTTAACTCCTCAAGTTCTTTTTGCTTTGCCTGAATATTTTCATTCACCTCACCCAACTGCCGATTATTCTCCGCAAGAGTGCGATCGCCGTCTTGAATTTGCTTAGATAATTGTTCTTGATGCCTTTGTAAAGTGCGCCAAGACAGCACAACTTCCCACTTCTGCTTTTCTAGAAAATCAATTCGCAATCTTTGATATTTTTCCGCCTTCGCTTTATCTTGAGAAAGCCTTTCGCACTGCGTAGTTAATTCCGTTTCAATAATCCGACAGCTATCTTCTTTTTCTTTAACTTCTTCTAAAGTCTTCTTTGCTTGATTAATTTTCCTATCAAACGCTGCAACCCCTGCTAACTCATCAACAATTTCTCGTCGCTCCCGAGGTTTCATCGAAATAATATCAGTAACGTCCCCTTGCAGAACAACGTTATATCCTTCAGGGTTTATACGGATATTGCTTAACTCTTCGTGTACCTCAGTTGCATTAGAAGAAATTCCATTAATGTAATAACTTGATGAATAAGTACCTTGCTTAGTCACCCTTAATCTACGGGTAACGCTCCAATCGGGAATGCCAGGTTTAGCTCGAATTTGCTCCCGACGATTTTTTATTTCCTCTTCTTCCTGCTCCTTGAGGGCTTTATCTTCTGCTTGCTCTTGAGTTTCTTCTACAGATTCTTCCGTTTCCTCTACAGATTCTTCCTCAGTTGTGGAACTTTCTTCAACCTCATCAACCACTACATTTGAAACAATTGGCTCGTCATCAAACTCATCAGAATCATAATCCGATAAATCAAACGTCACCGTGACGCTAGCTTCCACAGTAGCGCGAGACTTACTTATTTGACTTGTGTTGACCAAATCCGGAAGCCTACCAGCACGCATACCTTTAGAACTCGAAAGCCCTAAACAAAATAGCAGCGCATCAAGAATATTAGACTTTCCCGAACCGTTAGGGCCAGAAATCACCGTAAACTCCGGCAGTAACGGCACCGAAGTAGTACCACCGAAAGACTTAAAATTGGTGAGTTCCACGCGCTTAATATGAACCATAGGCGCTGGTTAATGCAGAGGGTTGAAAGTTCAAGTGTACCAGTGAAAGACCCATTAGAGTTAGGGAATTAGAAATTATTGAAACACACAATACATGAGAAGTAGACGTTTATTTAACAAAGGATATTAGCACCACCCTGGAAATACGGAAATATTTATGTATCTTAAAAAAAGCTGATTTTTTGAAATAATTTTGTTTTTTTCACCGTTGATATGTTTAATCATCCCTTTTTTCAAGCTTTATGCGGTGCATTACTAGCTGCTGCTGTTGGATATTTAATCAATCAGTTACCTGCAATTAAACAATTTCCCGGTAAAAACATTTTAGTTGTCAAGCTGACAATTGAAGCCATTATTTTAGTAGGAATTTACAGCTTATGGAATACGGCAGAAGAAAAAAGTCATGAATTACAGGTTTTGCTTGTAACCGTCGGCGGTATAGCTTTGGTGTTTTTAATTTGGCATACATTCAAATTAATTTGGATGCTGCGAAAAACAAAAACCGACAACAACAGCACTGATAATACTACAACAGAATTAAAATCCCCGGACGATTGGCGGCGAGAATTATTGAAAGTTATGAAGATTGAAGTCGAAACTCGGTTAAATGACTCGCTTTACGATCATCAGATAATTCGTATTGCAACAGAAGATAGAAATAAAGAAATTGGAAGAACTTCTGTAAATGCTTCTACAATTAACAAGCAACCTTCTTTAAAAGATAAATTACTTCAACCGTTGCGAATTTTAGAAGTATTTAGGGGTGGTAAGACGCAATTAGAACCAGGAAAACCGATAATCAAAGTTTTTGAAGAATCCGATATTGCAGGAAGATTATTAATTTTAGGTAATCCCGGTGCCGGGAAAACCACTTTATTGCTTGAATTAGCCAGAGATTTAATTACACGTGCCCAAAATAATTCAAACTATCCGATTCCGGTGTTGTTTGAGTTGACAAACTGGCGTGACGATAAACAAATTATCAGTAATTGGTTACAAGCTGACTTAAAATTTCGTTACAATATTCCCGAAAAAGTAACCCGCGAGTGGTTGAGTACGGAAAAACTTGTACCTTTACTAGATGGTTTGGATGAATTAGGTTTAACTCGACAAAAAAAATGTATTGATAAAATCAACGAATTTTTGCAAAGTAATTCTAGTTTGTTGCAATTAGTAGTCTGCTGTCGCGAGGAAGAATATCAACAAGGAGAAGCGATATTAAATAATTTACGCGGTGCTGTTTGTTTGCAACCGTTGAGCGAACAACAAATTAAAAGTTATTTACGAGAATTGAAATGTCAGCATTTGTGGCAAGGAATCAAAAACGATGCTGATGGTTTGGGAGAATTAGCAAAAACGCCTTTATTTTTAAACTTGATTCCCGTTGCTTATCCAGATGGTTTGGTGAGTAAAAGTAAAAGATTTAATTCTGAGGATGAAAGGAAAGAATATCAAGATAAATGTCGGCAGAAATTGTTTGATAAATATATAGAAAGAAAATTAGAAGAACATCACGATAGAAAAGGTTATAAAGCTGAGGATATTAAGCGGTGGTTGATATGGTTAGCGAAAAAGATGAATGAGCATAATTTAAAGGAGTTTTATATTGAGGATATGCAACCGAGTTATTTGGAAAATCGAGTACAACGACTAACTTACTTATTAATTTATGGTTCAACTATAGGTTTGATTTATGGATTGATGTGGATTTTAGTAGGGTTGATAGGCTTGGGCTTTATTACTGGTTTGATTTATTTATTATTTTATGGATTTAATTTTTTTATTACGTATCAATTTTACACATTAAGTATTGATTTAATTATTAGTTATTTTGTTGATCTGATTTTAGATTTTATCCGCAAATTAAAACTTGAACTTTTGACAATCTTATTATTAGGTGTTTTCTATGCTTTTTTCGGAACTATATATTATATAGTAGAGGAAATTTTTAGTAAAAATAAGAATATTTATTTTTTTAAAAAAATAAGCTTTAAATTCAGATTATCATTCAAAAACGGCATAATTGGAATCATTGCTGGGTTAGTAATTGGAATAGGTTTAGCTATTCAGAAAAATCGCAGTATCTTGATGTATGTTTCTTTTTACGGAACTCTTTTTGGAATCCTTGGTGTCTTACTTTCTGGAGTCAGATATAGAGCAAATGATGATAGATTGAAAACCTATAATATTCCTAACCAAACGGTTATCAAATCATTACATAATAACATTATATTTTCTATATTTATAATGTTATGTTGTATGTTATTTGCGGCAATATTTGCTGCGATCGTAGGGGAAAGTCAACCTATTGAAAGAATCTTAGCATCTAGTATTTACTGGACGTGGATTGCAACAGCATCATTAAGTGTTGTTCCCATAATTAAGCACTTCTCTGTACACATAGTATTCTGGAAAAGTCGCTCAATCCCCTGGAACTATACCCGCTTTTTAAAATACGCAGACGAGCGCAAATTAATCAACCAAGTTGGCGGACGTTTTACGTTTATTCACGATAAGTTACAAGAACATTTTGCGGGGATGTGAAAAGAGTAAAATATAAGTGATTCAAACCGCAGAGGGCGCAGAGGACGCAGAGGAAAGAAGTGAAGAGAGAATTAAATATAAGATAATATTAATTATGATGAAACTTAAGTATAAAATGATAATTGAATGGTCGGAAGAAGATAATTGTTTTTTAGTTGGTTTTCCTGGCTTTCCCGGACAAAAATGGCGGACTCATGGCGACACTTGTGAGGAAGCAGTTGATAACGGAACCGAAGCTAATAAATCTTTAGTAATAGCTTTTCAATCAACTGGTGAATCTCTTCCCGAACCAACTATTAATAAAGCTGCTGAATGATAAATTGCAACAACATTTCGTTAGGATGTAAATGGCTACATACAGCGCGTAATGCATTTGTTACCAAAACAGGGCAACCGCGAACCTTGGATAAGCCCACAAAACTACGCATTAGATAAGAAAATGATTCGTCATAGCCCTATTAAGGATGGTGTGCTAACTTTTGTGAATCCTGTTAAAGAATAATTTTATACACAGTTTTAGACTTAAATTATGACCAAAGTAATAAAAATAGATTATTCAATATACTACTCGTGCGATCTAAAAGTATTTTCTCCTAAAATAGAAATATAGGTCTAAGAAGATTGAAAAACTTTGTATCTTGCATTAGTTCCTCAAGCAACTTTTATATTCCAATTTAGTTCCTTGGCTAGAAAAATATCTCACGTGGGAAATGCAGGATATCAAAAACGAATTCCCAACAAGTTATCAATAATAGGTGTAGAAATGAATAAATTTATCAAACGTGCATTCTTACCTAGCTTATTAGCTACAGGTATATTTAGCGCTACTTTAATTCCAGCACAACCAGCTAGGGCTGACGAAGATTTATTAGAAGATGCAGCAATTGGTGCTGCTGCTGGTGCTATCACCGGAATCATTACCAACAACGATTCTGTTCTTACCAATGCTGCAAATGGCGCTGCTGCCGGTGCTGCTGTTAATGCTGCTAATAGCGGTAGAAGAAACAAAAAAGACCGCAATCTTCTTCAGGATTTAGGAGCAGGTGCTGCTGGTGGTACTGTCTTAGGTGAAATTACCAACCGCGATAATACTGTTAGTAACACTATTAATGGTGCTGCTGCGGGTGCGGCAATTCATATTTTGAAAGGGAAATAAATAATTGGGAATGGGGCATTGGGCATTGGGCATTGGTAATTGGTAATTGCGTATTAATCCCGTTACGCTGTAAGATTTCCTATAAAAATTTTCCCTCCCTCTCTCCCTCTCTCCCTCTCTCCCTCTCTCCCTCTCTCCCTCTCTCCCTCAATTTTTTAGGTAATCTTTTACTGGGAAGGAGTAATCCCTATCTACCCCCTCTACCCCCTCTACCCCCTCTACGCGATCGCAATTCCTAATCTTCAGTTTGTTTGCTTTAATTACAGCTTATCCTTTAACGAAACTTGTCTTAACCAAAACAACGCTTTAAATCAGGTATTCTACTTAATACGACGAATCATTTGTTACGCTAGGCGCTTACCTGAGTAAAAATGACCAGACTATTTGATATCTTTTTAGCAGGGGGCTTCATGATGTTTCCTCTGCTAGTTTTGTCTGTTGTAACTTTGGCTTACGCGATACAGCGCGTTTGGTTTTGGTTAAAGTTGGTAGTTCAGGAAAGACAGGTAGTGCAGGATGTGCTGACAGTAGCACAATATGATTGGGAGAAAGCAGGAGAAATTGCGACTGCTGCTGAAGATTTGGCGATTGGGCGTTTTCTTGCTGCACCGTTAAAACTAAATAATCCAACTCCGGAGAATTTTCGTTTAGCACTACAAGCAGCGGCTGACAAAGAATTGATTGATATTGGGGGAAGCAATAAGCTGTTAGAAAGTGTAGTTGTAATTGCACCTTTGTTAGGTATTTTGGGTACTGCTGGTGGTTTAATTACTACTTTTCTAACTTTGAGAAACGGTGGTGCAGATAGTGCAGATAGTAGCGGGGTAGCAAATTTAATTCTGCAAGCCTTAATTAGTAGTGCAGCAGGAATAGCAGTAGCGATTCTTGCATATACTTGTTTTCGGCTTTTTATTGTATTACGTGCGCGTCGCGTGGACTATTTTGCCACTGTTAGCAATCAATTAGAGTTAATTTATTTGCATATTTGGAATGAATCTGTTCAAGATTTAAGTATTAATTAGTTATTGCTTTAATCGGTTAATATATCGTAATTGGTAATCAAAATATTTTTGGTTGCGAGTTACGATTTTTTATATTTAATAGACATTAAAAGTTTTATCGTTTTTTATTAAGGCATCTTGCAAGATTCTCCTGTTATATGTAGCGAATCTCAGTTGAGTCCAATACACTAGAAACCTCACCCCGCCATGACGGGCACCCCTCTCCTTATTAAGGGAGAGGGGAAGAGTGAGATTAAATTGTATGAATCAAAAGCACAGAAATTCTATTAAAGTCAAGAGCCTAGTACTCTGGCAAGCCACAATTGCCGGGTAAGGGCAGGCAGGGGGAGCAGGGGAAGCGGAGGGAGCAGGGGGAGAAAAAACTTTTTATTTCCACGCTAAACCCAGCAAAGTTCGCTTGGCGAACCACTAGTACAATGCGGCATAAATAAGGCAACAATTAAAAATGCCTGAAAAGCCTATAAAATCAAACTTATTACTTCTTAATTCCGCGAAGCGATACTAATCATTCACCTTACAAAAAAATGTGGCGTTTTGCTAAGTTTGATCTAAATATCTATTCAATATAAAAAAATCGTAATCCATAATCAAAGTTACGAATTACGAATTACAAGTTAAAAAATACTAGTTACAAATTAAGGAGAATTCTTCAAAGCCAAAATAATTGCTCCTTTACCTTCTTTCGTTGGTAAAAAAGAAATATATTTTGTAAATTCACCTTTTTTGACTTCATACAAAAGTCCGGAATTTTCTTGGCTAACTTGAGATGCTGCAAAACCTTCCGACTCTAACTTTGTTTTAACCAGCAAAGCTAATTCGTCAGGGGTTTTGTTTGTATCTTTCCCGAATATTTTTTCCACTTCAGAATTGGCAACAAAACCTTTTTCTTCCGTCCAACTTAGTTGAGCGTATAGATTTTGGAATGCTGCATCAAAAGCTTGTTCTTCGGTTTTAGTTTCTTCTAACTGACTTTCATTGCTTAATCTGTAGCAATCAACTCGCTGGGAAGATAAAAGAATCATCGTACCCTGCCCTTCAACTGCGAATAGCTGTAGAAATTGAGTTAGACTGCCTTTAGAAACTTGATAAACCTTTGTATCGGTTTGATCGGTAAGTTTTTCTACCTGGAAATCAGTTCCTGCTAACTTTTTGTCGAAATAAGCTTGCACTGAATCTAAAGAATCAGATGTAAGTCTAGTGCGTCTATCTATTTTTGCGCTTTTGACTCCACAAAAATTAGGTCTTACGCTGCTGTATTTAGGAAATTCAGCAAATGGATCGACTCGACGGGTTTGGGTATCTGTCTGTGAAGGAGTAGTTTCTTCTGGATTCAACTCCGTTTCTGTATCAGAGGATTCTGGTTCCGCTATTTCTTCAGGTTGTTCTGTTGGTTCAGAATTTGTATCATCAATAGGTTCTTCTACTGTCTCAGAACTTGTATCGTCAATAGGTTCTTCTACTGGCTCAGAACTTATATCGTCGATAGGTTCTTCTACTGATTCTGATGGTGTATCTTCAATGGGTTCTTCAGATGGTTCGGAAGGTGTAAAAGCAATCTCAGGTTCGATTTCGGGCTCACCTAAAGATAAATTTTCGCCAGGAGTAGGCAATTCCTCTGATGAGATATCATCTCCGCCAAGAGAAATATTATCAACTGGTGCATCATCGATAGAATCGCCTGACTCATCTAAAGGCTCACCATTAGCCAAATCCGGAATTGCGTCTTCACTATCCCCAGCTTCTTCACTGTTGCTTTCGTTTTCCAAATCGCTTAGCAAAGGTGTTTCTTGGGGTACTTTTATCGCTTTTCCTTTCGGTAAGGTGTCATCTTCGCACAGTTCTTCTTGTGAAGATGTCGCTGTATTTTCGTCACCTAATATTTCTTCAGCAAAAGATTCATCTTCACCTAAAGAATCTTCTCCTGCTCCTTCCAGAGAAGTATCTTCACCTAAAGAATCTTCTCCTGCTCCTTCAAGAGAAGCATCTTCACCTAAAGAATCTTCTCCTGCTCCTTCCAGAGAAGTATCTTCACCTAAAGAATCTTCTCCTGCTCCTTCAAGAGAACCATCTTCACCTAAAGAATCTTCTCCTGCTCCTTCAAGAGAACCATCTTCACCTAAAGGATCTTCTCCTGCTCCTTCCAGAGAAGTATCTTCATCTAAAGAATCTTCTCCTGCTCCTTCAAGAGAACCATCTTCATCACAAACATCTTTTGATACTTTTGCTGTATCGTTTTCTGGAGTATTACCGCCTTTTGATAATTCTGTATTCTGCGAATTTGAAGGTATTGGTACTGCAAATAACAAACTATGCAAAGCTGCTGAAGCTAGCAACATTGATGGAGAAATTTGTCGTAATGGAACGAACAAATTATTTAGAAGATATGACTTAATCATGTATTTGGCTCTGGGAATCTGGATTGCACAATGCCAAGAAAACTCAAGATAAGACAGATGCACAGAGCGAAACCAGATAATTATTTTGCAGCATAAAGCATGAATTATCAAGCACAAAATTTCATACTTTATACTTTTTTCGTCCAAAATTATAGAATATTGTATATCAATAGTAGCATTTTCAGATAAAAATATTGTTTTTTTGTTTTACAATCGCTACTCTAATAATAGAATTTAAAATTACAAATTGAATAAATCAAATATTTTAAATATATTCTAACTACGAAATAATTACTATTACCTAAAAACCAAATTTTAAACACATTTTAAAGTTTTATTGCTGCCTTCTTTAACAATTCTTAACTGATAAAAGGGTAGGGTATTTCTGGTAGGCATCTCGCGTAGAACTCTATCCCCAAAAATCGAGACACTATGAATTTAAAAGTTACCGGATTGAATCGAATCGTAACTTCTTCCGTTGCTGCTGCTGCTTTTCTATTAAGTGGAGCTGCTGCTCAAGCTCAAACATTAGTAGGTGCAGGTGCTAGTTTCCCTGCTCCTTTGTATCAGAGATATGCTCGTGAAGTTCGCAAGACACACAAAAACTTACAAGTAAACTACACCGCTTGTGGTTCTAGCTGTGGTATCCGTAACTTCACAAAAGGTACCGTTGATTTCGGCGGTAGTGATGCAGCAATGAAAGATTCTGACATCGCTAAAGTAAGCCGTGGAACAATCTTGGTTCCTACCGCTGGTGGTGCTGTTTCCGTTGTTTACAACTTGCCTGGTGTTAACAACCTCAAGTTGTCCCGCAAAGTTCTACCTTTGATTTTCGCTGGTAGAATCACCAAGTGGAATGATGCAAGAATCAGAAAGGACAACCCCGGTGTTAGATTGCCTAACCGCAGAATTACACCTGTTGTTCGTGCAGATGGTTCCGGTACAACCTTCATCTTCACCAACCACCTCAGCACCATCTCTGGTTACTTCAAAGGAAGAATTGGTACTTCCAAGAAGCCAAGATGGGCTTTCAGAGGAGCTAGAAAGGGTAAAGGTAACTCTGGTGTAGCTGCTTTGGTTAAGCGTACTTCTGGTGGTATCGGTTACGTTAACTACTCCTATGCTCGTTTGAACAAACTTAAGTCTGCAAGAGTTCAAAACAGAAGAGGACAGTTTGTTGCTCCTTCTTTGAGAGCTGCTAATACTGGTTTGTCTAGCGTTAAATTCCCCGCTAACTACCGCGTATTCGTAGGAGATTCTTCTCAGGGTTATCCTATCGTTGGTTTAACCTGGATGATGATCTACAAGAAATATCCATCTGCGGCTAAGGCTGCTGCTGTTAAGAAGTGGATCAAGTGGGTAATGACCACTGGTCAAAACTTCAATGGTAAGTTACTCTACACCAGCATTCCTACAAGCGTTAGAAGACGTGTAATCAACCAAGTTAACAGAGAAGTTAAGTAATTAACTTTCCTATATTCCTAGACAGAAGTTAGAGTTTTAACTTCTGTATTTACATCTGTTAAATAGGTATTCCTAAGACTTAATTGAACAGAGATGGGGTGGGTTATGCCCACCCTTCTTCTTGGATGTTTGTGGATTTTATCCGAATACAAGCTTAATCTGATAGTTCGGGATGCTACATAATAATTTTGTGATTTCTTGTAAAAAAATATTCTCGAAATCCAAAACCTCAAATCTCTACATAAATGCATCCGTTGGTTAAAACTAAAATCTAAAATCTAAAATCTAAATGACTGGCAATGGCTAATTCATCCGTTCAACCCAATTCAGTAGTTGATGACAAGCTCGATATTTTTGCTCAAGATGCCAAAAATCTATGGTTAGAACAAGGATTTAAATGGCTGGTGCGCTCTTTTGCGGTATTTGTAATATTTATGTTCCTGTGGATGATTTATATCATTTTTCAGGAAGCACAACCGGCTGTTGTCAAATTCGGACTCGGATTTCTCTGGAGCCAAGACTGGGATACTGTTGAAGGTGTTTATGGTGCATTACCATACATTTACGGAACTCTTGTAAGCAGCTTCTTAGCGATTTTAATTGCTATACCTGTTGGCTTGGCGATTGCTCTTGTTACTAGTGAAGATTTTCTACCTTCTTATGTGCGATCGCCAATTGCTTTCATTGTTGAGTTAATCGCGGCAATCCCCAGCGTAATTATTGGTTTATGGGGTGTTTATATTTTAATTCCAGTTATTGTTCCTTTGCAAACCTGGCTATCGGTAAATCTTAACTGGATACCATTGTTTAATACTGAATTTCCTAGCGGTGATAATTTATTAACTGCGGGGATAATTCTAGCTATCATGATTTTGCCTACAATGGCAGCAATTAGTCGCGACGTTCTGATGGTAGTTCCCAATCAGTACCGCACCGGTTCGATGGCTTTAGGTGCTACCCGTTGGGAGACTATTTTCAAAGTATTATTACCTAGTGGTTTTTCTGGTGTTGTTGGTGCTACGATGCTGGCTTTGGGACGCGCTTTAGGGGAAACAATGGCTGTAACAATGGTTATTGGTAACTCAGAATTTATCAGTGCTTCCTTGCTAGATGCTAGCTATACAATTCCGGCTGTATTAGCGAATGAATTTGCTGAAGCTGAAAATAGGCTGCATGTTGGAGCCTTGACTTATTTAGCTTTAGTTTTGTTCGTTGTTACTCTAGCAGTCAATATCGGTGCTGTGGTATTAGTGCAGTGGCTGAACAGGAAGAACAAGTAGTTTATCTAACCTAAATACTGCAAAGCTATTAGTAATCAAGGTTTAACGAATTCGCGTCGAAAATGTTTTGAGTAGGTTGAGAGAAATGAGTGCTAGAAAACGTTCGGAGATTGATTTGTCTGTAGCGAGAGAGATATGCAATCCTCTTTCACCAGAAAGGTTTGCGTTGCAGTATGGAATGACTGCTATTGCTTTCTTTCTCACCTTTTTGGCGCTGTTACCTTTATTTTCGCTGGTATGGGAAATTCTTGGACGGGGACTGTCCAATCTCAAACCAGAAATGTTTGTTAATCAGGTGATTGATTTTGGTTTTGCCAATGCAATTTTTGGCACCATCAAAATGGTTACAATTGGCTCTCTATTTGCCATTCCTGTTGGAGTGATGACGGGAATATTTCTATCGGAATTTGGTAAAGATTCCAAGATTGCTTCTGTTGTCCGCTTTATCACTACTATTCTTTCTGGCGTACCTTCAATTGTTGTCGGTGTGTTTGCTTATGGTGTTTTCGTCGCCACAACCAAGCAATTTAGCGCCGTTGCCGGTGGTTTTGCTTTAGGCGTAATTATGCTTCCGGTTATTGCTTTAACAACTGAGGAAGTATTAAAACTGGTTCCAAATTCCCTACGCTTGGCATCGGCAGCATTGGGTGGAAATCGCTTCCAAACTACTTTTCGCGTTGTGCTAGCTGCTGGATTACCTGGAATTACTACAGCAACTCTATTAGCAATAGCCCGCGCTAGTGGTGAGACAGCGCCGCTAATTTTTACGGCTTTGTTCAGCAACTTTTGGGCGAAAGGACTATTTGAAGAAACAGCTTCCTTACCTATATTAATTTATCGCTTCTATCAAGACGACAGACCAGAAATATTTCAATTAGTCTGGACAGCTTCAATTGTATTGGTGGGTTTAATCTTCTTGTTGAATCTCCTGTCTCGCGTAATCACCAGTAGAAAGCTTAAATAAGGTTTAACCGCAAAGCTTTCATGCTTATCTAGTTATAATTCCCATCGTTTCTATCATCCAAGTTTCTTTCTTCATGAGTAACTTAATTCCAGCCATTACTGTCAAAAACCTTGCTTTCTATTACGGTACTTTCAAAGCACTTCAAGGAGTGTCTTTAGATATTTACCAAAGACAAGTTACCGCACTTATTGGACCTTCGGGTTGTGGTAAATCAACTTTCATTAAATCTCTCAATCGTATTGGCGAACTAGAATCTAACGTCAAGATTGATGGAAAAGTAGAATTTTTCGGTCAGAATATTTATTCTTCTCGCGTCAACCTTAATAGATTGCGCCGTCAAATAGGCATGGTGTTCCAAAAGCCAAATCTATTTCCCATGAGCATTTACGATAATGTAGCTTATGGAATTAGAATTGCCAGACATTGCCCCAAATCAGAATTGGACGGTATTGTTGAATCTGCAATTAAGGGTGCTGCATTGTGGGATGAAGTCAAGGATAAACTATACAAGTCAGCTTTAGGTTTATCTGGTGGTCAACAACAGCGTTTATGTATTGCTCGTTCTTTAGCAGTCAGACCAAAAGTGTTGCTGATGGACGAACCTTGTTCGGCATTAGATCCCATTGCAACTATGAAGATTGAAGAGTTAATCGATAGTTTGCGCGGTGAATTGACAATTGCAATTGTGACTCACAATATGCAACAAGCGCAGCGTGTGGCTGACTTTACGGCATTCTTTAGTACTGATGAAAGCCGTATCGGACAAATGGTTGAATTTGGTAGCACCGACCAAATCTTCAAGAATCCTTTGGACCAACGTACTCGTGATTATGTTTCCGGACGTTTCGGTTAATTTTGATTAGTACAATTTTATCAGGGTGTAGGCTCCGCTTTGTATCGCCAAATTATGAAAAAAATTAATTACTTATATATATAATTAAACATCTTGCACCATTCTTATTGAGCCAAAAGAAACCTCACCCTGCCCTACGAACACCCCTCTCCTTGTTACTCCCTTCCCGGTGCAAGATTACCTAAATTATTGAGGGAGAGAGTGAGAGAGCGAGGGAGTGAGGGAGAAATTCTTATAGGTAATCTTAGAGCGTGATGGGAGTAAGAAGAAGGTGAGAAATGGTCTGCTGCGCTTTGGCTATCGCTATTAATTTTATTTTGTTTTTAAATATTTCAGGTAATTCAAAAAATTATTATCGTCATCTTTATCAAAAAACTGCTCGCTTAAACGACTTAATCTAGCAGTTGCTTGAATAGCTATCTGCTCACCACTCTCAGTAATACATAAAGACTTCGATCTTGAATCACTTCCAGCAACTCTTGTTATCAGACCTTTTTTTTCAAACTTGGTCATGATTTTAGAAGTGTTCATTGGGATTGTATCGGCGAATCTGGCAATCTCAGTTTGGGTAACTTCTTCCTGATTTTCCAATAACCAAAATAAAGAAACTAAATGAAAATACTCTGCTTGATTTAAGCCGAACTCTTTCAACTCATTGTTAATTTGCTTCTCCCAATTGTTTGCTACCTGCCAGATTAAGAAACCTGCATGATTGACTGGATCGAGAGGTTTATTTTTCAACGAGTTCATACAAATGAGTACGCCAGAAACAATTTAATCATAACTTTTATTATAATAAACTGATTTATTAAATCTGGCGAGACGATACACCCCATTAAGTTTGCTTGACGGACTAATAATATGTTTTTTGAGTTTCTTAATACCAATTCTGTATGAGGCTGCGCTCAATCGCTCTCACTCTGAAAGAGTGGAGCTACTGATACAAAGCCTACCTGCGTAGGCTTAATTCGGCGCATCTTTATAAAGAAATGATATAAGATGCTATTAGATAGAATAAACCCCCACTTTCGATCAAAAGTGGGGTTTTGAAGTTTTTCTATGCAACTAGTAAAGCTAATAAGCACCGGTTTTTTGCAAGATAACTCTAAAAGTTCGCAAGAATATTCTCAAATCAAGTAATATTGACCAATTTTCGATGTAGTTCATATCTAATTTAATCACATCATCAAAATTATCAATCTCAGAACGTCCGGAAACCTGCCATAATCCAGTAATGCCGGGAAGAACTTCTTGGCGAATAAAATGCTTAGTTTGAAATTTTTCGACATCGCGCATTGGCAAGGGGCGAGGACCTATTAAACTCATATCCCCGACTAAAACGTTGAACAATTGGGGTAGTTCATCTAAACTATAGCGACGTAAAAATTGTCCAACTCTTGTGACTCTGGGGTCATTTTTCATTTTGAAAAAGACACCATCCTTCATTTCATTTTGAGCTTCTAAAGAGGCTAGGACTTTTTCTGCATCAGTAATCATTGTTCTGAATTTCCAGATGAGAAATTCTTTACGGTGCAAACCGATACGTTTCTGGCGGAAAAATACTGGTCCCGGAGAATCTAGCTTAATCAGAATAGCAATGGAAATATATACAGGCGCGAGTAAGATGATTAAAATTAGCGAAAAACAAAAGTCAAACAATCTTTTGATGCCGAAATCAACCCCAGCAAAAATTGGTGCTGCAATAGTCGGGAAAGGTAATCCTCCAATTAAGCTAAACCGAGATGTCGAAAAAGGAAGTTTATTCTCTGTCGGTAGTATATGCACCGTAATTCCGGCATTATAAAAATGCCAACAAAGGAAAGAACGATTCTTTATTGAATCCCAGGAGACAAAAACTTCTTCTATATTTTGACTGCGTAGAGATAAAAAAGTTTTTTCTCTGTTAGCCCAATCTAAACAGCTAGAATCAGCAAAACCTCTTACGGTATAACAGTCATCTTTTTCGATAATTTTCATCAGTTGCTCTTTTTGTTGAGCATCTGCAATCATAAACATCGAATGGCGCATTACACCATTTTGACGGAGAAAGTTAGTTGATAAGTTGAATAAAAATCTAGTAGTACAAATACCTGTAACAGATGCAATCCAGTAGAGTAAATAAGTCGAGCGAGCAATATAAGTCGTTGGTTCGTAAGCATAGGCGATTAAAGATAGCAGTATTGATGATAACGACACTGCTTTAATAATACTGAGATAATCCCGACGATGTACGCCCGCTCGGTAGACTCCAGTTATGGCAAGTATGGCAACTTGAATTCCCAAACTTAGCAGTAGAAAGGATGAATTAGTTGTCCATTCTGACTGTAAAGGGGAAGCATAATTAACAGCTACATTCCAAGCTAAGTTAAGTGATAAAACATCGAGACAAAATAGGAGAGTTACTCGTAGCAAGCGGATAAAAAGCCCTCTCTGTATAGTTGCGCTATTGGATGAACGTAAATCCGGTTTAAAGTTATCTATAGTTATGCTGTTATCGGACATTGTCAGACCTCTCTTAATATTCCTGAATTAATAATTTACAAATAAACCAAGGTTGAACTAAGTAACGCTTCCACAGCCTTTTTGGTTCGCTAATTAGACGATAAAACCATTCCAAACCCATCCTTCCCATCCATCGAGGCGGAGTCGGAACTTCACCTGCAACATAGTCCATGCAAGCGCCACTAGGTAAAATTGCGTTGGTATCAAGTTTTTCCAGATTATCGAGTATCCAATGCTCTTGGCGTGGCATACTCATTCCTACCATCAAGATATGAGGTTTAAAGGCATTAATAGCAGCGATAGTATCTTGATTCTCCTGGCTGTCTTTATCTACATTTATATACCCATGAGCGCAAGCAATTTTTAAGCCAGGGTATTTTTGGCGTAAAATTTCTGCTCCTTTATCGGCAACCCCTGGTTTAGAACCGAGATAAAATACTCTCCAACCTTTAGTAGCAGCTTCTTGCATTAAAGGCCATACCCAATCGGCATAAGTAACTCGATGTTCTCGCTCTACGGAATAACCCCTGAGTTTCCCAATCAGCACTAAAGGCATACCATCGATATGGGTATAATCTGCTTTTTTATAGAATTCCCGCATCTTGGAATCATGATGATAGATATGCAGACTGTTAAGATTATGATTGGCAATCAGATATTTTTTTTGTTCTGCAATTGATTTTGCAACTAAACCATTCAACTGAGCAATATTTAATGCATGTACCTGAACGCCGAGAAATTTTAATGGAGAACTATTCATAGTTAAAATATTAGAATTCAAGTATAAGTGTCAAGTCTCAATTGGTAAGATTGAAAATAGAATTATGCTGAGCCGGTGAAGAGCGTTTACTTAATATTTGCTCAACACCTTTAACTAAAACTTGCACCCTAGAATTCCAGCTATGATGATTGACTATTTCAATGCGAGCTAAATGCCCCATTTTTGGCAGTGCTTCTTGTTGAGAAAAGGCTAATAGCAATGCACGTTTTAAATCCTCTTTTTCTCCTGGTTGAAAAAGAAATCCTGTTTGATAGTTAACTAAACGCTTGGCATCTTCAAATGCCGATGCAACAACTGGTTTAGCCATTGACATATATTCGTATAGTTTCATAGGTGAAAGATACATTTCACCCATTTGTAGCTGTACTTGTCCGGAGAATCCAACGTCAAACCCGGCAATATACTGGGGTACGACTTGCCAAGGAACTCTACCGATAAACGCTACATTTTCAGAGATTCCTAAAGCTTCGGCAAGATTTTCCCAATCAGCTTTCATGGCACCGTCGCCAACAACAACCAGCGATATATCTAAACCAGTTTTACGTAATTCTGCGATTACTTCTAATAATAAATTTAGACCAGACCAAGCATATAAACTACCAACAAAACCAACTGTGAAGCCAGAAAATATCCGCTTTTGATTATGTAATTTAGGATTAAGAAAATCTATATCAACCGCATTATTTACTATAACAATTTTGTCAGGTTGAATATCATAATCGCGCACTAAAATTTCTTTTAGAGTTTCGCTGACACAAGCTAAAACATCGCACTTTTTATATGCTTGGATTTCCATCCATTTAGCAATTCCATCCAAAACCAAGGCTTTACGCTCTGCTTTAGCTTCGTAAAAAAGTAAAGCTTCAGCTTGCAAAATCCAAGGAATTCCTTGGCGTTGAAATATCCATCCCAGACACTGTAAAGTTGCAGCATATTCATACACAAAATCTACTTTACTTCCCAGTTCTCGCCAACTTTTCCAGGAATTAATCGCGCTAAGACATAATCGCACTAAGTCTACTGCTAAAGTACGAAAGAATCCTTTGCTGATTGCATCACCAGAACCTTTTGCAGACCAGTTTTGAGGTACTCTATCTCCAACAATAAATGTTTGAACTTCCCAATTTAATCCTTTAAAACCTTTAATAATTCCTAGAATTCGAGAGCGAGGTCCCGACATTTCCGCGTCGGGGTGAGTTGAAATTCTGGGTGCTGCTGCTAAAAAACCGAGTCTTGGAGACATTTTTGATCCTAGTTATTAGTTATTAGTTAGTAGTTACTCCTTTCTTGGTAAAAGATTACCGATTAAAAAACCGCAGAGACGCTAAGTACGCAGAGAAAAGAGATAAAGAATAAAGAGAGATAGGTAATCTGATAAGCGAGTTAGAAGTAAGAGTTAGTAGCTAATAGTTAATTATTTAAATTTCCCTTATCTTCTTATCTCGCCAATAATCCTCAATTATTAATTTTGTTGAGGAACTTCTTCTACAAATGTGGGAGATGCAGCCAAATTTTTGTAACCGATAACGGCGCGGAGATAAGGAAGAATCCAATAAATAAACCAAAATAATCCAGAATGACGACGACAAAATACTGTCCAAGGTTTTATAGGAAAAGCCTTTATATGGATTACTTTCTGTAAACGTTCAAATACGGTTAATTTTGTATCTACCCAACTATTGCGAACAGAATTTTTACTACATGTGCCAACGTAACCGGGTGCAACCCATATCGAACATCCTTTCTTAGTTGCCCGTAAACCGTAATCGGTATCTCCCATACTGTGAATAAAAGCTGCGTCAATATTGCCAACTTTTTGGACGACACCACGGGGAATTAGCACGCAGTTACCGAAGAAAGTATCGCATTGTTCGATATGTTCAGTGCAGCCTAAAAAATCATATTTATTTGAATACCATTTTGGAGATTTAATCGAACCACCATAAGAAGCTTTGCCAGTAAATATGTCTTTAGTGGTACCTACAACTATGGCATTTTCATCGCTTTGTTCTGACAGCTTTTTATATACTGCAAACAAGCGCTCAATAGCATCTGCTTCTAAGATTGTGTCATCATTCAACCAAAGGTAATAGTCATAATCTTTTTGGATTGCTTTTGCAAATGCAAGTCTCATTCCTCCTACCCAAAAAAGATTGCCGTTTCCTTGGAGAATATTAACTCCTGGGTATTCAGCTTTTACTGCATCTGCGGTACCGTCTGAACTACCATCGTCTGTTAAGTAGACATCGAATTCTACAGATTTTTTTTGTTGATATAATGCACGCAAACAAGAAACTGTAGTGCTGCGTCTATTAAAACAAGTCATTATAACTGCTATTTGTGCTTTTTCCATAGTCTTTTTGGTAAATATAATTAGGTTTAATTAGTTTGAATTGATGGTGATTCTAATATTTCTAAAATTGTGCCTTACTCTTGGCGGTCGCACATTATAGATATTGTTCAAGCTGTAATTTTTAGATTGAAAATTTAGTATGAAAATCCTCCGGTGTTAACTGATATAATTCTTGTAATTTTATATATCGAGATTGAATACCATCGGATGAACCAAAGTATTTTTCCATCAAAGCTTTTGGTTCGTATTTTTTCCCTGATTCTTTATTTATGAGTTGAGAAATATAAGCACAATATTTCAATCTCAAATCTTTCATTTTTGTCAGAGTTTGTTCGCGAATCTTTTGCGGCTCTGGCGATAATTTTTTCCAATTTTGTACGGCTTGAGCAACTGCATCTGCCTCTGGGGGTACGATAGTTGAATTTTCAGGAGTGAAAAATTCATCTCTTCCACCTTTACTGGGAGTACTGACTACAGGAATTCCGCAGAGTAAGTATTCGCTAGAAGCAAGATTTGCTCCTTCTAATGCTGAAAGAATTAAGCCTGCATGAGCCTGATTGTATTTTTTTGCTAATTCTGGGCGTGGAATAAATTCTTTGTTGAAATCAGCATGTTTTAATTCCGGGCAGTAAGCATGTAAATCTCCTCCGTAGGATACCACCATCAGTTTTTCGATATTTTTTGCTAATCCAAGCCGCTTTGAAGAATTAAGTTGCGCGGTGTAAATTGCATCGTAAAGTTTAGGCTGTTCGATAATGCTATATAAATGCTCGTTGATGTAAAAGTTTTGGTTAAAGTGCGCTCCCCTAATTTGAAAGCGTTTACGCATTTCTTCTTCATCTGCTGCATTCACCATAAAATGGTGAGTTCTACCTTCTAAGCTGTGTAGAAGTGATTTGATTTTGCGTAAAAACATCTGTTTAGGAGCAGCACACCAATAAGGAGAATGTTCTAAAAGATGTTTGGGACGAAACCATTTTGGTAGAGGTTTATATTTCATTTTTTTATCTTGATAAATTACCCCACCGAAGAAAGGGTAACTACCAAGATAAGAAACTATCAAAGGTTGAGTACTAAAAATATAATAACCGTGGAATAACATATATATTTTAGGGAATAGGTAATAGCTAATAAGTAATAGGTAATTGGCAATAGAATAAATATATCTGTTCTAAAGATTTGCTACTCTTTCTATCCAATTACTTACATTCAAGTTCAAGTTAAATACTTTTAATTTTTGCTCGACTTTTCTGACTGTAAGCATATGTCTGTGTAAAACAGAAGTCCGAGGCATTTGATAAGCCATAACTTTTTCACATAGCCACTTATATTTATCGGAGTTTAGATTGAAATTTTTCAAGTTTTTAATTTGTTTATTCCAATCGTGATAATAAAATAAATTAAAATAATGAACTGAAATTAAATCATCCCACTTTTTTAATCTCCACTTTTTGGATAACCGATTGTGTAAAGGCAGAGGATAGCTATAATTATCAGAAAAATGAGATACATTTTCTTCCAAAGCACACAAAGTTATAGATAAAACTGACTGTTCCACAAAATAAATACCCTGGGGAGGAGTAATATCTAAACGCATTACTTTTTCAAAATTTTGCTTCCAGGATGTAAATATACCGGCACTTCTTCTAACTGCAACTAAACCGGAATTCCAGTAAGCTCTTATTTTTTTATTGGCGATGGGAGTATTGACAAAATATTCCTGTTTTACTCCTAACACTTGATAAAGTTTTTGCCAGTACCATTCATGAGAGTCGTTTGCACCTGTAGAACCTATACCTTGTCCGTATTCGGGACGCATCCGCACGTTACAATCATCTGGTAATAGAAATTCTTTTGGTTCGTCAAAAAAGCACTTGTCGCTATCAAGAAAAACTAGCACTTCTGCATCTATATTCTGTTCTGCATAAGCACATGTCAAGGGTTTATTTGCTAAATAATATTCATGGAATTCTACATTAATAGGTAGTTGCTGGTGGATAACTCCCAATTTTTCAAATGCTTTTTGGGTTTCTTCGGCAATAGGTGTTCCAGTTCTAGGATGAAAACTATATATTGGCGTATCTTTTAAATTTCCACAAAATTTGCGAATGCTTTCTGCAAGCATCAAAGATTGGGGTTCTAAACGACCGGGTTCCGTACAAACAATAAAGGCTAATGGTACTGACATTTTATTTTACTCCTCACGATTTAATTAATAAATAATTGGTAATTGGGTATTGGGCATGGGGCATTGGCAATTTATAATTAGCGACTCATAACTGATAACTGCTCACTGTTCACTGCTCACTTTTCACTGTTCACTGCTAACTGCTCGCTGCATTGCTCAAATAAGGTGGAATAACGTTTTGCTTGTAACTCAAGGGTAAATTCTCTTTCTGCTTTTTCTCTAGCGTAAAAAGATAGCTTTTCGTGTCTTTGGGTATCTTCCAAAACCCAGGTGATTCCCCGAGCAAAATCATCAATGTTATAAGGCTGGGCTAAATAACCACATTCTTGATGGGAAACAATATCTTTTAAACCAGTGGCATTAAATGCTACTACCGGAGTTCCACAAGCTAGGGATTCGGAAGCAGTTTGTCCAAAAGACTCTTGCAAAGATGGTACGAGCATGACATCGGCAGCCGAATAAACGGTAGCTAAAGAGCTATCATCATATAAATGCCCTAAGTAATGAGTCTTGAATCCTAGCTCTGGTGGATTTTCCGGTTGAGAAGCTCCAAAAATCACTACCTCGGTGTTATCATTCCAACCAGATTGACTTAATTGCTGCAAGGCTGGTTGTAATAAATGGAAGCCTTTATTTCTATCGCTAGTTGCTTCTATAGCTCCAAATAATATCAGTCTTTTATTCTGTGGTAAGCCAAGAATTTCGCGGGCTATTGTTTGTTTAATAGGTCGATATTTTTGCGTATTTAATCCATGAGGGATGACTTCTACTCCTGAATTTTTAAATAACGAACTAGACTTGGCACATTCAGCAATCCAATTACTAGGAGCAACTAATGTTAAGCGATTTGAATTCGTTAAACTTTGCCAAGCTCTGGTTTTACGCTTGTGTACCCAGCGAGATAAATCCCAGTTATTAGTACTATTAAGTTGAGGGCAAGCACCGCAAGATTGTGTATAGCGCTGGCAATCTCTAGCAACATGACAACCGCCGGTAAATACCCACATATCGTGAAGCGTCCATACTAAAGGTTGCTTGAATTTTGCAATGGATTCTATTTGCAGAAAAGCGCCACTAATCCAATGCAAATTAATAATATCTGGTTTAATATTTGCGACTTGAGAAACAACTCTATCTGGCAACCATTGGCTAAAAAATGTACCTTTACTTCTTTGTCTATAAAATTTTAGTGGCAAAGTTTCAAAAGTAAGTTTTGTTTTAGCTATACCTTGGGATAACCTAATTTTTGGAGCAATTACTGTTTTATCGCTACTCGATTTTTCCTGAACTAGCATTTGCGAATCGAGTCCAATTTCTTGTAAACCTCTATGCAAGCGATATGTTGCCCGAGCCGCTCCACCACTTATATCATGAGTACTTAAATGTAAAACTTTCATTGATTTTTTTGCTTTTTTTAGAATCTTTAGTAAGCTAAATTCAAGGATGCTTTCTTTCTCATTCTGCTATACTCCATTGTTAAACTTAGAGACGTGGTTAAATACATGAACCAATTCCAACTAGGAGTTAACAATCTTGCTTCTGAAATATTCAAGATGAGAAATAGGGCGAGCATCTGCATTGGTAGATAATCTTCTGGTGTTTTCGCTATCGACACAACTCGATGAAGCGCCATCGTTATGAAGCGAATAAACCCAATTGCAAAAACGCAGAAGCCAACAATTCCAACATCGAGTATTATCTCGAAAAAACCATTATGAGAATTACTTGCCCATTCGTGAGTCAGCCTAATATTAGAAGCAAAGGGACTATTCCAAAAGGCAGCATATCCGTAGCCAAATAAAGGTCTTTCTAAGATTTGATTGAATAGAGGCTCCCATAAGTCGGTACGCCCGCTAAAAGTAAGGTCTTTACCAGAGGCTCCAACGATAGATTCGGCATTACCAAAAATCAGTATTAAACCGCTAACTAATAGTATTAAAACAAAACTAATCATGATTATTTGTAATTTATAGTTATTGTTTGCGCTCAGTTTATATAAAGGTAATAGAGCTATCATAGTTAACACAATCATTAAAGAAGTTGTAGAGCGTGAAAGAATAATTAAACAGATAGCTAAACCAAAAATTGTTAGCCTCAGCCAGCGATATTTTGATTCGCTTAAAGCTAAATGTAAGAACACTCCGGCGCTCCAAGCCATCATGTATCCCAATTCATTTTTATGACCAAAAATTCCACTCCACATTCCAGCTAACTCTGGTGCTGTATGAATTCCTCCAAAGCTGGGGATTAATGGAAAAATTATTGAGAAAACTGTTGTTATTCCTAAACCTAAAGCTATGAATCTTATTTGTTCTTTAAATGTATAACGCATAGCCAAGTAAACAGCGAGCAAATAGATTCTCAGTAAACCTCGGATAAAAGTTAAACTTGAACCCATATCTACCGACCACAAAACAGAAAATAAAATTAATATTAATAATAGTAGTTGAAATATACCTTTGGAACTAACATATAAAAAACCTTTCCAATAGTAAGCAATTAATCCAGATAAAATTAAATATGACAGAGCATTTAATAATTTATCTACTGCAGCACCTCCAAGGGGATTTGGTGAAATTTCTTGGGCAGGTTTGATAGAAGCAGCACCTACAGTAATTAGTATTAAAATAATAGTTGCTAATTTTTCAGTGCGGTGAAGATTCATGTTTACCTCGATGGAGTAGAGATATTTAATGCAAAGGATACGATTAACGTGCAATTAATTTCTTATCCTGGAGCATTTTCTTGAGATTCTGTTTAAAAATGTCTAACCTAGTTGCACGATAGACGGTATCTTGAATAAATTTATCTGCTTCTAAGTGACGTACTGTAAAAGGTGGATGCTTCAGAGGAAATTGCATTTCTTCTGTAGGGAGGTTGATAAACGAAAATTCCTCGGAGGTATTAAAGTTTGTGGCATCCGCACCAACACCGACATTGCTAACCAAATTAACGTTGGGAATAATGTTTAATCCTCCTTGCATCCAGCAAGCAAATGTCCATTGATAATCCCAGGTAATGCCAGTAGGGTTATCGTAAATAGAATCAAATATATTTTGCCAGTAATTTACTGACTTAGAATCGATAAGAATATCATTTAAAATATTTGACTCTTTGACTTCTTGCCACAATTTGATATACAAGTCGTAGTGTTGCCAAGCACGTCGCCAACTTGCCCAGCCCCAGCAATGACTATAAGCTGAAAAGTAATAACTATAATCGGTACGTTTTTTGCCTAATTGGGCATTTTGAGCCGCAATCGAAGTTACCCTATTATCGTATCTATACTTTTCTAGTAATTCTTCGCAAAATCTAAAAAATGTTGGGTGCGGGATACAATCATCTTCCAAAATAATTGTTTCTTCTACATTCTCGAAAGCCCAATTTAAGCCGCTAGAAACTCTTTTCGCGCATCCTAAATTAATATCCGAATAATTTTTGATAACTTCACAATTCCAGTCAACTTTATCTATAATTTCTCTTGTTTCAGCACATTTTTCAGCTTCTCCTTCGCGGTTGCTTCTTGCTCCATCAGCTACTACTAATAGCTTTTTAGGTTTTATTTTACGAATCACATCGAATACTTTTTTAGTAGTATCCGGACGTTTAAATATAATAAAAGTAATCGGTGTTTCTAGTTGTTTACTCATTTTATTTTTATCCAAGTAGTCAATCTATAATTAATGTTTATTTTTGTTTATATTTAACCATCGTAGCTTCGATAATTCGAGCATAATAAATACATTATGTTTGATTTAATATACAAAATCATAGAGAATCAATATTTATAAAAAGGAAGGAAAGACTGTAGCTGAACTTGAAATAGTTTTCGCGTTCTTTTATCAACAGCATTACTTAAAAAAGCTGCTGCCGCTTGAGATGAAATTGTGGCGATCGCCGCTCCAAGTCCGCTATATTTCGGTATCAGCAAATAGTTGAGTATGACATTTAGAACTGCTCCTAATAAAGTTTTTCCTAAAGAAATATGGTTGAGTCCTTCTGCAATAAACCACGGTAAAGTTGCTACACCCATAAATACGAATAAAGATGCCCAAATATGCACGGCTAATATTGTGGAAGCTTCTGCATAACCGCTACCAAACATCATCAAAACGATGTTTTTTGAGAGGAATGTCATGGGAATCGCAATTGCTAGGGATATATATGTGAGTAGGCGGAGTAGTTGTCCGATTCGTTTATAGTAATGATGTTCGGATTTTTCTTTCGCTGCATAAATTGAAGGAGAAACAGAAGAAACAATTGCAGTTGGGATAAAGTACCACAACTCGGAAACTCTTACTGCCGCCGAATAAATACCAACTTCATTATTCCCTTTCATTTCACCCAGCATTATCTGGTCAATTTTCATGAAAATTAGAATTGCAAATCCTGAAAAAATCAGTGGAAAACTTTCCTTGAGCAGGCTTTTTGCGGCTGTAAAATTCCACCTCCAATTCCATAACGGGGAAAATCCTTTGATTTGATAAATAGCAAATAAACCAATGGCACCCATAAAAATTTCTGCTAAAGTTGCCCAAGCAAACGTTAGCAATGGTGCTTTAATCAGAATTAATCCTACTTTTACTAAAGTACTTAATAGATAAGCAATATTTTTCGCAACTACCGTATATTTTGACTGTATCTGAGACTGAAACCACAGTTCAATTGTGTCGGCAGTTCGGAATATTCCAGTCATGGCTAATATTATTACTAACCAGATTCTCAGTATATTTTGCTCTTGTAATAGAAATAAACTACCTACCGCTAATAAAACCGAAACTATTCCACCTATCAGTTTTAAACCAAAGGTAGTTCCTAATATTTCCGTTTTGTCGGATGATTCTTTAACAAGCTGACGTACTACTACATCATCTAAACCCAAGGTAAAAATTGGCGTAAATAAACTAACAAAAGCTAAAGCATAGTTAAATAATCCGTAATCTTCGGCTCCTAAGTAACGAGCTACCCAAACCCCAACCAGCAAACCCGCGCCCATACGCAGAATTCTGTCGGCGAATAACCATCCCGTATTGCTGACGACTTTACGTAGTTTCGTATGAGATTTAAATTGCGATAGATTTTTAATTTTTAATTTTCTCAGCATTATGGGAATAGTTAGCACTTAGCAGTGAACAGTTAGCAGTGAGCAGTGAGCAGTGAGCAGTGAGCAGTGAGCAGTGTTAGCGAAGCGTGTGCCGAAGGTACATACAGTCAACAGCGAGCAATTAACAATTACAGTAGTTTTCCGGTTATAAATAATTTGCAGAAGTAAATACTTAGGAGAAATATTCCTTTAAATTTCCAATAGACATTCTTTTCTAATAAAAATATAATTTTCAAATATATTGCAAAATCTTTTTTTGTCGGACAAGGAATAGTTTTTAGCTCTTGGAGCGACGTATATGCCAGAAATAGCGGTAAGCTAATAGTATTTTTCTGCATGATGTAATTAAACATTGCAGAACGTTTTAATAATCTTTTATATTCAAAACTAATATCTATGTCTAAAGATTTATCATTGTAGAAATTATTATTTTTGTGTATTCTATACATAACCGACGGTTGAGGCATATAAAACTTTTTAGCTCCCACTAAAGAAGCACCCCATATCAAACAATCATCTGCTCGAACTCGCCAATCTTCTGTATGCGGAATAGGCAAGATTTTTTGCAAGGTTTGTTTACGCATTGACAGCGTGGAAGTTATAGAGCCAATCCACTCACCAACACACATGGTTTTAATTTGGGAATAACCCAAATCTGTATCGAAATCATATTCTTGATATATCCCTTCTGCCACTCCGAACATTTGATAAGCGCAAAATAAAAAATCGCATTCCCGATAGCGCTGATAAAACTTCAGTGCATTTTCTAAGTACTCTAGTTCGTACATATCATCCGCATCGAGGAAAAAAATTAAATCCCCGGTGGCAGCTAAGAAACCTTGATTAAATGAAGATAACTGACCTTGATTTTCTGGTTTTAAGACATATCTAACACTTTCATTTTCAGCCAGCTTCGCAATCACTTCTGCCGAGTTGTCTGTAGATGCATCATCAACAATAATTATTTCGTCAAACTTAACGCTTTGATTCAAAGCACTATTTACAGCCTCTGCCAGAAAATTCGCATAGTTGTAGTTGTTAATTAAACAGGTTGTCTTCATGTTTTTAGTTTTATTAATGAATTTCCTTCTTTTTAATAGTCTTGAATATAGTTTCTCTAATTGGTGAAAACTCATTTTCACTTGTAGCCGAGTCAATCGCTTCCTTCGTGTAATACAAATAGCTCTTGGGTTCGCTTTTTATATCGACACCATTAATTACTATTCCCAAAACCTTTTGGTGTGATTGATTTAAATAATCTCTTGCTGCATTTGCACTGTCTGATTCAACAACACCAGGGCGTACTACTAGCAAAATACCGTCTGTTAGGTCGCTTAGTATTGCTGCATCAGCCGTTCCAACTACAGCAGGAGTATCGAAGATTACGAAATCATATTTATGGGTAAACTGTTTCACTAAGGTTGCCATTCTCTGAGAATCCAGTAGAGCCATAGGATTCGGAGGTAAAACACCAGAGCTAAGCACATCTAAATTGGGTGCTACTTCTTGTACCGCAGACTCAATGTTGACGTGATCCACAATTACATTACTCAAGCCCACCGCATTAGTAAGTCCCCAGGTGTGATGCTGAATCGGATGGCGCATATCTGCATCTACGAGTAGCACTCTTCGCCCTACACTTGCCATTGCGATCGCTAAGTTTGCTGCAACTTCTGATTTTCCTTCTTTAGGAACAGAACTTGTAACCACAATACTTCTCAACTGAGTATCAGAGCAGAGAAATTTTAAGTTAGCCTGTAAGATTTGATAGGCATTCCCTATGGGAAAAGAAGGAATATCTCTCTCAATTAGTCGCGGTAGAGGTCTGTTAACTCCGGCAATCGAAGAATTATGTTTGTGATGCTTGCCTAATGCCGGAATAACTCCGAGAAGTGTATATTTCATTACTTCTCTAGCCTCTTTGACAGTCTTAACCGAACGGTCTATTAAGTCTAAACCGAAGCCGGTAATTATGCCTAGCAATATGCCCGCAGCACCTCCACCGATAAGGAACAGAGTTTTACGAGGTCCCTGGGGAGAATCGGGAACTAGAGCTGCAGAAATGATGCGTGCATTAGGAATCTTTTGATTTTCAATTACATTAATCTCCCTATCTTTAGTTAATAATGTTTGATAGGTTGATTGTGCTGCTTTTAGTTTGCGCTCTAATTCGCGTTGCTCTTGTTCTAATTTCGGTAGCAAATCGGCTCGTCTTTTATATGTATAAAACTTATTTGTGAGTGTAGCGATTTGCTGCTGCAAGCCGTCACGCTCTGCTTGGGCACTGGTAATTTCTGCAATTAAACTTCTGCGTAATTCTCCTAGCTGTAAATTTCCTTGTTGAATTTGTTGTTGATTTCCCGAAATTTCATTGGTTCTTTCTCGCAGGAGATTTCTAAGAGTCGCAACTTTATCTTTCAAAGAATCGATGATAGGGTGTCCTGGTTTAAAACGAGTTCGTTCCAGCGCCAGTTGACTTTCTGTTTCTTGAAGCTGGGTTAATAGTTTTTGTATTCCCTGTCTTTGACTCAAATCTGCCGAGATTACAGCTTGTTGCGATTCTACCCCGGCTTGAGCCTGTAAATTTTTTAGACGTGCATTGACGTGAGCTAGTTGAGCTTGAATTTGAGATATTCGTTCTTCTAATTTAATGATTGTCTCTACTGATGCACTAGCCTCTTCTTGCAAAGCAATAATTTGATGCTTTTCTTTGAATCGCCGCAGTTCCAATTCTGCTTCTCTTACTAATAATTCTGCATTTGGTAGTTGTTGCTTGAGAAATTCCCGTGCAGTTTGGGCTTCTTTTTGGTTAGCGTTTACATTTTGCTGAATATAATTTTTAATGACAGTATTAACGATTTTGGCAGCTTTGACTGGATTTGGATCGTTATAAGAAATTAATAAAATATCACTACCCTTAATTCCTTCTACATTTAATCCATTAGCTAAAGCAGAAATCGGTATCAGCTTACCTTCGTCATCTTTCAGATTTAGCTCTTTAATTGTTTCTTGAATAACGGGATTTGATGTAACGATTCGTGTTTGCGTATCTAAAGGATTATTATTTTGAGTTAAAGCTTCCAATCTTCCTAAATCTTCTGATAGTCCCGTCAAGGAAGAAGTGCGATTACTTTTGATCATCAAACTTCCCTCTGCCCTATAGGTAGGTGTTAGGGACATTGCATACAGTGTAGCTCCCGTTACCGTTAGCCCAAAAACTCCACAAGCAGGCAACCAGCGACGTTTGATAACCTGTAAATATTTTTGAATATCTATTTCTTCGATAGTGCTTAAAGTTTCCATTGTCATTACCACAAAAATATATATAAATAGGGATGATTTTTTGAATCTACAGCATCAATTCAGCCGCTATAGATAGAAGATGCCTAGAAATACAACTGAATTCAATAGGTGTTTTTGATTGAAATAGTGAAATTTGCACAAGTAGGTTCTACCTGACTGAAACATCTAGCAAACTATCTCAATCAAGCTTTAAAATCGCAAATTTTAATTATCGCTCGTGTCAGCTATATTCTTAAAACTTTTGTTTAATCAGTTGTAAACAATAACCCCGATACGATTAGATCCAAAATATTGATGGATGATTTCAACTGACTGTTAACAATTGCGATACTAGCAGACCACCTAACTAATTAGCCTTACCGAAAAATGCAAAAAAAATGTTCCTAAATTCTGGTAGATGACAAATAAGAAAAACAAAAGCAGATGAGTCTCAATTCAAAGTTACTAACTCATTAATAGACTCAAACGTGAAAACAACACAGCGATACCCTTCTAAAGATTACCTAGTTTTCATCAATCATCTACTAGTTTTTACCTAGTGTCTGTCTTTACAAACAGTAGCATAACATTTCACCACCCCAAAAAGACTGAAAAATAATAACTTTACATAAAATTTATACTTATTTATATTTGTCTTAATATTGTAGTAATACCTACTACCTTATTGTTGTTTGCAAGCATTTAGAGCCTGTATAGCTTATGTTTTCGTTGTCATTAGGCAGGCTATAAATATAAAAGCCTGAAATAATCGACGACAAAAGTAGAACACAATACTAGATTTTGCTTCTTTCGCAAATAAATCATTTTCCAAAATAATTTATATGTCTTAAAAGAAAATATGACCTTAACTATGAATAGATTTGCGGAAATTTAGCAGCCGTTTTAATGTATGCCATATTACAATAAGGTAATCTAATTTAAATCGTTTCGGAGTCTTACGGAGTTAAAAGGAGAAGGGTCATATGTTGGGTTTTTCGCAAATATCGTTTTTTTTTGGTCGATAAAAATGCAATTCGGAAAAGCTCACCTTTATAGAGAAACCGTGATAATTCAATAGAGCAGAATCATTTTGCATTCTATTTCAGTGCTGATATTAAAAACCGGTTTTTAATTATCAACCTAAATTAGCGTAATATTAATCTTGAGCATAAATAAGACTTTTTCCAGCTACCATATATAAGATTATGTATACCCCCATCGAAAAAGCTGCGGATTTTTTGCAGAATAAAGTTACGAAACCACCTGAATCAGAAGATGTAGTAAAAGCATTAATTGCAGCAGAAAAAGCAGCAAAGCAAAATAAAGCAGATTATAATTATTCGCAGCTAGTCGGTAACTGGAGACTGGGGTTTATTACTGGAACTAAAAAGACTCGAAAGCGTGCGGGAGTTGTTTTAGGAGCAGGGAAATTTCTTCCAAAGCTAGTTAAGATTCAACTTTCCTACAGCAAATCTGAGGATTCATCAGAAAAAGGAAACGTTGAAAATTCCGTCCAATTTGGTTTATTAAAAATAGTTTTATCAGGTCCGGTGCAGTTTTCAAAGAAAAATATACTTGCATTCGATTTTACCAAAATGCAGTTATCTTTGTCCGGATTAAAATTATATCAAGGTTATATTCGTGGTGGGGAAGATAGAGAAAACAGCTTTTATCAACAAACCTTAAAACAGCAAGCATTTTTTACCTACTTTTTAATAGCAGATAAATACATCGCCGCACGAGGAAAAGGTGGGGGATTAGCTTTGTGGGTAAGGAGTTAGGGAACAGTTAATAGTTTTAAATTATTTCTTCCCCCTCTTCCCCTCTAAGGCATTACACTGATAACTGTTCACTTCTTCGTCATAGCCCAAACACCACACCAATTTTGAGGAATTCCGTTACAATTCAATTCTTCGACTCTTTCTAGATATAGTGCTGCGGCTTTATCTTCTGGGTTAATTTCTAATACTTTTTCAAAATACTCTTTAGCTTTGACGCAATCTCCACAGCGATAATTTTCTAAGCCATTTTCAAAATCACTAAGAGTTTCTAACTTCAAATTACGAACTTCTTCTACTTCTCCATCCAATATTTCGTATATCGCTATCGGTTCGCTTTTTCCTTTGACTATAACCCTATCTAAAAACCGCATTTGATATTTTTCAGGGTTAGTTAAATGTGCTAAAGCTTGTTCGCTTATGACTAAAGAAACTCCGTAAAACTTAGTCAAACTTTCTAAACGTGCGGTTAAATTGACGTTATCGGAAAAAGCATCACCCTGCATTCTGGCGGTTTCTCCTACCATTCCCACCATCATATGACCGAAATGCACCCCAATTCCGACTTTTATCGGTTTTTGATTGTTCTCGATTCTGCGAATATTTTGTGATTCAACTTTCTTTAATTTACCGATACCTGCTCTAACTGCATCATCGGCACCCTTGGGGAAAACTGCCATCATCCCATCCCCAAGATACTTGACAATAAACCCAGTATTATCCCGAATTATCGGAGATACTTGACGTAGATAATTATTTACAAAATCGAAATTTTCTTGGGGTGTCATGCTCTCAGAAATAGTCGTAAATGAGCGAATATCCGAGAACATTACCGCCATTTCTTTACTTACATGGTCGCCTAATTCTACATCAATAATGCTGTCTTTACTTAAGAACTTTAGGTATTCGTGGGGAACAAATCTACCGTAGGATTTACTAGTTTGAGATAGCTTGAGGTGAGATTTTATTCTAGTTAGTAATTCATCTTTATGAAAGGGTTTAGTAAGATAATCATTTGCGCCAAATTTAAACCCGGTAACTATATCAGTAACTTGATTTTTTGCTGTTAACATGATTACCGGTAATTGATGGGCTGGATATTTTTCCCGTAATGCAGCACAGACTTCATAACCAGACATTTTTGGCATCATAATGTCTAGTAATATTAAGTCAATTTTTTCTTCTTTATCTACTATGTTTAAAGCTTCTCGACCGTTTAATGCTTGAGTAACTCTATATTTATGCAGCGACAAATGATTGTTTAATACCTGTAAGTTTACTGGTTCGTCATCAACAATTAATATATGGTATTTACTGTTCCTTAAAGATATTTTGTGAATATTTTCAGCAGATTCTGTAGAGAGGGGAGTAATATTGTTTAATTTAACCTTCTGCGTTTTAAAAGTTTTTCCAAATGTCTTATATTTTGGCTGTTGATTTAATTCCTCTATCTTTTTATTCTCTGGTTTATTTTGACTAAATTTGTTATCTACAACGGGTAAAGTAAAACTAAAACTCGAACCTTTACCAACTTCAGAATCTACCCAAATTTCACCACCGTGTAGTTCAACTAATTGCTTTGTGACTGCTAAACCCAAACCAGTTCCACCATACTCTCGCGCTGTTGAACCATCAGCTTGTTCAAACGATTCAAATATTTTTTCGTGTTTTTCAGGAGGAATACCGATTCCCGTATCTGAAATTCTAATAGTTAGTTTTCCTTTATCTTCAAATGCAAAAACTTCTACTTTTCCGCTTTCAGTAAACTTAATTGAGTTTCCGATAATATTGAATAATATTTGCTCTAATCGTTGTTCGTCAGCATAAGCAAGAGGTAAATTATTGGGTATCGAATTCACTAACTTTAAATCTTTGCCGCCGACTAAAGATTGGCTGAAACTTAATACTACACTAACTAATGAATATATTCCAACGGCTTTTTGCTGAAGTTCAATATTTTGATTTTTGAGTTTCGCAAAATCTAAAATATCGTTAACTAGTTCTAGTAATCTATGTCCGCTGTTAGCAATCATCACTAGATTTTGTTGCTGTGGCGAACTAATTTCTCCCGTAGCACCATCAACCATTGACTCTGCTATCCCAATCATACCGTTGAGAGGAGTTCTTAATTCGTGGGAAGTATTAGCTAAAAACTCATCTTTTAATTTATCCAGTCGTTCTAATTCGCTATTTTTATCTTCTAAAGTTTCAAAAGATTCATGTAGTTGATGAGCCATCATCTTAAAAGAGTTTGCTAATTCTCCTACTTCCGATATGCGCGAACCTTTTACAGTTTCCGTTCCTTCCCAAGTCCCTTCTGTAATATCTTTAGCTGCATTATTGAGGCGTGCAATTGGTTGAGCAATCCTACGGGCTGTAATAATACCAATAATAATAGTAATGATTAAAGCTAACAAGCAGAATAATAATGTATTGCGCTGATTTTCATTAATCTGTGCCATGAAATCGGCTTCGGGAACAACAACCAAAATTAACCAATCTAAACCATATCTATCTTTAAATGTTGTTACCTGTAAAAAATGACGTTCCCCTTTGATGTCAAATTGTAACTGCTGAGTTTTTTTAATATTGTTTAAATTACCAAATTTTTTATTAAGAAAATTAACAGATTTACTCACCAAAGGGGAATTACTATTGCTAGCACTTAAACGTTTTATTTTGTCTTTTTTTTGATAATATATTTTCTCATCAGTTGAAGAAGCAACTATTTTGCCATTACGTTCGATGATAAAAGTTTTACCTGTTTTACCAACTTTTACCTCACGCAAAAATTCACTAATTTGCTTTAAAGATATATCCGCAGCTAGTACGCCTGCAAATTCACCATTATTATAAAACGGACGAGCAGCCGCGATCGCAATATTGCTACCATCGTTATATGTATAAATATCGCTCCACTGAGGACGTTTTTGGTTTTTAATTTTTGTATACCAAGGTCTTAAACGAGCATCGTAATTGGGATTACCTAATTCCGGTATACCAAAACGTCTACCTCTACCTTCAGTATTATAAATTAGTAGTTGACCGGCTTGAAAATTTTTAGTAGCAGTAATCTTATTTCTTGAATCTACACCAATATATCCACCATCTTCCTTACCAATAAAAACTACATTAACATTCTTAAATACCTGCATTTGCTGCCAGAATTGACGTGCGATTGTATCTGGCTGCTCCAAGCTCAACATGCCAATTCGCAGCGTTTGTTGGTTATTTGCATTAATTAGATGCGGGGATTCTAAATGATTTTTAAGGTGTATTTCAATACGGTTACTGATTTCATTCCGCAATTCCGAGACAACTTCATATACTGCTTCTTGGGAATTTTTAAAAGAAAGATATCCGACTAATCCCACTGTTCCAAAAATCTGCAATACAAATGGAATAATCAATACACTACGTAAAGGTAAACGATTTCTCGATATGCCTAACTTCTGAAAAAATCCCCTTTTTTGTTCATTCTTTAGTTGACTACCTAATTTATCTACAACCATTAGCGTTTCTCCTAATCCCAAACACGTCTATGACTTACTTTTCTGCAATCTTCGTTCCCAGTTGACAGTTAATAGTTAGCAGTTACTAGTTTTAAATTATTTCTCCCCCTTCTTCCCCTTCTCCCCCCTCTAATTCTTCGAGGGGATTAAACTATTAACCGATAACTGTTCACTGCTCACTTCTTCGTCATAGCCCAAACACCACACCAATTTTGAGGAATTCCGTTACAATTCAATTCTTCGACTCTTTCTAAATATAGTGCTGCGGCTTTATCTTCACTATTAACAGCTAATACTTTTTCAAAATACTCTTTGGCTTTGACGCAATCTCCACAGCGATAATTTTCTAAGCCATTTTCAAAATTACTAAGAGTTTCTAACTTCAAATTACGAACTTCTTCTACTTCTCCATCCAATATTTCGTATATCGCTATCGGTTCGCTTTTCCTTTGACTATAACCCTATCTAAAACCGCATTTGATATTTTTCAGGGTTAGTTAAATGTGCTAAAGCTTGTTCGCTTATGACTAAAGAAACTCCGTAAAACTTAGTCAAACTTTCTAAACGTGCGGTTAAATTGACGTTATCGGAAAAAGCATCACCCTGCATTCTGGCGGTTTCTCCTACCATTCCCACCATCATATGACCGAAATGCACCCCAATTCCGACTTTTATCGGTTTTTGATTGTTCTCGATTCTGCGAATATTTTGTGATTCAACTTTCTTTAATTTACCGATACCTGCTCTAACTGCATCATCGGCACCCTTGGGGAAAACTGCCATCATCCCATCCCCAAGATACTTGACAATAAACCCAGTATTATCCCGAATTATCGGAGATACTTGACGTAGATAATTATTTACAAAATCGAAATTTTCTTGGGGTGTCATGCTCTCAGAAATAGTCGTAAATGAGCGAATATCCGAGAACATTACCGCCATCTCTTTACTTACATGGTCGCCTAATTCTACATCAATAATGCTGTCTTTACTTAAGAATTTTAGGTATTCGTGGGGAACAAATCTACCGTAGGATTTACTAGTTTGAGATAGCTTGAGGTGAGATTTTATTCTAGTTAGTAATTCATCTTTATGAAAGGGTTTAGTAAGATAATCATTTGCGCCAAATTTAAACCCGGTAACTATATTCGTTACTTGATTTTTTGCTGTTAACATCACAACAGGTAATTGATGCGGTGCATATTTTTCTCTTAACTTGGCACATACTTTATAACCAGACATTTTCGGCATCATGATATCAAGCAACATTAAGTCAACCTTATCGCCGTTTTCAATGATTTCTAAAGCTTCTGCACCGCTCGACGCTTGAGTAACTCTATATTTTTGTAGAGACAAATGATTATTCAATACCTGCAAATTTACTGGTTCGTCATCGACAATTAATATATTATACTTGCTATTTTTAGATATATTTGCAACCTTTTCTTTATTATTAGAAACAGAAGCAATATTGTTAGCTGATGCTTGATTAATCTGGGCAGTTTTTTTAGATAATTTTAATTTTCTTCGTTGATTTGATTCTCGCGAATTTTTACTTTCTGCTTTAATCTTCTCTGGTTGAATTTTTGTATTTATTACGGGTAAAGTAAAACTAAAACTCGAACCTTTACCAACTTCAGAATCTACCCAAATTGTTCCACCGTGGAGTTCAACTAACTGTTTTGTAACTGCTAAACCCAAACCAGTGCCACCGTATTCTCGCGAAGTTGAGCCATCTGCTTGTTCAAATGATTCAAATATCTTTTCGTGTTTTTCCGGAGGAATACCGATTCCCGTATCTGAAATTGTAATTGTTAATTTTCCTTTATCTTCAGATGCAACAACTTCTACTCTTCCGCTTTCAGTAAACTTAATTGAGTTACCGATAATATTAAATAATATTTGCTCCAAACGGTGTTCGTCGGCGTAAGCTAAAGGTAAATTATCTGGTACCGAATTAATTAACTGTAATTCTTTTTTGCCCACTAAAGATTGGCTAAAAGTTAATACAACATCAACTAGAGAGTGTATTCCTACAGCTTTTTGCTGAAGCTCTAAACCTTGATTTTTTAGTTTCGCAAAGTCCAAAATATCATTAACCAATTCTAATAATCTATGTCCGCTATTAGCAATCATCAGCAGATTTTTCTGCTGTAAATTAGTTATCTCTCCCGTAGCACCATCAATCATCGATTCTGCTAAACCAATCATACCGTTGAGAGGAGTTCTTAATTCGTGGGAAGTATTAGCTAAGAATTCATCTTTCAATTTATCTAGTCGTTCTAATTCGTTATTCTTTTGTTCTAAAGTTTCAAAAGATTCATGCAGTTGAGAAGCCATCGTGTTAAAAGAGTTTGCTAGCTCTCCTACTTCCGATATCCGCGAACCTTTTACAGTTTCCGTTCCTTCCCAATTCCCTTCAGCAATCTTTTTTACTGCCTGATTGAGACGTGAAACTGGCTGAGAAATTCTTCTTGCGGTAATGATACCAATTACTATAGCTATAGCTAAAGCCAGTAACGATAATAAAATTGTATTGCGTTGATTAGCATTAATTCCTGCTATAAAATCGGCTTCGGGAATCACAACAACAATCAACCAATCTAAGCCATATTCATCTTTAAATGGCGTTACCTGTAAATATTGAAGTTCTTTTTCTATATTAAATTCTAACTGTTGAGTCGTTTCTATATTACTTAAATCATTAAATTCTTGTTTCAGAAATTCTATAGATTCTTTAACTAAAGGTGAAGAACTCTCGCTATAATTTAAACGCTTAAAATCATTTCCATCTTTAAAATATGTCTTCTCTGTAGTAGAAGAAGCAACTATTTTTCCATTACGCTCAATAATAAAAGTTCTGCCAGACTTTCCGACTTTGAAAGCACGTAAAAAATTATTAATTTGATTTAAGGATAAATCAACAGATAAAACCCCTTGCAATTCGTTATTGCTATAAACAGGAGTTGCAGCCGCTATAGCAACATCGGTACCATCACTATATGTATAAATTTCGCTCCAAGTCGGGCTTTTCTTAGTAGCAGCAGCTTTATACCAAGGTCTCATTAAAGAATTATAATCGTTTCTAACTAGCTTTGGAGTACCGACCTTAAAACCTTGAGCATCGCTACTGTAAAATAGAAAATCACCTACAGTAAAATCTTTAGTTATTGCAATTTTGTTACCTGGCTCTGCACCAACATATCCACCTTTGTTATTACCAAAATAAACAGCATTAACATCATATACTTGCTTCTGCTTCCAAAAATGCCTCGAAAGTGCATCTTGATTATCGATATTCAATATACCTATCTGGTATGATTTAAGATTGCTTTGATTAATTACATGTGGTGTTTCTAGATAATCGCTTAGATGTAGCTTGATGCGATCGCTAATTTCGCTCCGTAATTGAGAAACAACATCACTTACTGCTTGTTGAGAATTTTTAAAAGAAAGATACTCTACTAATGCTACAGTGCCAAAAATTTGTAATACGAATGGAACGACTAATACGGTACGTAAAGGAATCCTATTTCTCAATCTAGCTATCTTATCAAAGAAACCTTTATTTTTTCCATTGACTGACTGATTTTCAATTTTTTCTGCAACCATTAGCTACCCCCTATTTCTACTACTGATTCATTTTTTTATATGAATTCTAGTTGCTTGTTGTAGCGATGACCCTTTATTTTCTATATATTTTACATGTTATTTTGAGTTATAGGTATTATTTCTGAATTATTCCAATTCAATTATTTTTTTTTGCGAGAGCATTTTATTTGGAATAAGTCAACCCTGAGACAAATGCATAATAAAATACAATTAGCGATGATAAAGCCTAACAGAGTAGACTAGAAAGATTATTAGAAGACTATAAATACGAACTGGCGAATATTTTAGTATTTGTATATACAATTATTAGATTTGATCTAAGAAACAAAAATTTTAAAGTAAACACTAATAAATATATGCTTATTGATATTGCAAATGATTAGACTATGCTTATGAAATTATAAAATATTAGTATTTGGGAGGTTATCTAAGTTGATTTTAAACCCAGTAAGATTTTTATTAAAGTTGTTTTTAGTAGAAGAAATTGAACCAGTTATCGAAAGCGAAATCTCACTGACTGCAATTATTCAGCAATGGTTGCTTGAAAAACTGCAACAAGTATGGCGATTTACTAACAAAACTTTTAACCTTAAATTATTTGAACTAGAAGATAAACCTGTTTCTCTAGCTTCTCTATCAAAGCTGATTCTATTCGCTTTTATTGCTTATTTAGTTGCTAGATTCTTACGTGAGTTTATTCGACGAACTTTATTAGTTAGATTTGGTTTTGATAGAGGAACTTTAGAAGCTGTTGCCTCTGTAATCGGTTATTTATTAACTGGACTTGGATTTCTGATTGTATTAGAGATTTCGGGAATAAATCTCAGTTCTTTGACTGTAATTGCTGGTGTATTAGGAATTGGAGTCGGATTCGGTTTTCAACAGCTTGCTGCTAACTTTATCAGCGGAATTACGCTTCTATTTGAACAGCCGATAAAAGTTGGCGATCTAATTCTAATAGATGATTTATTAGGAATAGTTGAGAAAATTTCAATTCGTTCTACAGCAATAAAATTGCTAAATGGTACCTTCGTAATTATTCCTAACTCTGATTTTATTCAAAATAAAATTATCAATTTGAGCTATGGGAAAAGTAAATGCCCCGTAGAAGTAAATATAGAATTAGTATATGGAAACGATACAACTTTAGTCACAGAAGCAATGTTAGCAGCGGCTCGCCAGCAGAATAATATTCTATCAGAGCCACCACCAAAAGTATTGTTCAAAAAATTTGCCAGCACCTTAAAATTCAAGTTAGTAGCTTGGATAAACTATTTGATTATTGAAAAATACGTAGGGTGTGTTGTCGCGGAGCGCAACGCACCATCGGGTATTGGTTCCGGTGCGTTAGGCTAAAGCCGTAACACACCCTACAAATACCTAATTTTATTCAGAAATCAAACCGGATTCCTATATTATCCGGTATGGTAGAAATATTCTCCGAAAAAATTGATAAACGTATTGCGGAAAGAAAAGCTGGGGAATTTATCGGTGAAATGGCTTTATTAATGGGAATTCCTCGCTCTGCTAGTATCCGAACTTTAGAAGATACTACCTTGTTTGTAGTCAATCGCGATAATTTACAAAAACTGCTATCCAACTACCCTCAATTAGCAGAGCAAATTTCTGTCGAAATATCTAAGCGTAGGGAATCTTTAGAAAATATGGGTATATTACCAGATAAAATTGATTCAGAACAAACTGTTTTAAATTGGGTTCGTAAACGACTCAATGCTATTTTTGAACTGTAAATTTAGCATAGTTAATAGGCGTAGATTGAAATTATTAGCAAATATTTCAACCGATACTATAAGGCTACAGCGATACAAATACAGCCTACCTCCATAGTAGTAAGAGCAACTGCGTAGATTGTTCAAAAGAGTTATCGGATTTCTAATTTTTGCTACTTATTAAAAATGAATCTATCTCTATAGAGATATTTCTATCAATTCTAATTAATATTGCAATACAAAACTTTACAAAACAATAAGTATTTTTAGTGTGGGCAATATCAGCAAAATTACTTTATTATATTATTCTTAAAGTCTTTCAAAAGATGATTTTTTGTAAGAAACAATACTATGAATAACAATCAAGATAAAACCATTTTAGAAAAACATAACAGCAAAATTTGGCAGGAAATACCAAAAAACTTTGAACAGGCTATTTCGGTTATCAAAGAATTTGCCTTTACAGAAGTTAAAAAAGAAGCAGAAAAAAAACAACTGTATTTCCACAATCATGCTCATGCAGAAGCTGTTCAACGCCGAGCGGAAATAATATTCAATGCTATAAAACCTTTTTGGAATCAAATTTGTTATCAGTCAGATTCATCAGACAGTAAGCGAGCGAAATATTTGATTGACATTTGTGCGGCGAGTCATGACATGATTCAAGAATTTTTACCTTTAAAATCTCCTCAAACAGCAAGGCAGCGAGAAAGCGGAGTTAGCGAAAATGCTACAATTAATAAATTAATCGAATTTATAAAACACTTAAATCAAAAATATACTTTAGAAAATCCCGAACTTCCTGCTTTATTTACACAATCAGATTTAGAAATAATCCGAAAATCAATTTCGGCTACCATTTGTTATTTTGACACTAACGATAATTCTATTTATCAGCCAGATTTATATAATTCAGAAGAACAAATATTATTAAATGCGCGTATTATTGCACTAGCAGATATCGGTGGATTGGGTATAGATGGAATTGCAGCTTATTTTCAAGAAGGCAGTTTGATACTTTTAGAAGAGAATCCAGATATAATACCCTTAATCAAAGAATTTTTAACTAAAAAAGAAGACAGCAGCAATAATAAGGAAGTATATGAAAACTTAAGAGAGCGGTTATTGAAAAGAGCAAAATTTCAAATTAGCTTTGCAAAAGGACGCTTAGCCAGATTAAATCGGGAATTAGAAGGTTTGCCTGAAGAAGTTGTTTTAATCTTAAAGGAAAAAGTATTTAAACACCTCAACGAGCAAACAATTGAACAAATAGAAGCTTTAACGCCTACTGCTGCCGACACAAATTTGGAAAAATTGATTGAGTTTTTCGAGCTAGAGAAGTATATTCATAACTAGCATTCATCAGTCGAATATCTTACTGGTTAACCTATGGGATGGTTTCAGCAACTAAGACAAAATATTCTGGTATTTTTCCGGGATATATATAAAGCAGAACTTTTTAAGTTGGATGATGGTAAATCTTTTACTCTAGATTTATTTCTCCAACTCATTTTTTATGCCGTTATTGCTTATATTATCGGTAGTCTTATCAGCCGGTTAATTAGCAAGACTATATTAAGCCGATTTAAGATTGATAGAGGTACCAAAGAAGCAATTTCTTCAGTCGTTGGTTACTTGATTGCTGGAATAGGTTTTTTGATTGTTCTTAGAGGTGCTGGCATCGATCTCAGTTCCTTAACTGTTATTGCTGGGGTATTAGGGCTTGGTATTGGTTTTGGATTGCAAAATATTTCGAGTAATTTTATTAGCGGTATTACACTATTATTTGAACAGCCTTTAAAAGTTGGGGATTTAGTAGAAGTTGATGATTTACGAGGAATTGTAGAAAAAATTTCGATTCGTTCTACAGTAGTTCGTACTTTAGATAATGTTTTTGTAATTGTACCCAATCAAAAGTTTATCGAAAATAATATTGTTAACTGGAGTTATCGAGATAAAAAATGTCGAGTTCACATTCCGGTAGGAGTTGCTTACGGTACCGATACAACCTTAGTCACCGAAGCACTTTTAGCTGCAGCGAGAAGACACCCCCGCGTACTAAAGCAACCCACTCCTAAAGTTTGGTTTAAAGAATTTGGTGATAGTTCCTTGAACTTTGAACTATTAGTTTGGGTAGATGAGCCACCGGGTATTCCTCAATTTAAAAGCGACTTAAATTTTTCTATTGAAAATGAATTAAATCTGCGGAATATTAATATTCCTTTCCCTCAAAGGGATTTACATCTAAAGAATCCTCAAGATTTAATTCAATTATTTCAAGGCGCTGGTAACTTAAAAGTCTCAGACAGCAATGTTTCTAACGATTCCCCTAAAACAAAAATTCCAGATACCGCTTCTAACTCTTCAGGAACTCAAAGTTTAAAAGATTTACTGCGTCAAATTAGTTATTTCCAAAACTGTACTCCCCGACAAATTCGAGAATTAATCGAACAGGGTTTCAGACAGATGTTACCCCCAGAGCAAGTTATTTGTCGTGAAGGAGATCCCGGTAACTCGTTTTACGTTATTCTTTCTGGCTCTGTAGAAATCTATTCCGAGAAGCTTAACAAGCATATCGTCAACCGTCATGCTGGTGAATTCATCGGAGAAATGGCACTGTTAATGGGGATTCCCCGTTCTGCTAGTATACGTACAAACGAACAAACAACCTTATTTGTTGTAGACCATACCAATTTACAAAGACTATTATCCAATCATCCTCAATTAGCAGATCAAATTTCCGCAGAACTTGCAACCCGTAGCGAATCTTTAGCAAGCATGGGAATTCTACCAGAGAAAATTGATTCCGAACAAGGTATGTTTAAGTGGATTCGTAGCCGCATAAACACTTTGTTTGAAATTTAATTTATTCTCTTGTTTTTATTTGTAGGGTGTGTGACGGCTACTATCATTTATTAAGCATAACGGAATAAATTAACTTTGCCGTCACGCACCATTAATCGTTGTCATGAATTCAAGTTATTTTCAGGACTTACGCAATTGTCACAATACCCGGTTGGTGCGTGACACTTAAAACATTATCAATGCGTTCCTTCATTAATCTAAGTTGTAGGTTGGGTTAGACGCACGAAAATAATAGTTATCAAATAAAAATTAATCTGCGCTTCGTAACCCAACATATTGTAATTTGTCTTACAAATAATACTTTTGAATAACATATTTGTAAGCAATTGTATTCTAGTATCATTTTTAGCTTGTTTTATTTTTGCTATAGATATATTTAACAACATATAGTCATATCTTGATTGGAGATATTCCTCTCAGTTTATTGACTTCTCCTTTACTTATTACCTTGATAATGTCTGCTGGATTTCCAAGCCCTGCACAAGATTATTTAGAAGGGACACTTGATTTAAATAGTTACTTAGTCAAGCATCCAGCAGCCACTTTTTTTATGAGGATGACTGGGGATGCAATGGCTGATGCTGGTATTTACGATGGTGATTTGTTAATCGTCGATCGCAGCATTGAAGCTCAGCATAATTCAATCATTATTGCTGTGTTTAATGGAGAGTTAACTGTGAGAAAATTTATCAAAATCAAGCAAGAAATATATATCAAGACTAGTTATACAGAAAAAAATATCAAAATTACAGAAGATATTGATTTTAGTATTTGGGGTGTGGTTACTAAAGTAATTCACGAATTAGTTCGGTAAGGCTAAAAACCTCACCCTCAATCCCTCTCCTTAGCAAGGAGAGGGAAGTTCAAGGTAGGGTGAAGTTAATATTTGATGTTTCATACACTTACCTATACAAGTAATCAATAACCCAAATTTTATAAATCAAAATGTCTCAAATCATCGCTTTAGTTGACTGCAATAATTTTTATTGTTCTTGCGAACGTGTTTTTAATCCTAAATTAGAAAATCGTCCGGTTGTAGTTTTATCTAATAACGATGGTTGTGTAGTCGCACGTTCAAACGAAGCCAAAGCTTTGGGAATAAAAATGGGCGAACCTGCTTTTAAATTGCGGGAATATCGCGATAAATATAATTTAGCTATTCTCTCTTCAAATTACACTTTGTACGGTGATATGTCCCAAAGAGTAATGCAATGTTTGGCTGAATATACGCCAGAGTTAGAAATTTATTCCATTGACGAAGCTTTCCTTGATTTTACTAGTTTTACAAATCAAGATTTAACCGCTTACAGTCGCGAAATCAAACAGAAGGTTCAACAATTTACCGGTATTCCTATATCTATCGGTATTGCTACAACCAAAACTTTAGCAAAAGTCGCCAATCGGATTGCGAAAAAATCGAATAAAGCCAAAGGTGTTTTAAATTTAGTTAATTCTCCCTATCTTGATTTAGCCTTACAAAGAACTGAAGTCGGAGACGTTTGGGGAGTAGGAAGTTCTTATACAAAGCTTTTAGAAAAAAACAATATTCATAACGCTTTACAACTAAAAAAAACCGACCAAAAATGGATACGTAAAGAACGCGGTATAGTGGGTTTGCGGACAGTTTTAGAATTAAATGGTACTAGCTGCATTCCTTTAGCGGAAATGCCAAACTCTAAAAAATCAACCGCAGTAACTCGTAGTTTTGGCAAAGCTGTTGAAACATTAGCAGAATTACAAGAAGCACTTTCTGCTTACGCCTATCGTGCTGGTGAAAAGTTGCGTCAAAGTAAACTAGAAACAGCTAGTATGACAGTATTTTTCCGCACCGGGAGCTATGATAAATCCCAACCTTACCGTAGCTGGGGTACAACAGTTAACCTCTTTTCTTCTACCAACGACAGTCGAGAATTAGTTAATAATGCCAGAAAAGTGGCAGAAAATCTATTTGAGCCAGGATATAAAATCAAGAAAGCTGGAGTAATTTTACTTGGATTAACACCAGAAGGTGAAAAACAATTATCCCTATTTGAAAAAAGCGAACCAGATAAAAAACGCTCTCAAGGATTGATGCAAGTAATGGACACAATTAATCACCGTTACGGACGCGAAACAATACAGCTTGCATCATCGGGAATACGTAAAAAATGGCAGATGAAAGCTGACTATAAATCGCCGAAATATACTACTAGCTGGGATGAATTACCAAAAGTAGGGTAATTGGTAATGGGTAATTGGCAGTCAAAGATTATTAAATTTTTAGCTATATAGTAAGTAATTAATTTAACTTGATATTAAACAAATATAAATTAGTATCTCAAAAAACAATACCGCTGGTACAATATCACCAAAATTAATGGTTTAAGAAAAAATGCCACTAACTAAACGGTGTTTAGCTGAGTTTATCGGTACTTTTTGGCTTGTATTCGGTGGATGCGGTAGTGCAGTTTTGGCTGCTGGATTCATTGCTGATGCTGCAACAATAGGTAACCAAATTGCATTCCCCCTCGGTATTGGATTGGTAGGTGTTTCGCTAGCATTTGGTTTAACTGTAATGACAATGGCTTATGCTATTGGACATATTTCTGGTTGCCATTTAAATCCAGCAGTTTCTATAGGCTTAGCAGTTGCGAAACGTTTCCCTTCAAGGGAATTACCCATGTATATGGGCGCTCAAGTATTTGGTGCAGTCGCAGGTGCTGGAATACTAGCGTTAATAGCTACTGGTAATCCTGAATTCAGCCTAGTTGACAGCGGTTTTGCAGCTAATGGTTTCGGCGAGCATTCTCCAGGAAACTATACATTGTTGTCTTGTTTTGTTGCTGAATTCATTTGTACCTTCATGTTTTTAATGATTATCTTAGGTGCAACAGATAATCGCGCTCCAGCAGCTTTAGCACCAATGGCAATTGGTTTGGGTTTAACTCTGATTCATTTAATTAGCATTCCCGTTACCAATACATCCGTAAATCCCGCTCGTAGTTTAGCTCCAGCTTTATTTGTTGGTGGTTGGGCGATCGCACAATTATGGTTGTTTTGGGTTGCGCCAATTTTAGGAGCAATAGCGGCTGGATTCGTTTATTCAAATGTTTTTGATGCTCCGAAAGTTGAAGAAGTAGAAAGAGATTTATCTGGAGTTAGAGGTTAATATTAGCAGTCTGAATAACAAAGTGTTCTGGAATCTTTTGGCTAGAGAATCAGTTTTTTTAATTACAAATTTATTTTCTTATTTAGTGCGGGCATCTTGCTCGCTATTTTTGTTTCTCAACCGGGTTTTTGGCGCTGCTGAATTAAGCTATGAATTATATTTACCTCCAATTTGCGATTAATCTGAAATCTGTGTAGAGACAGGGCACAGTGCTACGTCTCCAGTCATGTGAAATCATCACTGAATATTTATAAACCGCAGAGACGCGAAGAGCGCAGAGTAAACAGAAATTAACAGTAAATAAACTGAGATAAATCTAATAAACAAATAAAAAAATCACACAACACCGAAACGAATCGCTAGTATAAATAAAATCCTTTAATCTTCCCTTCCCATAAATCAAAATGCTTGACAAGCTTATCGGTGAAATCGGCAACTTTGCCAAAGCTAAATTACAACGCAACGAGAAGGTTATTATACTACTCAAAAAATTTAATCTCGATCCAGATCATCCACCAGCAGATTTTTCGGGTATTTATAGTTATGCTTTGGTTGAGTATGGGGTAGGGAAGTCGCTGGCAATTTTACAGCTTTTTCGGGAAGACGAAATTCAAAAAGCATTTCATAAAGCTTTCGATGCTGATAATCCCAATATTGTTATTGAAGAAATTGGCAAGATTCTTCAACCCGATGAGTGGAATATTTTAGAGGAAGGAATTCGGGAAGAGGGAATTGATGTATTGCACGAATTAGCCGAATTTAGCGCGGTTTTCCTCAAGGTTGTGCAATTAACTCGAACTCCCGCAGAGGTTCAAAGAGATAAGAATATTGCTAACTTGCAGCAAGAGTTATCAACAATTAAGCAAGAGTTGCAGCAATTAGGAACTCTTGGCGAAATTCGTACTGAGCTTGCTAAGTTAACTAATTTGGAGAAACCTCACCCCGCCTTCGGCACCCCTCTCCTTACTAAGGAGAGGGGAAGGGCTAAACAACAAAAATGCAAAGCTGAAAATTTAGCCATACAGTTACACGGTTGGTTTAAAACCCTCGGCTATCAATTTGAAAAATATCAAGTTTGGCAAGCTGATTATTTTGAATTGATTATCAAAATCCAAGGTAGAAGACGCTTCGATAGGATTTTGGTGAGGGGAATTGATGGAGAAGCAACAATCAGCGATTTAATCAATTTACGTCAATCTGTAAAATCGCAAAAAACCGACGAAGGCTGGTTAATCGCTGCACGTCGGATTTCTCGGGCTGCAAGAGATGAAGTAAATAAAGACGAAAACGAAAATTTATTTTGCTATACCCTTGACGAACTTATCGACGAAACCGCCGATTTTAGCAACTATATCAACTGGCTGGAAACTGAAGTTAAGAAACGTAAGATTGACGAGTTATACGTTCCTTTAGCCTGTAGCAAAGAAGAAATTGACCCTTTAACCAAACAAAAAATCGGTTTGAGCCGCTACGACGAACAAGACGGATGGATAGATGGTTACGTCGATACGTGGATAGATGACCCTGCAAAGGAGCATCTCTCTATTTTAGGGGAATTTGGTACGGGAAAAACATGGTTTTCATTTAATTATGCTTGGAATGCACTTTTGAAATATAAGGAAGCTAAACAAAGGGGATTGTCACGCCCTCGTTTACCGTTGGTTATCTTGCTCCGAGATTACGCCAAAGCCTTGGATGTAGAAAACGTCATGGCGGGATTTTTCTATTCCCAACATGAAATCAGCTTAAATAGCTCCGTCTTTGAACAACTCAACCGCATGGGCAAACTGTTGCTCATATTTGACGGTTTCGATGAAATGGCAGCCAGAGTTGATAAACAGCAGATGGTAAACAACTTTTGGGAATTAGCTAAGGTAGTGGTTCCCGGAGCCAAAGTTATACTAACCTGTCGTACCGAACATTTCCCCGAAGCCAAGCAGGGAAGGAGTTTATTAAATGCCGAATTACGTGCATCAGTAGCCAATTTAACCGCCGAATCTCCGCAGTTTGAAGTGTTGGAATTAGAGAAATTCAGCGACGAACAAATAAGACAGGTATTTTCTCACGTCGTTAATACCAGCACCGTAGACAAAGTAATGCACAATCCTCAACTTCTAGATTTAGCACGTCGTCCGGTGATGAGCGACTTAATTTTAGAAGCATTACCAGATATCGAAGCCGGTAAACCTGTTGATATGTCGCGGGTTTATTTGTATGCCGTGCGTCGGAAAATGGAAAGGGATATTAAATCGGAAAGAACATTTACATCGTTAGCAGATAAAATGTATTTCCTTTGCGAAATCGCTTGGGAAATGCTTTCCAACGACCAAATGAGCTTGAATTATCGGTTATTCCCCGATAGAATCCGGCGTTTATTCGGCGATGCTGTGGAGGAACAAAAAGACTTAGACCACTGGCATTATGACATGATGGGTCAAACAATGCTCGTGCGGAATGCCGACGGTAATTATACTCCAGCCCATCGTTCGTTGTTGGAGTTTTTCGTTGCTTATAAATTCGCTGGGGAATTGGGAGTTTTAGCAGATGATTTTTTAGAAGTCGTCAGAAAAAACTTTGGTGGGGAGCAAGAAACCCTAGCGCTAGAGTTTTGCGAAACTAAATCGTTATCGCAACAGTTTTCTTGGGGAGAATATTTTCAAAGTTATAGGGAGAAAACTATAGCGCTAGAGAAATTTGAATTTAAAAGCGAACCCTTGGAGAAATTAAGGAATACTGTTGGGCGATCGCCATTAACGAAAGCAGTTTTAGATTTATTGGTGGGGATGGTTGATCAGGATAGCGTTGGGGATAAGTTGTTAGAGGTTATTAAGGAGACGAAGGGGAAGAGTGAGGGGGAGGTTGGTTATGTTGGGGGGAATGCTGCGACGGTTTTGGTGAAGGTGGATAACTGTGCAATTGAAGATACAGACTTATCTGGTGCAATTGTTAAAGGTGGTGATTTTAGAGATACCAGCTTGCTTTATGTGAATTTCCAAAATACAAATTTAGCTAATTGCGAATTTACAAAACCTTTTGGCATGATTTTATCTTTAGCATTTAGTCCAGATGATAAATTGCTTGTCACTGGTGGTGCTGATGGTGAAATTCGTATGTGGGAATTAGAATCAGGTAAACAAATTCTCAACTTTAGAGGGCATAATGATTGGGTAAGTTCAGTTGCTTTTAATTTTGATGGCAAAATTATTGCAAGTTGCTCTCACTCTAGTGCGATAAAACTATGGGATTCAAAAACTGGAGAATGCTTAAAAATATTACGAGGACATACTAATAAAGTACGTCAAATAGCTTTTGATTCAAACAGTACTATTCTTGCAAGTTGTAGCGATAACAGAATAATAAAACTTTGGGATGTTAGTACGGAAAAATGTATTAATACCTTACGAGGACATACTGGTAGAATCTGGACGGTAGCAATAGCTCCTAATAATAAAATTGTGGCTAGTGGCAGTTATGATTCTTCTGTAAAAATTTGGGATATTCTTACCGGAGATTGTCTTCAAACTCTACACGAACATGACCACCGCGTGATTTCAGTTGTGTTTAGCCACGATAGCAAAATCCTAGCGAGCGGTAGTAAAGATAAAATTATCAAAATCTGGGATATTAATACTGGAAAATGTATTAAAAACTTAATTGGTCATACTAAGACAATTCGTTCTCTAGTTTTTAGCAAAGATAATCAAACTCTTTTTAGTGCAAGCAGTGATAGTACAATTAAAGTCTGGTCTATTAATGATGGGAAATGCTTAAAAACAATTACAGGACATAAAAATAGAATCAGAACCATCGCTCTTAACTCAAAGGATACAGTACTTGTAAGCTGTAGCGATGACCAAACAATAAAACTTTGGCATACCAATACTGGAGAATGTTTACAAGCTTTACAAGGATGTAAACATTGGGTAGCATCCGTGACTGTTAGTCCTGATGGTAAAACTATTATTAGCGGTAGTAATAATCAAAAAATAAAATTTTGGTATATCAAAACAGGAAGATGCTTTAGAACTATTAGAGGACATGATAAGTGGATAAGCTCAGTAACTATCAGCCCTGACAGTAGAATCATTGCAAGTGGTAGTGGCGATCGCACTGTTAAAATTTGGGATTTTAATACCGGAAACTGTCTCAAAGCTTTCCAAGCACATATTAATCCAGTATCTGATGTAACGTTTAGTAATGATGGTTTAACTCTGGCTAGTACAAGTCACGATCAAACTATAAAATTATGGGATGTTAAAAATGGGAAGTGTTTACACACTTTTCAAGGACATACTGATTGGGTAAATTCAGTTGTGTTTAGTCGTGATGGGAAAACAGTAATTAGTAACAGTAACGATTGCACTATAAAACTTTGGCATATAAATACAGGAAAATGCATCAAGACTTTACAAGGACATGATGCTGCTATATGGTCAGTTGCAGTAGCTACTGATGGTACGACTATAGCCAGTGGTAGTAGGAATGGCATAATTAAAATATGGGATATTCATAGTGGTAAATGCTTGAAAACTTTGCAAGATAATCATTGTGGAATAGAGTCAGTACAATTTAGCCACGATGGTTTATTGCTTGCTGCTAGCAGTATTGACCAAACAATAAATATATGGAATGCTGCTACAGGTGAATTTATTAAAACATTAAAAGGTCATAAAAATAGAGTTACCTCAGTTGCTTTTACTCCAGATGATAAATTCCTAGTTAGCGGAAGCTACGACGGAACCATAAAAATCTGGAACATCCAAACAGGTGAATGCATAAAAACCCTCAGCAACAAACCCTACGCCAACATGAACATCACCAACGCTACAGGATTAACCCCAGAACAAAAATCTTCACTCAAAGCATTAGGAGCAATTGAACAGTGAGCAGTTAGGGATTATAAGCTTTAACATTTAACCTTATTTTTATGAATAACTTCAACATAAATCAACCAGTTAATACTCAATTAGTCGAATCTTTGGTAAAAGTTATTCGTTCTCTTTCTCCAGCAGAACAAGCTCTACTACAATCAAAATTACTTAGCGATGTGAGTTACCCTTCAAACAACGAAATTGCACATCTTATGGAAAGTGGTGGTAACTTAGATTTTCTTCACGATGAACCAGACATTTACACAATTGCAGATAGAGAAGCAATTTAGTGACTTTAATTAAAGGTAAAATTTAAAATATCTAATATTTAAATACTTGCTAAGATTTTCGAGCGTTTGCGATTGCTTCCTTATGTCGCAATGACTATAGTTACGTTACCCGTGGTAAGTCCTAATTCTAAAACAATTCCTTACCCTCTCCTTAATAAGGAGAGGGTGCGCGACAGCGCGGGTGAGGTTTTTCACTTCTCCACCTCAAACCCCCTCTCTCTCCAACCAGACATATCACCTTCTAAGTGCAAAACCTCAGTAAAACCTGCTTTCTTTAAAGTCTCTTCAGCAATATTTGCTCTTACTCCTCTTTCGCAATAAACAACTATTTTCTGATTACTTAAAGAATTAACTTCACTAATCCGAGATGGCAATTCTCGATATTCAATATTAATTGCTCCCGGAATATGCCCTTGTGAATATTCTTCAGGAGTACGTACATCTAAAATTATAGGGGCTTTATCTAATTTAATTTGCTCTACTAATTCTGTTGCAGGAATTTGCTTATTTCCAGCAATACTACTGTTGCAGGCAGAAATATTGATACATAAAATTAATAATACAGATAACAATACGAAACGCCTACAAATATTTTTAATTTTTTTCATTATTAACTAACCATTTTCTAATTCAAAACTCAGACAAATTTAATCTATAACTCGTACCATAAATTCAAAATTAAACATCGAATATATTCATTTTTGTGTTGTTGATAACTGCATTTAAACAAATTTCAATGCTATTGTTTTCAAACTCAATTTAAACGGCTAATTAGTTTCTGGGAATATTATAAATATTATGTTATTTCGTCAACTTTTTGATTCTGAATCAAGTACCTATACTTATTTAATTGCCGATTATAATACCAAGGAAGCTGTAATTGTAGATTCGGTATTAGAACAATTTCAGCGAGATACTAATTTATTAGATGAACTTGGATTAAATTTACGCTATTGCTTGGATACCCACATTCATGCTGACCACATTACTGCTGCGGGCAAACTCCGTCAAGCTACTGGCTGCTTGAGTATTGTACCGAAGAATCCTGAAGTGAGATGTGCAGATAGCTATATGCAGCACGGACAAATATTGCAGATTGGAGCAGTTACCATCGAAGGCATTTCAACACCAGGACATACTAATAGCCACATGTCTTATTTAATCAACAATACTCATCTATTAACAGGTGATGCTTTATTTATTCGTGGCTGTGGAAGAACTGATTTTCAAGATGGCGATGCAGGAACTTTGTACGACTGTGTTACCAAAAGATTGTTTACCTTGTCTGATGACACTTTAGTTTATCCAGGTCACGATTACAAAGGATGTACCGTTTCCACAATTGCGGAAGAAAAACGGTTGAATCCCCGATTTGCTGGCAAAACCCGCGATGATTTTATCAACTTGATGGAAAGTCTTAACCTCCCCTTCCCTAAGAAAATTAAACAAGCAGTCCCCGCTAATCGTAATTGCGGAATGTAATTACAGTGAACAGTTATCAGTGAACAGTGAACAGCGAACAGCGAACAGCGAGTAGTTATCATTTATGTTGAATTCCTAACGTCTTGTCTCCCCCTCTTCCCCCTCTTCCCCCTCCCTCAAACAAATCGTCATATATTAAGAAATCTGAAATATATTCCCCCCTCTGAGGATTTACTGCTTACTTAGTGGGTGGTAAAGCTGAGAGCTAACGGCACAAAGCAGGTGAGAGGAGCTATTTTTTATATTTATGGAAATTTTATCTAATACTGTTGCGCTGTCACGAATGCAATTTGCGTTGACGGCGATTTTTCATATGTTGTGGCCTGTTTTAACTACGGGTTTGGGTATTTACCTGGTTGTTATGGAAGGTTTGTGGTTAAAGACACGCAATTATCATTACTATTACCACGCTCGTTTTTGGTCAAAGCTTTACGTTCTCAATTTTGGTATTGGTGTAGCTAGCGGGATTCCAATGGAGTTTCAGTTTGGTACGAATTGGGCACCGCTTTCGGAAGCTATTGGTAATTTTTTTGGTAGCATCATCGGTTTTGAGGCTTCTTGGGCTTTTATGCTGGAGGCTGCTTTTTTGGGAATTATGGTGTTTGGTTGGGAGCGAGTTAATCCTAAAATTCACTATTTGGCAACGATTTTAGTTGCTTTTGGCTCGAATCTTTCTACTTTCTGGATTTTGACGGCAAATTCTTGGTTGCAAACTCCTGCTGGTGGAAGTTTTGTTAATGGGGAGTTTGTGGTTAGCAATTATTTCCAAGCTGTTTTAAATCCTTTTATGGCTGTAAGTGTTTCTCATATGTTCCTCGCAACTTTGGAAACTTCGCTGTTTGTAATTGGGGGCATCAGTGCTTGGTATATCGTCAACAAACGCCATCCAGCCTTCTTTTCCATTGCTTTGAAGATTGCGATCGCGGTGGCAGTCATCGTCGCACCTCTACAAATTTGGGTGGGACATTTAAGCGGCGAACAGGTTTATCATTATCAACCTTCTAAATTAGCAGCGATGGAAGCGCAATGGGAAACTACACCGGCAGGAGAAAGTGCTAATTGGAGTATGTTAGCGATTCCCGATGAACAAGCCGAAAAAAATAGTTGGGAAATTACTATTCCTCATGCTTTAGGCTATATTTTGGAATTTAAGCAGAAACTTTCGGAACCAGTGCAGGGTTTAAAGACTTGGAAACCGGAAGATAGACCGCGCATGGTAGGGTTAATTTACTACGCTTTCCGTACCATGATTGCGATTGGCTTCTTTTTTGCAGGATTAATGTTGTTAAGCCTAATTCAGTGGTTGCGCGGTAAGCTATCGGTAAGAAATATTATCAAGCAAAAACTATTGTTGATTGGTTGGATTTTTGCGGCTCCCTTGGGTTATATTGCCGTAGAATCTGGCTGGATAGTACGTTGTGTCGGTAGACAACCCTGGACTGTATACAACGAAATTCGTACAGTTGACGCGGTATCAAATATCCCTCCAGGAAATGTTTTAACAACACTATTAGGCTTTGCAATCGTTTATAGTATCCTGTTGATTGCTGCTTTGTATTTTGGTAGTCGAATCATTCGTAGAGGTCCTAACTTTAATTTACCAATACCGGGAGTGAAAGAAAAACCCGCAGTGGCAACCAAACCAGCACAATTTATCCCCGATGAGCGCCCGATAGAAGCACAACAGTGAACAGTTAATAGTTAACAGTGAACAGTGAGCAGTGAACAGTAAGGAATAAAAAGTAGTAAGTAAGAATTTAATTATTTCTACCCCCTCTTCCCCTTCTTCCCCCTCTTCTTAACTACTCCCTACTAAATCTTAATGAAAACACTAAATTATTTACTGCCGCAGATATGGTTCGGAATTTTAGCATTATTTCTGTTTCTTTATGTAATGCTCGATGGGTTTGACTTAGGAGTTGGTATTTTATCGCTGACTTCTTCAAGTGAGGAGCGCCGGAGTATTTTAATGACTAGTTTAAGCAATATTTGGGATGCTAACGAAACTTGGTTAGTGTTGATGGGAGGTAGTTTATTTGGTGCGTTTCCTTTAGCTTACGGTACTATTCTCAATGCTCTTTATATCCCAATTTTCATTATGATTTTTGGGCTTATTTTCCGTGCTGTAGCTTTTGAATTTCGAGAAGAAGCAAACCGGAAATTCTTATGGAATCTTTCTTTTGCTATGGGAAGTTTTTTAGCCGCTTTAGGACAGGGATTTGCTTTAGGTGGCGTACTTGCGGGAATCAAAGTTGACGACAAAGGACATTTTATCGGTACAACCTGGGATTGGTTAAATGTTCCATCGGTATTAATTGCTTTAACTTTAATTCAAGGTTACGTATTAATTGGTTCTACTTACTTAGTTTGGAAAACTACGGGAGAATTGCAGAAAACTCATCGTAAAACTGCCAGACTTGCAGCTATAACAACATTAATTGGAGCAATATTAATTACAATTATGACTCCTTTTATTTATGAAACTGCTAGAATGAGGTTATTTTCCAAACCTTTAGTTTATGTTTTTACTTTAATACCCTTATTAGCAACCTTCTTAATTTTGCAATTGCTCAAAAGCTTGAATAAAAGAGCAGACAGAATGCCTTTTGTTTGGACAATACTGCTTTTTTTGCTGACATTTATCGGACTAGGTTTAATCGTATTTCCTTATATTATCCCAACTCAAATTACCATTTATCAAGCCGCAGCCGACCCCACTTCAATGACAATTATGATTATATTCATCGGTGCTTTAATCCCGATTATGCTATTCTACAATCTTTATTCATATATAGTATTTCGGGGTAAAGTTACTGGAGAAAGCTATCATAAATAATTTAGATTTTTAATGGCTAAGGAAATAAACTAAAACAGCTATATTGCTGCTTGCATTGGCAATTGCTCGAGGGAGAAGTCATCAAACGAAACTTCCAAACTTAATCCGATAATCAATTCTGCTGAATTTCTCAATATTTGTAAGGGATACTGACGGTTTGCTAATACTGTATTGATGTAACCACCCCTATCCGGTAGATATAAACTAAAAGAATTTTGCCCAAAAGAATTACCTCTCAAACTCCATTCTCTGCCCCAAGGAAAAATGTCTGGATCTGGTACTTGTTCCACAATCCCAAGCCCGTAACGGGTTCCATCAGCAGAGCCGGTATCTACAAAGTTTACTAACTCATTCAAACTATCTTTACCTAGTAACTCACCTCCTAGTAGAGCTTGATTAAACCTCGCAACATCATCAGCATCAGAGAAGAGAGCCGCTGAAGCTCCAAATGCAGATATATTTTTTACGTCAAGTTCAGTAATATCCTCTAAAGTTCCATCAGGTGCTAATTTTCCTGATGCATCGAATAAATCTGTATAGCTGCGTACTAAGTTTTCTGGGATTTTTTCTGGTATGCCGTAAAAGGTGTCATCTAATCCCAACGGCTCAATAACTTTATCTTGCATCAGTTGAGCAAAGGATTTTCCCGTAGCTTGTTCTACCATTAAAGCTGCGATAATATCGCCGGTATTAGTGTAAGCCCAAATCGGTGTTGATTGAAATCCAGTAAAAAGTGGTTCTCCGTACACATAAGCTACTATTTCTTCTGGACTTTTATCTGCGAAAGTACCAGCTTCTAAATCCGCTAAAAACTTTTCTGTAGAATTAAAACTGGGAATACCCCTACTACCGTTAATTAATTGACGTAGAGTAATACTTTCACCATCAGGAAAATTTTTAGCAATTTCGGGTAAGCGTTTTCCTAAAGTATCGTCCAAGCTTATCTTTCCCGATTCAACTACTTTTAATACTGTCGCTCCCGTGAAAGCTTTGGTAATACTGGCAATACTAAAGACATCGTCGGTTTCCATGGGAGTTTGTGCTTCTAAATTGGAAAATCCAGCAGCGCCTTTCCAGGTAAAACCATCCGGAGTCACTACCGCTTGAGTTGCACCAGGAATTTCAAAATCTGTTACGCTTTTTTCGAGTTTGGTTTGCAGTTGGTTTACTAAAGCTGCATCACCAAAAATAAAGCTTTGGGGTGTCAAACTGTTTTTATCAATGCCAATTAATTTTGCTAAAGGCTTTCCATTATCGAGAATAGTAGTTGAGAAAAAATCATCCTCGAAGGTTAATGAATCGAAAGTGACACCCAAACGACCTATTTTGATAGTATCCTCACCAATCTTGAAGTCTAAGACAGTGGTTGGTGTATCTGGAGTATCCCAATTATTAATCCAAAATATATCAGCACCTTCTCCACCAGTTATAAAGTCTCCTCCATCGCCGTCAATTAAAACATCATTTCCTTTTGCACCTAGCAACCAGTCTTTATCGGTACCACCATTAACAGTATCGTTTCCTTTTCCACCACTGAGGAAATCATTTCCAGCTAGCCCGTACAGTGTGTCGTCAGAATTTTGACCCCTGAGAAAATCAAAATCTTTAGTACCTCTCAAAACCTGTGTCTCATCTGATTGAGGAGATAATTGTAGACTACTTCCCAAAACCGATTGTGGTAATAGAGTATCGTTGGCTGGATTGGGTGTTAGTCCTAATAATGCACTTCCGATATCCTGAGCTATCAAAACATTAGACTCTTCTGAATTAAAATCGAGCATATAACTAATTGCCTCATTTAAATCGTTTTCATCCGCAAACAGCGGTTAATTAAGGGTGCGAATATTATTTGATAGACCGGATTAATTTTAGACGAATACGAGATTTTTTGATAGTCGAAGAATATTAATTATTCAATACTTAATTAGGGGTTCCCTAACCCCTTTCATTATTTACCTATTTTCCCAGGAGTTACACCAATCAACTTTTTAAAATGCCGGTTTAAATGGCTTTGATTGGCAAAACCCACCATAAAAGCAACTTGGGCAATACTATATTTGCCTGTTAACAACAATTCTTTAGCACGATGAACGCGAGTTTTTATAACATATTGATGGGGTGTTATTTTCATTGACTTTTTAAATAGGTAGCAGAAATAATGCGGACTCATATGTAACAATTCTGCTAACTCATTTAAACCTAAATCTTTATCTAAATCATGCTCTATGTATTCAATGATTAGCTTTAGCTGAAGCTTTGATAAGCCATTTAGATATTCTTTTATCTTCGGTTTTCGCGCAGAATAATGTTGTAATAAATGCACTGATAAAGCATTTACCATTGTCTCCGCATACAAACGACTTCCTAACGGATTATTTTGTAGCGCATTTTTGATAGCAAGTCCAATTTGTAAAACTAAAGGGTCTGGTGTAGAGAAATATGGTATTAATTGAACTTGCTCTGGCTGTTTAGACTCCTCAATAGCACGAGCAAAAGTCTTTGTATCAATACCTAAGATAATAAAATCGCCTTCCGCATCCCAAGCACACTTTTGAGCGATATTCGCAGGGATAATTACTATATCACCACCGACTACTGAGTCGCGATGAAAACGCCCATCCAGTTTTCGATCTGCATTAATTGCATAGTTCCCATGAGTAAAAATAGTAATACTGTGTCCGAGGCAAGTACAAATCTCGGGAGTTTCGTATGCGGGTTGAGACATATATCGGAAAGAAACTCCATCCCATCCAGTATTTTGGCTTGTGAGAATTGGCGATCGCTCAAAAAGTTGGTCAATTTCGTCTTCTTTAGTCAGAACCAAAGGTTTATCTTCTGACATAACCGAAACCAAATTCTACATTTGTAATGTATCAGAAATTTGATGAATGTGACCTCACCCCTTTCCCCCGTGCTTATCAAGGAGAGGAGTGTTTGCGATCGGAAAATTTATTTCCGCAGCATGATGTTAATTAGCACACAATAAAGCTAGGATTTGATTAATCCAGTTGTAGAAAAATACCATTGCCTGTGATTCAGCAACATTCACAAAAACTTTTAAATTCTCAACTCAAACAGAAATCAGTTGAGGAATTTAAATTTGGCTGGTTTGATTGGTTTTGTCTGTGGTATCCACCGGGCTGGCTAATTTTATTTAACCGTCACTGGCAACATTATCATAATGACCCAGATGGTTGGAACTGGTTGGAATATATATTATTTTTAATTCCTTTGGGATTCTATTTAGCGTTATTAATTCGCTGGTTGCGTTTGGGTTGTCGTTTTCCCCGCAAGCAAGTTACTGAATTTAATCCGAGTTATCAAATCGCTTTTCGAGAAGAAATTTTACAGCCAATTATTGAATATTATTATCGTGGTACCTTGGTACAACTGGAAAACTTACCGCAAAATCAACCGCTGATTGTGGCTATGAATCATGCGGGAATGAGTTTTCCTTGGGATATTTTAACTTTAGGATATCTATTAAGTAAAAATCATGAATGGAAGGTATATCCTTTAGCTGGAGTTGACTTATTTGAACATCCTTGGATAACTTGGTGGCTACCACCGGGATGGTCGCAAGTTTTGGGTGGTGTCAAAGCAAAGTATGATGATTTTGAAGCCGCAATTAAACAGAAAAAGGTTTTATTGTACGCACCGGAAGGTTTAAGAGGACCTGGTAAAGGCTGGTTTAAACGCTATCAGTTACAGAAGTTTGATATTAGCTTTGTACAGTTAAGTCAAAAATATCAAGTTCCAATTTTACCAGTTATTTGTATTGGTAGCGAAAAGCTGCATCCTTATACTTTAAATATTAGCTGGCTGCAAAAATTATTTGGTTTACCTTTCCTGCCAGCATCACCTTTAATTCCCTGGTTTGCGCTTTTTCCGAGTATGGGAGTTTGGGCTGGGAGAAGTAAATTAAATTATTTCATTCAGCCTTTGGTGGAAGTTGATAATTGTCAAAGTCGGGGAGATTTTTATCGGAAAGCACAGAGTTTGAGAGAGGAAATGCAGGGGGAGATTAATCGGGTTTTGAAGGATGTTTGATATCGAATCTATTGTAATTGATATCTTGCAACAATTTCGTGTAGCCCTCGAAACCACCTCGGAATCAATTCCGAGGCTAACAGCAAAAGTCTACTTAAGTAGACTGACAATATAACCTAGTCGTCTTTGGACGACTTTCGCTATTAGCTGGGGGTTTGCAACCCCCAGCGGTATTGAAAATGGTGCAAAAGGTGAACTGTAACGCACCTCTGCGACTTAGCCACCAACAACCAACAACTATCAACTATCAATTAACAACCAATAACACCATCACTCCTCCTCATCCAACTCAACCAAAGCCGGATTTTTCTTCTCAGCCCAGATTGTCAGCACTTTAGCACGGGATTCTACTTTACAATCATCTGTGGGACATTTAGTAAATGCATCCCGTGCTAATCGCCAATTTTTTAATTTTGCAGAAGTTTCGGCGATGGAAGTTAAAACCGAGGCTTTGGAAGATGAATCTTGAATTTGGTTGGCAGCTTTGAGTGCTTTTTCCAGCAGTGAGATGGCTTTTTCAGAAGAATTCAATTTCGCAGAAGTTTCGGCGATGGAAGTTAAAACCCAGGCTTTGGAAGATGAATCTTGAATTTGGTTGGCAGCTTTGAGTGCTTTTTCCAGCAGTGAGATGGCTTTTTCAGAAGAATTCAATTTCGCAGAAGTTTCGGCGATGGAAGTTAAAACCCAGGCTTTTTTATTTGAATCTTGAATTTGGTTGGCAGCTTTGAGTACTTTTTCCAGTAGTGGGATGGCTTTTTCAGAAGAATTCAATTTCGCATAAGCTTCGGCGATGGAAGTTAAAACCGAGGCTTTTTTATTTGAATCTTGAATTTGGTTGGCAACTTTGAGTGCTTTTTCCAGCAGTGAGATGGCTTTTTCGGAAGAATTCAATTTCGCATAAGCTTCGGCGATGGAAGTTAAAACCCAGGCTTTGTAAGATGAATCTTGAATTTGGTTGGCTGCTTTGAGTGCTTTTTCCAGAAGTGCGATGGCTTTATCGGAAGAATTCAATTTCGCAGAAGTTTCGGCGATGGAAGTTAAAACCGAGGCTTTGTAAGATGAATCTTGAATTTGGTTGGCAGCTTTGAGTACTTTTTCCAGTAGTGAGATGGCTTTATCGGAAGAATTCAATTTCGCATAAGCTTCGGCGATGGAAGTTAAAACCCAGGCTTTGTAAGATGAATCTTGAATTTGGTTGGCAGCTTTGAGTGCTTTTTCCAGCAGTGAGATGGCTTTTTCAGAAGAATTCAATTTCGCAGAAGTTTCGGCGATGGAAGTTAAAACCGAGGCTTTGCTATGTGAATATTGAATTTGGTTGACAGCTTTAAGTGCTTTTTCCAACAGTGAGATGGCTTTATCGGAAGAATTCAATTTCGCATAAGCTTCGGCGATGGAAGTTAAAACCGAGGCTTTTTTATTTGAATCTTGAATTTGGTTGGCAGCTTTGAGTGCTTTTTCCAGCAGTGGGATGGCTTTTTCAGAAGAGTTCAATTTCGCATAAGCTTCGGCGATGGAACTTAAAACCGAGGCTTTTTTATTTGAATCTTGAATTTGGTTGGCAGCATTGAGTGCTTTTTCCAGAAGTGCGATCGCCTTATCTTCTTTTTCCAACTTGATATAAATCTTGGCAATCTCACTTAAAGCACTAGCTTTGGCAAATGAATCTTCTTGAATTTGATTATCAATTATCTTCAACGCCAACTTTAAATTATCATCTTTAACAAACGCTATTGCAGTTCCCCCAACATATCTATCTGAAACCCGCTTACTCAAACTTTCCAATTCCCACCTAACCTGCTGAATTTGTCCCCCAGGAGTTTGCAACCAAGAAAATACCGAAACAACTACCAACAACACCACAGTAAATATCGCAGTATAACCTTGATAACGTCGCCGACTCTTAGTTAACAACTTCTCCTTTTGACTGCGATTGCTTCCCCACATCAAATAAGGTTTCTGTCGCTCAATTAACCATAACTCTCGTAAACTAAACAAATAACGAGAACTGCAATTATTCCCTAACCATTCATTTACCCGTCTATCTAACAACTGATTGGCTTTATCTGCATCGGAAAGTTCTTTCCCTGCTAACCGCGTCAAAGCTGGGATAAGTTTCTCATGGGCTAATTCGTAACCAGTCTTACCTTCATTCTCTACCGGAGTAATTAAGCGCACATCTCCCCGCGCTAACCAAGTGACGGCTTGTTGTACTTCCGCAGCACTAATATCTCCTTTGAGTTTGCTTTGTAATTCAGCTAAACTCAACATTCCCGCTCTTAACTGACGCTCTAAATCCGTCAGCGCTAGCAATACTTTCACCGCAGCTTGTCGCTGTGCGGATGTGATTATAGTATCTAAAGTCCGTTGGAGAAAGCGAGTCAGCAAACCTTCAATACCGCCAAATTTCAGAAAAGCTAGTCGGTTGAAAGCCCGCAATTCTGATGTTTTTTGCTTTTCTATCATCCAACAGAGAATCTGCAAATCAACAGGAGAAATTAACCCATCTTGGTTTGCGAGTTGTTTCTCTGCTAATTCCTTGACAAAAGATTTATCAAATTCCAGCTTTTCTGTTTCTGCAATTACTTCCAGAACCTTTGCAGCTTCCTCTGGTGAAAACTTTTCTAAGGGGAATACCTCATTATTTCCGGGAGAATAATTTAAAGCTCGCTGTAATTCGTCCATACGAAAATATAAATCGCTGCGGATAGCAAAGACAATTTTTACTTTTGATGGAGCAGAATACCACTGCTTTAATGCATTAAGAAAAGGTTCGCGGTCTGTTTTTTGTTTAAAATGGACGAAAAATTGCTCAAATTGGTCAAATATCAGAATTAATGGTTTTGATGCGCCTTTTGTTGCTTGAGATAATAGTGTGAGAAAATCGCTGTCTTGAAGTTCTTCTTTTGATAACTTTAACTGCTCGGTAAATGCTTTACGTACCGTAGCAACAGGTTCATCATTAGCAAACCGCACGTAAACACCGCGATGAGTTGCTGATTCTGTAAGTAATTTGGGTAACAAACCCGCTTGCAAAAACGAAGTCTTACCACAACCAGTTTCTCCCATCAAAATACCGAACCGGAAACTACTATTAGTAATAGAATTCAAGCAATCTTGCAAACTTCTTTCTCGCTGCAACTTACTAAAAATTTCTGCATCGTCTTTTGTAAAAGCCCGCAATCCTTTAATTGCTTCCCGCTCGATAAAATCTGCTTTATCCGTTGTTGATAAAGGTGGTTTTGTTCGCACTGCTACAATTACAGCAGCAACGAAAATGATTCCTACAAGGAACGGAAATAAACTTGTATATTCATCAGGTAAAGATATTTTAAAAAAGCTTTTCAAAAAGTGCGGATTAACAAATAAAATCAGTGCTGCATCGATTAGCAACAATAAAGTAAACCAATTGCGACTACGAATTAATTCAGCTACCCACTTGGCAAAATGAGCAAGTTCTTCGGTTGTCTTCCTGAGAACATCTTGAGAAGGTGGTGGAGAATCAGTACTCATGCTTACCTTGTATAACAATCAGCAGTTATTACAAGGTCATATTCTTTGTAAGTCAATGGAAAATCAAGATTTTTCAATACATACAATTAAAGTAAATATACGAGTATCTAATTTCAATTAAATTAACTGCTAATGCTATTTTTCCAATTTTCATACCTGAAGTGCATAAGTTGATAGAATCTAACACTATAGGAATCCGTTTTGAATATTGAAAAATACGTAGGGTGTGTTGTCGCGGAGCGCAACGCACCATCGGGTATTGGTTCCGGTGCGTTAGGCTAAAGCCGTAACACACCCTACAAATACCTAATTTTATTCAGAAATCAAACCGGATTCCTATATAAACGTAAATGTTAACTTTCTAAGCTTAATATCCTTTCAGTAAACAGGTATGACTCAATGCAGATAACAAAACCGTCAATACCTAAGTTCTATCTTTGTTATCTGACGAACATTTGTTGTAGTTGCTATAGCTAGTAAATAACTTGATATGTGAAGTTTATGAATATTAAAACAGTTTGCGTAATTGGGGCTGGTGTAAGCGGTTTAGTTGCGGCTAAAACTTTCCTTGAAGAAGGTTTTGACGTTACGGTATTGGAGAAAAAAGCAGGGCTTGGAGGTGTTTGGGAAAAGTCGAGCAGTTATCCAGAGGTGAAAACTCAAAGTAGTCGCGACACATACTGCTTTTCGGATTATCCCATGCCTGAAGATTATCCACAATGGCCTAATGGCGAGCAGGTACGTGCATATTTACAGTCTTATGCGGATAATTTTGGAGTAAGCGAAAGAATTCGTTTTCAAGCAAATGTTACCGATATTTCCAGAAAAACAGGGGAAGAAGCTTTATGGGTGGTTAGTTTCAAAATTAACCACGAAGATGAAGTAAAAGAACAAAAACAGGAATTTGATTTTGTTTTAGTATGTAATGGCGTGTTTAATATTCCGAAATTTCCTACAATTCCTGGAAATGAAGAGTTTATTGCAGCAGGAGGAAAAATACTACATTCGATTGAGTTTAAGGACACTTCTTTAATTAAAGATAAGCGAGTTGTAGTTGTCGGTTTTGGTAAATCCGCTTGCGACATCGCCACATTTGCAGTTGATAAAGCAAAAGAATCTACTTTAGTTTTTCGACGTGCTTTATGGAAAATTCCTCATTTTTTCTTGAATAAAATTCAATTTGAGAATATTCTATTCACACGTTTTGCAGAACTTTGGTTGCCAGTTCGTAAACCAGAGGGAATTGAAAAATTACTTCATAGCGTAGGAAAACCTTTGGTGTGGGCTTTTTGGCGGTTTAACGAATTAGTTTTACGCAAACAGTTTAATCTTGAAGGTAGCAGTTTACTGCCAGCAGAGTTAATGAATAAAACCCTTTCTTGCTCTGCTAATTTAGCTCCAGAACATTTTTATGAATACATTCATTCAGGAAAAATCAAGGCGAAAAAAGCGAGTATAGCTAAATTTGTTTCTGATGGTGTAGCGCTTGATTCTGGCGAAAAATTGCAGGCTGATGTAGTAATTTTTGGTACCGGTTTTTATCAAGATATACCTTTTATAGAGCAAAAGTATCGTCAATTAGTTATGGATGAAAAAGGTAATTTTAAGATGTTTCGCAATCTTATTCATCCAGATATTCCCAACATGGGTTTTTTAGGCTATAACTCTAGTTTCTTTTGTCCGCTGACATCAGAAATTGGAGCTTGGTGGTTAGCAGAATATGTCAAAGGAAACCTAGTTTTACCAACACCATCTCAAATGCGCGAAGAAATGGATAAACGATTGGGTTGGAGTATAAATAATTTACCTCCTGCTTTTGCTTATGGTAGTTGTGTTGCTCCTTTGAGCTTTCATTATTTAGAAGATTTAATCGAAGATATGGGCTTCAAAATTTTTGGGAAAGGAGCTAAACCGCTACAAGGAATGATGGAAAGAATCAAACCATCTGCATACCAAAAAATTCGACAGCAATTACGCAGTAAAAAGCCTTCGGTAAAAAATACTTTGGCAAAAGAAGCTGTAAATTTGAGTTAAAAATTAGATTTCATTAATTCCAAACCGATAACCTTTACCATAAACGCTATGAATTAACTGCGTTTCACCTTTGACTTCAATTTTTCTTCTTAAAAGGCGAACTAACGCTGCAATCACATTACTGCTGGGTTGTTCGTCTTCTTCCCATAAATGCTGCATAATCTGCCCATGAGTTAGTAGTAAACCAGGATTCTCCATCAAGTATTGCAACAATTTACTTTCTTTTTCCGATAATTCAATAACTCTGCCTTGACGATAAGCTATTTGATTTTGTGCGTCTAATTCTAAGTCTTCTACAACAATCCTTTTATTTGTATTTGTATATTCTTCCACTCCTGCACGGCGCAATAAAGCTCTGACTCTTGCTAGTAATTCCCGTAATTCAAAAGGTTTTACTAAGTAATCATCAGCACCTGCATCTAAGCCTTCTACTCTATCATCTAAAGTATCCTTTGCAGTCAGAAACAATACTGGTGTTGTCATACCTTGCTGTCGTAATTGCCGACAAATTTCTAAACCAGTTTTTCCCGGCAGCATCCAGTCTAAAATAAACAAATCATAATTACCTTCTCTTACAAGTTCGCTTCCGGTTGTGCCATCAAATGCGGCATCAACGCTATAGCCTTCGTGAGTTAACAAGCGAGTCAAAGGGTTGGTAAGTTCGGTTTCGTCGTCAACTATCAAAATTCGCATTTTTCTTATTTTAGATTGTAGATTTTGCAGAAAGTTATTGGAGTCATTTTCCATCCCAGCAAACTTTCTAAAACAGATTTTGGATTAATAAATATATTCAGATACTAAATAAATGGTAGGTTAAAAAGAGATGATGAGATAGGAGGATGGTAAGAGTAGTCGCGTGGTGAATAGTCTTCCTCCGTTAAGCGAACTAACGAACCCAAAGGGAGAGACAAGGGGAACTGAAAAAAATATTACTCAAGAAAAATCATTAACAACTAACAACTAACCACTAACAACTAATTATGTTAACTGTTGCATTACCAAAAGGCGAACTTCTGAAAAACAGTATTCGTTTACTAAAATCTGTAGGTTTAGATTTTAGCGCTTTTCTAGATTCGGGAAATCGCCAATTACAAATATTGGATGCTAGCGGAAAAGCTAGGGGAATTAAGGTAAGAGTCTCTGATGTACCAGTTTATGTAGAATACGGACAAGCACAATTGGGTATTGTTGGTGATGATGTACTGCGAGAGAAGAAGCCAAAAGTCGCACGTCTAGTTGATTTAGGTTTCGGTGGTTGTCGGATGTCGGTAGCTGTAAAAGCTTCGAGTGCTTACAAATCGCCTTTAGATTTACCTACTGATTGCAGAGTTGCATCTAAGTTTGTCAATTCAGCCCGCGATTATTTTCAAAGCTTAGATTTACCTGTGGAAATTATACCGCTTTATGGTTCTGTAGAACTAGGACCAATTACCGGAATGTCAGAAGCGATTGTTGATATAGTCGCTACCGGAAAAACTTTAAAAGAAAATGGCTTAGTTGAAATCGCGACTTTATATGAAAGTACCGCGATGTTAATTGCTAATCCTTTAAGTTACCGTCTTAATAAAGATGGCATGAGTGAATGGATTAATCGGTTACGAGAAGAAGTCATGAGTGAAAAGGCAGGAGTTAAAGGTTAAAGGCTAAAATTATTTAGGACTTACGCAACCGGCACATTCTTCTTGTAGGGTGCTGTGACACTTTGAGCAACTGCGAACGTAGTAACAATATTTTCAGTGTCACGCACCAGCCAGTTATTATGACAATTGCGTAAGTCCTGTTATTGACGTTGCTGAATCCGGGTATGAATTTATTTTTTCCTTCATAGTGATGCCCCCTAAATCCCCACTTCGGGGGACTTTCAATATCTTCTTACCATATAAGTAGTTTGGCGTGAAAAAATAAAGGTATGTCATTACGAGTGAAACGAAGTAATCGCAAGGACTACAGGAGGATTTACATTTTGTTACATGATTGCGTTTATTTGTGCCGACTTACTTAATTGGCGGCTCGCGGAGGCAATTAATACTTTTAATCAGCAACGCCAAATTATTTTTGTCTTCCTTCTCTTCACTTTCTTCCCCACTTACAGCAGCACATCATATGACAAAACTAACTGTTGATTTTGATAGCAATGCACCAATTGCAGGGACTGAATATGATGATATAGCTCCACTGGTTTTACCTGGTTATGAAGCTATGCATCAAATGGTTTTGGCTTGTTTGCAAGCTAAATTATCTTTCGGAGCTAATTTATTAGTTGTGGGTGCTCGTAAAGCAATTTTGGCAAGAAACCGGAATATCGGAAGCGAAGAAAGCAGAAATTTTAGCTCAGTTTTCTGCACTCACCTCAAAAAAAATGTAGTATCCCCTTGACATATTTGTAGTATCTTGTGTAGTATTAAATTACAAGGGTAATACAGCCGCACCTAGGGGCTGATATGAACCCATCAGAACCATGAAAATTGAATTGCCATATATGGGGGAGTAACTCAGTTGATTAGAGTATTCCCATCACTGCTACTAATGCAGAGATATTGTAATAGCAACACCACAGGCTCCCAAGTATTTTTCCAGATATCTTATGGAAATACCTCTGGTGAACAAATCTTAGTCTCTGCGTTTATGGTGCCGTAGGCAAATTGGTAAAGCCAGCTGTCTTACCCTTCGGGAAGGCTTCGCCTACAAGCAGGAGACTGCGGGTATATCCTTGTGGACACGCTTCGCTGACAATCCTGTAGGCAGTGCCATATGGGTTGGTATCCAAGTCTGGTTGAAGGAAGCCGTCTGTAAAACGGATGCCTCTGTGCCACATAGGTATGTCCTTCGGACACGCTGAGCCGCACGCTCCGCGTGAACGCTAACAAATCCTACCCAGCCCACTATAGAGAGGTCGCTTGGTGAACAATTTCTGTCCTCTCCGCCTGAGAACGTGGTGTAATCGGATAACATTTCAGACTACGAATCTGAAGATTGTAGGTTCAATTCCTACCGTTCTCGTTGCATGGGGAAGATGTTGAAATGGCTAGCTTGAGATGCTGAACTAGACTAGTTCATTTGATAGTATCCATCTTTCCTTCTTTATCCCCCGGTAGCTCAGTTTTGGTAGTAGCACCTGCCTGTTAGCGCAGAGTGTCCGCCAAGACATAGAACCGCTTTGTCGTCAGTATCTCCCTCCGGGAGACGCTGCACTAACGACTCTAACCTGGGGGACTTTCATTGCCTTGTAGTCTAATTGGCAACACACCTCTCTTTGGAAGAGGTATTTCAGGTATCTCCCTTCGGGAGACGCTCCGCGAACAAACCCTGACGAGGCAGTTAAATCTTGCTCCCGTAGCCCAATTGGAAGAGGCGGCTGTCTTAGAAACAGTCTATGTGTGGGTTCGATTCCCACCGGGAGTATCGATATGCTGCTGTAGCCCAACTGGAAGAGGCGCTGGTCTTAGAAACCAGATGTTGTGGGTATCTCCCTCCGGTAGACGCTCCGCGAACAACTCCCACCAGCAGTATTATCCGGGTGTATTAAAATTTCAAATTTTGTCATTCGGATTCATGGGTCGTTAGCTCAATTGGCAGAGCATCCGGCTTTTAACCGGAAAGTTCAGAGTTCGAGTCTCTGACGACCCACATTATTCTAGGATTGTTAGCTCAGTAGGAAGAGCGTCCGCCTTTAAGCGGAAGGTCGCAGGTTCAATTCCTGCACAATCCATCTTTCTATTGGTGCGTGACGGCATGATGATAATTATAGGACTTACGCAGCTGGTACATTTCTGCTGTAGGGTGCTTGTACACAGATTAATTGTTAAGGGAATAATAAAGCAATCAGTGTACCGCACCACCCGAGTTGTGTGACGCGCAGCCTTAGTCCTGAATTATTTAAAACTTATGCAATTGTCGCAGGTCACGAATGGTGCGTGACGGCATGATGATAATTATTGATTGATGAAGATAAATTATTTTAGCCGTCACAGCACCCTACAGGAGAATTTATACCCATTAAGATTTGTGTAGCGATTGTCACAGGTAACGAATGGTGCGTGACGGCATGATGATAATTATTGATTGATCGAGATAAATTATTTTAGTCGTCACAGCACCCTACAGGAGAATTTATACCCATCAAGATTTATGTAGCGATTGTCGCAGGTAACGAATGGTGCGTGACGGCATGATGATAATTATTGATTGATCGAGATAAATTATTTTAGTCGTCACAGCACCCTACAGGAGAATTTATACCCATTAAGATTTGTGTAGTCAAGTACTAAGGCGTGTTTTCAAAATTCTACCAACTTGAATAAATCATTTCTAACTTTAGATACTAGTAATTTATATCAAAGTTAGACGATGCTGTTTAAATATTACCTTGAATAAAGTAAACTCGTTTAGATTAGATTAAAATTCACTTCAGTTCATGGCAGAAGAATCCGCAAACCGAGAAGCATTTATTCCTTACCGTCGTAGCGATATTATCAAGCTATGTTTAGATGATGGGCGTTTAAATGCTGCTGAGGCTCAAAAGTTTAAAGATTTTTGCGAAATTTTATCGTCATATTATCATTTTCGGTTCCACAAAACCCTGGAGACTATAAAAGATAATTATGTGCCTTTTAATCCAAATGCTGATGTTGAAGCTTTAGTTCCACCAAGTTTTGAAGAATATGATGCAATGGAATCCACTGTAGTTGATGGATTCAAGCATATTTTAGAAAGAGCTAACTATATTAAACTACCTGAATATGCTATTAAACAAGCTTTGGGAGAAACGTCTTTAATAGATTTAAAAACTGAAGTTGATTTTGATGATTTTGAGCAAGTTGTCTGCTATTACCGAGGAGATTCTTATAAAACGGTTACGCAGAAAAAATTATTCTTCTGGAAAAAAGAAAAGAGAATTGATATTTTTGAAAGAATTGTTTTACTGATTAAGTTTAAAGAAGCGGCTCATTTTGGTGCGAAGAAAGAAAAAAGTAAGGAGCTTAAATTTATCCCCGGCAAGATGTATCTTTATTTTTATAAAAATATTCCCAAGTTAGATATCGATTTGCTTTTTCCTAATGTTACCACTAGCATGAATTGGAAAGATAGATTATTGTTTGGGGTTCCAGCTATAGGTGCAGCAATTCCTTTGATTTTAAGGGCATTACCAAATCTATTGTTGCTTATTGCTGCAATTTTGCTAGCAATCAATGCAGAACCTTTGCTAGAAGAATTAGAAGTGGAACAATCTCAAGCTAGGAATATCATGCCGGTTTTAGTGGCTACTCTATCGTTAGGAATGGCTTTAGGTGGATTCGCTTTTAAACAATATAGCAATTATAAAAGTAAGAAAATAAAATTTCAAAAAGATGTCACGGAAACGTTATTCTTTAAAAACTTAGGCAATAATGATAGCGTATTTCAAACATTTATAGATTTAGCAGAAGAAGAAGAGTGTAAAGAAATAATTCTTGTTTATTACCATTTGCTGACTAGTGAAAATCAAATGGCACCCGAACAGTTAGATGCTCATATTGAAGCTTGGATGGAGAAAAAACTCGGCGCTGCAATTAATTTTGATATTCACGGACCTTTAGATAATTTAGCAAATATTTTCGGTAAAGTGATTACCAATGGTTTGTCTGAGGAAAATGTACCAGAAATTCCTTTATTAAGATATGACAAGGAAGGATTTTGCTATGTTCTTCCTCTTAATGATGCGAAAAAAGTTATCGATTATGTTTGGGATAATGCTTTTAATTACAACGGAATCGCTTTGTAAATCAGCTTATTTCGTACTCGATAAACCTTTATAGATATAAAGATTGACTGATACTTAGCTTGATAGATACTAATAGGAAATTAGATTATTTATAATTCATGAGTGAGCATAGCTCATCCCCTCCGGGCACCCACTCTCCTTATCAAGGAGAGGGAAGAGTATAGTTGAGGCTGTTTAGACGTAAATCTAATTCTTTCAAAGGTGTAATGTATACAAAATGCTGTGATAAGCCTAACATTGATAAAACTTATTTTTCAGTTTTTATACGTAAAATCAAAATTAACAACATGAACCGCAGCTAGTTGTCAGTATAAATTCTGAACTCATTTAGTAACAGTATAGGCTATATGTAGTATGTTATATCGCATCTACTACGTAACGGTGTACTTATTCTTCGATAATGCCGATCTTTTGCTAATTCAAGATTACTGGTTGAGACTTCAGCAACTTTGCATTTCGTCAAGATTTGTAAATTATTTTGATTCCAAGTTGCTCGTTGTTTTGCTCGTAGCAATAATCGCGATCGCAATGATAATTTTCTTTTTTAACAAAAAATTATTAGAAGCGAAGCAGGAATTAGAAAAAGAGATAATTGGGCGTAAAGAAGCTGAGGAAGTGCTGCTTTTAAGTCGAAATCGTTTAACATTACTCAACACTATTTTAACTGGTGTTCCTTTGGGAACTTCTGTAGAGCAGATAATAAGAAATACAATTCAACAACTTAATAAGCATTTTCCCGAGCTAAAGGCTTGTTTTTCAAATATAGATAATAATGGGATATTAACTGTTACTCATTCTGTTGAGACAGATAGCTCTAAACTTTTAGAAGGTTTTACCGCTGACTTAACTACGGCTCCAGATTATTTTTTTACTTTAGTAAATGGTCAGAAGTTTATAGTTGAAGATGTAGCACAAAATCAATGTTTAGTATCTTTAGCATCTGAAATTTTAAAAGTAGAAAATAAAGCTATTTTAGAAATACCCTTACGAGATTCGAGCGGGTTAGTTGGTGTAATTGGTTTATATTCTTCACAACCGCGACAGTGGAGCGAATATGAAATTAATACAATTACTGAAGTTGCTAACTATTTAATTGTAGCAATTAGAGATATTCAAACTCAGACAGAACATCGAAGAATTGAAGTAGAGCTTAGGGAAAGTGAAGCGTTTTTACGAACTCTTTACGAAGTAGCAGTTGCACGTAATTTTGATTTTGAGCAACGCATTCAATATTTATTAGCAATGGGATGTCAAACATTTGGTGTAGAGTTTGGCATCTTGGCACGCATTGAAGACAATCGCTATCACGTTAGTGTGGCACAGGCTCCCAACAATGTAATGTACCCAGGATATAGCGTAGAGTTGCAGCAAACTTTATCCAGCGAAGTACTGGAAAATGACGAACCTTTAATAATTGCACATAGTCAAAAATCACCTTGGTGCAATCATCCGGGCTATCTTAAATTTGGTATGGAATCTTATATGGGGGCGCGGGTATTAGTTACAGGCAAAGTTCATAGTACTCTTTCATTTTCTAGCCTCAAACCGCGACAGCAAAAATTTCAAAATACCTACAGAGAATTATTAAAATTAATGGCTCAATGGGTTGGCAGTCAGATTGAGCGAGAACAAGCCGAGCAAGCTTTAAAACAGCAATTTAATCGTGCTTTATTGCTTAAGCAAATTACCCATGAAGTTCGCCGTAGTTTAGATATAAAACAAATTTTTGACACTACTGCAATTCAAATTGCCAATGCTTTTAACGTCGATCGCTGCTTGATTCATCAGTATATAACCGGCTCAGTAACCAAAATTCCGACTGCGGTGGAATATTTAGAACCGGGGATACAATCAATGCGATATTATCAAATACCAATTGCTGGTAATCCTCATGCTGAAAAAATGCTATCTCAAGATAGCGCGATCGCAACTCCAAATGTTTTTGCAGAACCCTTGCTGAAATCGGAATTAGACATTTGTGAAAGAATGGAAATTAAGTCGATGCTGGCAATTCGTACTTCCTACCAAGGGGAAGCGAATGGCAGTATTGGGTTACATCAGTGCGATCGTTATCGTCAGTGGACTAGGGATGAAATAGAATTATTAGAATCTGTAGCCGCACAAGTAGGAATTGCTGTTGCTCAAGCTCGCCTTTTGCAACAAGAAACTCAGCAAAAACAAGAACTTACTATCAAAAATAGCCAACTCGAACAAGCAAAACAAGGTGCTGAAACTGCCAACCGCGCCAAAAGTGAATTTTTAGCAATGATGAGTCATGAAATTCGCACTCCTATGAATGCAGTGATTGGCATGAGCGGGCTGTTGCTCGATATGGATTTGACTCCCCGACAATTAGATTTTGTAGAAACTATTCGTAGTAGTGGTGATGCATTACTAACTATTATTAACGATATTTTGGACTTTTCTAAAATTGAATCGGGAAGGTTAGATTTAGAAAAACTTCCTTTCAACTTACGTAACTGTATAGAAGAGTCATTAGATTTATTAACTTCTCAAGCTGCGGATAAAAATTTAAATTTAGCCTATATGATTGATTCTCAAACTCCAACTTTGATTATTGGAGATGTAACGAGAGTAAGGCAAATTATAGTTAATTTACTCAGTAATGCAGTTAAATTTACCCAAGCTGGCGAGGTATGCGTTTCCGTTAGCGGCAGACAATTAAGCAGTGAACTATCTACAAATGATTATCAAATAAAATTTTCTGTTAGCGATACAGGAATTGGTATTCCCCAAGAGAAAATACAAAGATTATTTAAACCCTTTAGCCAGGTTGATGCTTCAATGACTCGTCAGTACGGCGGTACCGGATTAGGTTTAGCAATCAGCAAACGCTTAAGCGAAATTATGGATGGTACGATGTGGGTAGAAAGTACCGTAGGAGTCGGTTCTACCTTTCATTTCACAATTGCAGCACAATCGGTGGCGAGTGCCGGAATTAGCAATCTTGATAATATTCAACCACATTTATCTGGAAAACGGCTGTTAGTAGTAGATAGTAATGCAACTAATCGTAATATTCTGACTTTACAAATGGAGAAATGGGGAATAGTTGTTTTCGCCGCTTCAACTACTTCAGAAGCTCTGGAACTGGTTAATTCCCGAAAAGATTTCGATATGGCAATTATAGATATGCAAACACCGCAAGTGGATGGTTTAAATTTGGCTGCGGAGATTCATGGCGTACCTGGTTGCGAACAGTTGCCGATAGTGATGTTAAGCTCTGTTGATAGAGTAACTCAACAGCAGCTTGTAGCAAAATCGAAATTCGTAGCTTTACTAAACAAACCGATAAAACAGTCACAGCTATACGATACATGCGTTCGTATTTTATGTGGAAAACAAATATCTAATTTATCTTCCACATCCAAAGTTGATGATATGCAGTTAAGCGAGCAACTACCGTTACGCATTCTTTTAGTGGAAGACATGCCTCTAAATCAAAAAGTGGCTTTACATATGCTACAAAAATTGGGCTATAGCGCTGATGTTGCTGCCAATGGTTTAGAAGCATTAACCAGTCTGCGCCGTCAAGAATACGATATTGTTTTCATGGACGTACAGATGCCAGAAATGGATGGATTGCAGGCAACTCGCTGTATCTGTAAAGAATGGTCGCCTCCCTTACGCCCTTGGATTATTGCCATGACTGCTAATGCAATGCAAGGGGATAGGGAAGAATGTTTAAATGCTGGAATGAATGACTATTTAAGTAAACCCGTTCGTATTGATGCTTTAGTACAAGCTTTACACAATTACCAAAGCTTACGCCATTCATTTAATCCAGATTCCGATTCCACTGCTGTTTTTAATCGGGAGAAATCACAATTGAATTTTGACTCAGTTATTGATACTCAAATATTACAAGAATTAAGAGATATGGCTGGTGATGATGCTGATGAAATTGTAGCGGAATTAATCGATAGCTACCTTGAAGATGCACCCCCAAAGTTAAAAGAAATTGGGTGCTCGCTTGAACGAGACGATGCAGAACTTCTGCGTAATTCCGCTCACGCATTAAAGTCTTTAAGCGTGACAATTGGCGCAGTTTTACTTGCTCGGGTATGTACTGAATTGGAAGCTATAGGTCGTTCTGGAACGACATCCAATACTTCTAATTTAGTTAAACAACTCGATTTAGAGTACAAACAAGTAAAAACGGCTTTAAAACAACATTATCCTACCAGGAAAGCATCATGACTAATCCCGATTTTCAACAGAATCCACCGCAAATTCTCGTAGTAGATGACCAAAAGACTTTACGATTGGTACTACACAAGGCAATGGAGAAACAGGGGTATCAAATAATAGAAGCCTGTAACGGACAACATTGTTTAGATATTTGTCAGAAAGTTACACCAGACATGATTTTACTAGATGCTAGAATGCCCGGAATGGATGGGTTTGCCTGCTGTAGTAAATTACAAACTCTTATGGGCGATAACTGCCCACCAGTTTTGATGGTAACAGTTCTTGACGATCAAGAATCCATAGAACGAGCTTTCCAAGTAGGAGCAAGCGATTACATCACAAAACCCATTGATTGGGGAGTACTTGCACGCAGGGTAAATCGCTTATTAACATCTCGCTGGGCAATATTAGAAACTCGTCGTCAAATTGAAAGAGAATGCCGATTAACGGTAAGTTTGGAAACAGCAAATCGAGAATTACAAAATCTTGCTTCTACTGATGCATTAACTAAAGTAGCCAGTCGTTCTTATTTTAACGAGTACTTACAGCGCGAATGGAAACGATTGCAAAAGTATCAACTACCTTTATCTTTAATTATGTGTAAAATTGATTTTGCACAAATAGATAGTCAAGCTAAAGATAACGATTTATGCCATATTGCTGATATCATGCGTAAGTGTAAAAAGCGCTCAACCGATTTTATTGCCCGGTACAGTGATGAAATCTTTGTGATGATTTTAGCGAATACTGAAGCAGAAGAAGCAACAGAAGTAATCAAAATACTTCAAAACTCTATTGAATCATTAGATATACAAAACGAATATTTAAAAATTAGTTTTGGTACTGCCAGCATGATTCCCCTTGAAGAATCATCTGCATATCAATTAGTTAAAAATGCAGAACAACAGTTAGCAATCAATAATGAGAAATTAACAGAAATTACGCACCAATAACGTAATACCAATGCTGTATGAGTTGCACCATTTGCATACAAATTGATTCAAAATTGGGAAAATAAATTTGGGTAAATTGTTCGTGATTAATACTCGCGAACAATTTTTTTGCCTAAAGTTCGATAACTTATTTACGAATAGTGCGACACACGCGAACACGTCTTCTGATTATCCGTCCCTTTCTTCTTATTACTCTCCTTCTTCTTCTTTGGGCAATCAAAAGCTTTCCATTACTAGTTTGATTGAAAGCATTGTCTAAATTAACTGTTTTTAAGTTTGTACCAGTTGTAGAAACTGAAGAATTGTTAGTATTAAGTGCATAGCTTGGTAAAATACCTGCTGTTAAAGTTAGCATTGCACCAGTTACAATTGCAGCTACTTTATTTTTCATCGTTTTCTCCCTAATTATTAATAGGTGAGAGTAATTAGTTCTTATTCACCTTTAAAACTAGAAGTGGTTTCTCTAAGCTTCTTATTATTAATAGGTGAGAGTAATTAGTTCTTATTTACTTAAAGGTTAAGCGTAAGCGCTCACGCCGAAGGCGTGAACGCTTACACGAGCTTCAACTCAACCTACAAATATCAATCATTGTGGTACCCTTCAAGCTTATGTGGGGTTCGTGGTAGCGCTTGTGCGCCTGCGAATTCCTTAATATGAGAGGCTAAAGCCCAACTACGAACCTTGATTACCCCGGCGCAAGGAATATTTATTTTATAATTAACAGTAGCCGTTACATACCTTGCAAATACTACCCCAGATAGATAATATACATACCGCCAATATATAAAACAATTAACCCCAAAACATCATAGGTAAGATATAACCTCGATGGTCGTGTTGCACGGTAAATTAATCCTACAATCGCTAAGGAAGTCATCATCATTGCGATAACCGCAGTGAAAATATGTACATTGCCTATTTTTGTCCACAAATCACCTTTGGTATAAGCAACGTCATAAACTCCCAAAATTGCCATATTGAAAATATTGGAACCAAAAACATTGGAAATTGCTAAATCAACAGCATCCAATCGTACAGCAGCTATGCCAGCAGCAACTTCAGGAAGCGATGTAGTAATAGCGAGTAATAATGAACCGATAAAGCTTTCTTCCAATCCGGTTGCTTGAACAACTTTGTCTCCCAACCAAGCTAACCACACACCCAGCACTACTATTGCTAATGAAGATAAAGCAAACATTAAATATGCTTTGCGCGGTTTGATATGTTCGTATTCAAAAGCTTCACTTTCCTGCTCTAATACTTCGCTACGCCGCCTCCTTTCAAACTTAGCAATCAAACGAGCGCTAATTAAGTAAAGCAGTATTAGTATAAAACTAGGAACGCCAATCCAACCAATCATTGGATGTATATTTCTCTGAGCTAAAAATATTCCACAGCCAGCAACACCTAATAGCAAAGAACCTAAACCAGCCGCCAAACCGTGACTTACCTGGGCTTGCTGAAACAGCGGACCTCCGCCAGTATAAATATCTAATATTGCCAGAATCATTAAATTAAATAAACAACTGCCAAAAATACCTCCTGCTGCTAAATCCGGTGCATCGAGATAATTCACAGCACTTACACCAGTAGCTAATTCAGGCAAAGAAGTACTTCCAGCCAGTAAAATAGCGCCTACCCAGTTACGTCCCAAACCACTCTTCTCAGCCACCATATCGGCGCTTTGCGAAAGTTTTGAACTCACTACTATCACCAGCGCTATACATATAATGACTTGAATCCAAAGCATTTAGGACTATCTCCGCGATGAGCTGTTTATCAGATGATATGTTATTACTTCACGACCCAATTTGTAAGGTATTTATTCGCAATAGTTAACAGTTAACAGTTACGAGTAAATAGTTAGAAGTTAAGATTTAAAAGTTATTTAACCTCTCACTTCACCTTTTGCCCTTATCCTACATCTCCCAATACTTGTCGGTTAAGACGAGATCCTCCCTAGCCCTCCTGTTTATTGGAGGGAAATAAGCTACGCCACTTACTACAACGGAGGAAGCCTCCGCAACGTAGTGGCTCCCCTTTTTTCAGGGGGTTGGGGGATCTGAAAACGAGTTTAATTTGCTTAACCGAGTAGTATTGCTACATATCCCCATCCCTCACTCGACCTTTTCCATATTTACCAACCGAGGGTAAGGCAAATGATATTTAGAAAATACTCGTTTTGCTCTTTTTGTCAAGTCGGTTTTGTAAATGAATTCGTCTCGCGCATCTAAAGGATAGCTTTTCAATTGGAATAAGGTTCCCCAGTTTTTCTCTTCTAAAACTACTAGGATGGGAAGTTTTAAATAAGTATATTTACTTGTATATGCTACTCTATATAGTATCTTAGTTACTAAATCCGAATCTACTTCGTGGGCAAAATAAAACTCCGTAATTACTTGGGCTTCTAACTCGCCCATGTTGGCATTTGATACAGCATTTGTCCAGATTTTGTTGTGAGGTATTGTAACAACATTGTCTTCCGGGGTTTGCAAACGAATTCCTCTAAGTCCATAGCTTCTTACCTCGCCATAAAAATCTTCAATTTGAACGCGATCGCCAACTCGATAAGGTGCTTCAAATAAGCCGATGATTCCGGCTATGATAGAGCTTGCGTAGTCTTTGAAAGCAAACCCCAAAGCAACTGCAACAGTACCCGTGACTGCAACTAAATTGTCTCGGGATAAGTTTAAAAATAAGTTCATTAAGAAAATAATGGTGGTAGTCAAAACCATCATTCTTGCAAAAGGCAGAAATTGTTTAATTCGCAGTCGCCATTCTTTTGCTGCTTGTTCGGATAGCCAAACGACTAATTTGTCAACCACCTTAATCGTGATATAAGCAATAGCAACAACAATCAACCCTTGACTAATTTTCCAAGTTGTAATTTCTGTAATAATTTGTTTAGTTTGTTCTGCGGTTTCTTTCGCTGCCTCATCGGCTGATTGAGCAAAAACCAGTGGGTAATGGGTAATTGGTAATAGGTAATTGGTAACGAGTAATTGGTAATTAGAAGATACAAAAGTGTACAACATTAAAAAAAAGTTCTATAAGTGATTGCGTAACTATTACATAAATTATTGTTTGATTTGAATATAATATATTAAAATTTATTGATTTTGTTTCAATTACCAATTACCAATTACCCATTACAAATTAATCAGTTTCATAGATAATAAAATTATTATTTGATAATTCATTTTTAATTCGAGGATAATGAATCGGGTTAATAGTTAGTATCCCATTCTTCTGCTCAAGTAAACCTTTACGACGCAACATTTGTACTCTGCCTTTAACAAAAGATTTTTCGTCTCCCAAACTTTGACTGAGTCCAGCTAATGTTAAATCACCGTGTAATAATACCGAATATAAAATATAGTGCTCGTCAGCATCCAAACGGGTTAAATTAGGTAAATCCGGATTTTGCGCTTCTAAAATTTCTTGTGTTTCTTCTTTCTCATCTGCTTCTTGAGGCTCATAACAAATTGAACGTAAAAAAACTTGTACGGCTACAGTGTTAACACCTTCACTTACAGCAGCCAATCTCCGGAAATACCGATTTTGATAAGTTTCATTTTCTTCTGAGTTAGAAAAATCAATATTAGACTTAGCAAAAGTAATATCAAATTCAGAAATAATCGGTTCCAACCATTCTCCTAACTGTTCTCCTGTTAGCTCGGGTAATTCTAAAGATTCACCACAATAAGCTTTAAAATGGGATACATGATTAAGGTATTCCCAACCAACTTTACCTGCACCAATCACCCAAAATCTAGAGTCATCTTGAAGCAGCACATCTTGTAGATAATCGATTCCTTCCAAGCCATCAACGCAACGCAAAAAACACCAGCTTAAATTAGGAATAACAACTATTTCTGGTTGCTTCGATTCTGCTGCCACTATTCCTCTACCAAGTTGCTGCTGTAATCTTGTTTTGATACTTTCAACTTCTTGTGGTCTACTTATCCACTGTAGAGGCAATAGTTTGATTTGCTTTTCCAATGCCCAATCTTGCAAACTTTCAATTAGTATGCGCGATACAGTTGTTACCGGAGAACTTAAAATTATCAAAGAATTATCAGCAACTTGGGGATTATTGCGCCATTTTTCAAAAGCTTCATCTAAAGTTGACTGAATCGCTTCCAAATCTGGATTATCAATAGGTAGCTTATCCATAGCTGCTAGCAAATCGGATGCTAACGAAGGTGGTAATTCAGTTAAAGACCTTTCAGGCTCTTGCGTTTCTTGTTCGTCAGTCGAAAACCTAGACAGCAATAATTTCCGATTCTCAAGCAACCAGGTGTGAAATTTATTAAAAAGTGTACCCATTCCAGCTATTTTTCCAGCTTGGTTATGAGTATATTACCGTAATTAGCGAGTAGCGAGTAGCAGATTCTGAGCTACAAATGTTATGGGAGCGTCTTGCTGCCTAGAAAAATATAGCTCGCTCTCCTCTAACTGATTCTATAGCGCTTTTCATTTGAGTGCAATACAGTTTGATGAACCTCACCCCTTTCCCCTCTCCTGATTAAGGATACTGCTGGCGAATGGTATATCTCACCCCTCACCCGAACCAATTAATAGGGATTTTGAGTTATTAACAGGAGTGCGATATGCGAAGCGCCAAGCCTCTAGCCTATCGTACTCCTCAAACCATTTTTTTGCGTTGATTGAGGGGTCTTTCCTGATTCTCCAGCAGTATCATGAATCAGGGAAAGAGAGCGAGGTCAATCTGTATTCCGTCCAACTTAAAATCCCTATATTCTTACTTTACGCAAACACTTATAGTTCTCAATTATACTTAACAACTGGAGTGTTTAGCAAACTTAGGTAATTAAACTTACAGACATCTGCGTATAAGCTCTAAACTAGAAGTATATAATACGTATTTATGCGGATGTTGTACGTAGGAGAAATTGATTATATTGTTTTGAAGTTAATACAATTGATTTTATCAATTAACATATAGGAATCCGTTTTGATTTCTGAATAACTCGTAGGGGCTAGGGAATAGGGAACAGGGAATAGGGAACAGAAAATTTACTGAGTATTTTCAAAATTCAAATAGGATTGCTATAGATAAAAATTAATCATTGTATAAGCTATTTATTCTTATAACAATATTCAAAAATAGACTATCAATCCATTTACTTAAATATAAGCTTACCTAATAAGTCATAAACTTATATAATGATCGTAACAATTAAGCTTTGGATCTATATATCATCCTTTTCAGTATGGTTAGCTTTAAGTAGTCAGATAGCATCAGCACAAAAAATACATTCTTTGTCACAAAAAGAAGATGTATATTTTACTGAATCTAAAAGCGACGAAAAAGAGCATTCATTAACAAGAAAAAATGCTTTTAGAGAAAGATTAAAGAAAAGGATTAAAGATTACGTAGCAGAAAGCAATAACCAAACAAACACAGATCAAAAATTATCTAATAAATTTCCTGATGTTTCTCAAAGACTCCGTAAAGGGAAGTTGATTAAAAATGCAATCAATCAATTAGATGCTGCTAAAGAGTTGAATCATAACTACTCAGAATTATCCGAACAGAAGCCATCAAAAGCATCCAATTTAAACTCAGATTATATTTCCCCACCAACAATAGCTGCTCCAGAAAAAATTCATCCTTTCACAACTACTTTACCTTTGAATGGGGTACCCATCAGCCATTTAACCGAATGGGAATTATACGCTGGAACGACTTTCGGAGACGATACTAATACAAGTATTTCTGCTGGAGGTATTCTTAAACTCGACGGAAAAGTAATAGAAAGTTTGACTAAAGACAATGTCTATACAGTAGATCAAAAAGGCAGTTATCTACAGCTACAGAGAATTAGAGAGACTAGACAAATTGCAGTAACAAGAAACGAACCGCATACAATGCTTGGTATGCAGATGCAAATGAGTTTTACTGCTTCCTGTTTAGTTGGTGAAAATATTGAAGGTAAAAAATGCTCCTATACACCTGGTTTAATTACTGATAGAGATAGTCTCGATCCGGATTTCTTTGTACCAACTCGTATAGTCCAAACGGCTAACATGAACGAAGTTGTTACTCCCGAATCACTAGCTTCCATGGAACTTCCAGGATTCCAAACAGGGGCAAGTGGACAGCAAGTCGGACTAGATTTATATTTTCCCAATACAGGAGCATTTCCCGGCAATAGCCAAGGAAATCAAGTTTTCTACGAACGTAAAGAAGAGATACAAAATACTCAAATAGGCTTGTATTCTCAAGTTAGGCAAGTTGTAAAAGCTAATCAGAATAGAGCCGTTATTGGTAGGACAATTCGTGGTTTTGGATTGGTAACAGATAGTGATAATTTACTCTTAAATTCTGCCGTACAGTTAGGCAATTTAGTATTACCCGATGTAAAACCCCGTCTAGAGGGAAGCACTGGCAAAGTTAATACAAATATCAATAGAAATCTCTTTTTAGCAGCTAATACTGTAAGAATTCCCACAAGTAGTTACACCTTTTATCATGCTGGAATCGGTTCTGCTGAAAGCCTCAAACCAAATATTAAACGTAAAAGTCAAATTCCTAGAGCCAGATTTAATAGCGTTTGGGTTGGAATCTCTCCCATTGTCGAGCGCAGAATAGAGAAAATAAATAGATATCAGCCAACTGGAGAGCAAAGAATAATTGCTGACGGAGGTGGCGAAGGTGGAGTTGATTCAAATGTAGACTTGCTTTCTGTTGTGAGTGGTGAAAACTTTTCCAGCAACGAAATAGAAGATTTCTACGGTCAAATTTATCTAACTAATTTTGCTCAAGATGTGAATTTGGTAACAGGAAATCGCTTTGTAGAAGAGATTAAATATTACCCTCATATCAGCTTCACGGGAAACATTATGGGTTCCTTGGATAGCTTGAAATACTATACGGGTATAATTACGGGAAAAACTATTAAAGCTTATGCTGGTGGTGACTATACACGTAACTTTGGTAATTTAAATATTTCTACAGGAGCAGTTGGTTATATTAATCCCGATAGAGACTATTACTCCCAAGTATTTGGTAGTATTTCTCAAAGAATTGGCTCCAGTAGGAAAGCTAATTTAGTTTTATCAAGCCGTTTCAATTACGCTTTAGATAGAGAAAATCGTATCGGAAAGATTGAAAGTGAAGCACCAGCAAGTTTGGTTACAGTAGGAGCCAGAGCCAGTCTTGGTAATCTTTCTTTGGGTATAGTTAACTATTTTGATGACATTTTACCCAATTCTGTGGAGAGAACTTTACGCGCCGACTTGGCAATTAATTTTAGCAAATACTTTCGTTTAAGTGGTTACTATGCTCCAGTGAATAAAGCTTCTAGTCGTTCTCGCTATGGAGCAACTGCTAAATTAAGATTAGGGCGTAAATATAATAGTCCAACAATGTCTGTTTCTTGGACAAATAACTATTATGACTTGGGTAAAGATAGTCAGGGGATTAAACTTGGTTTTACCGACAATATATTCCAAGTATTATTTAGGTTTGGAGCGCCAGGTAATCCGTTTGATAAAGTAGATAATAAACAGATTTTGCGACGGAAAAGGAAGAATCTGATAGATAGATTGCTGCGGAGAAAATATAGGTAAATTCTACTATAATCCTATTTTAATCATATGTAATAAGTACTCACGCAAAATAAATCGTATATTGTCATTATCAACAAAGTGAAGCAATCCCAAACCCCTGGGATTGCTTCACTCTATTTCGTTATGTTCGCAATCATATAGCTATAATTTTTTTCAGCCACCGATTTAAGAGGCGAAGACTCTGATTTATATAATATTCGTTGAAATAGCCGTCACTGCGAGCTAAGCGGAGCTTGTTCCAAAGGGACTGAGCAATCCCAACCCAAAGTGCTGGAATTACGTCGTTCCACTCTGTTGTGCTTATAACGACGTATTATAGTGATTTTACCAACATGATACTACTCTGAAGGCAGAGCCTCATATAAATAGATTTTCACTTAGAGTCTGGCAAGCAGTCAATAAACATAGACTTACTATATTTAAATATTTTGGAGAGTGTTAAACCGAAAGTCCTAACGCAGAAAATATCTGTAGGTATCTTGCTTTATCGCTAAAACACCTACAGATGTTAAATTTTAATAAACAAATAAGTAGCTGGACAAAAAATTTGTATCATTGCGTTCGCCCAGCGTGCCCGAAGGGCATACGACAGCGAAGCATGAGCGCGTTCACCGAAAGTGCGGCTCAGTTGCGGATCATCGCAAAACTATGGGATGATCCGCAGCTTCGCTGAATGCGTCGTTTCACTCGCAATGACAAATATATAATTGATTCTGTCTAAGTACTTAGAATTTATTTGGGATTTATTTACCAACCTGCAAGTTTAATACCCATCTGGATTTCATGACTCTGATAGTTATTTTTTGGTATGCTGAACCCTTATAATTATTAGGCTGTTTAGAACCGCTTTCCTAAAGCCTTTATATTTGAAAAAAGGAAACCAAATGGGTTTTATAGAGAGGCGGCTTTAAGCTGTATCTCCAATAACATTTTAATTTTATGGAATAATACCTCCAGCACCAGTGATGGCAGCATTAACATCAGCAACAGCGTCAACAGCAAGCTGAGCAGAAGCAGCGGCATCAGTTGCAGAAGTAGCAGCAGCAGTAGCAGCATCAGTTGCAGTAGTTACAGCAGTATTTACAGTAGTTACAGCATTAGTTGCAGTATTTGCAGCAGCTTCAGCAGCAGCAACAGCAGCATCGATAGCAGCAGTAGTAACACCAGTACCAGTATTACCAGTAGTGCCAGTGCCAGCAGAGCTTCCGTCAGGGATTGTAGCAATCACATCACCGCTTCCAGTTCCTAACTGAATAGTTGCAGCACCAGTCAAATCATTAGCTTGCGCAACTCCAAGTTCAGGATCGGCTGTACCTGTCATACTTGTAAGTGTTCCAGTAGTGTCTCCCATACCTTCGATAGTGATTACACCAGCAGAACCTAAAGCGAAGGCAGAATTAAAATTCTCATCAATATCATTAAAAGCAGCGGCGGATGCATCGTTTTTACCTACCGAAGCAGCCACAGCAACTCCAGTAACATTATTGGTAGCTGTATCTATGGTGAATGCAGCAGCACCAGCAGCACCACCTTCACCTGCGAAAGCTCCGGAAGATAGACTAAATACGCTAGCAGTTGCAGCAAATAAAGAAATAGATAATTTTTGGCTAAATTTCATGTTCGGATTTCCTTCTCGTAAGTATTTGTTGTCAAATTACTGAAGCAAATCTCTAGCCTTGGTATTAATGTAAAATCAACAATAGGGTTATGAATATAATTTATTGCACATTTTTTTACATTGATAACCGAGTAAACACTTAATAAGAAAATGGATTTTTATTTTACACAAACAAGCAAAATTCTTTAGATCAAGAGTTATGTTTTTTACGTAAATATATTGTTAGCTAACAAAATTCACATAAAGTCTTAAATAATTAATTTGCAATCTGCGTATTTACACTAAAACAAAATATTTATTTATACAGAAACCCGTGAAGCTGCGGATCGTCCCAGCCCTTGCGATGATCCGCAGTTGAGCCGCACATAAAGGTGAACGCGCTCATGCTTCGTTTAATTTCGTTTAACTCGCAATGACAATGTGTAATTAATTATTTTTAACTACTTAGTTGTGGCTGTGGAGATGCGATCGCCATTATTTGTAATGTACTTGTTTTCTTGAAACTAGTACTCCACCAAGGAAACTTTGCGGGGTGTATCGTTGGAAAAGCAAATGTTTTCTTCCCCCTCTTCCCCCTCCCTCGCCTCACCCCGCAATGTAGGCTTGTTCGAGTACTAGAGTACCTTTAATGTGAAACTCTAAAAAATGCCCGTAGATTGTCAGGGCTATTCTTGCAAAGCTTACGGAGGCTAGAAATGTTAGTAGCACACTTTGAGGACACAGGAAACTGATTTGTGGCATCTTCACTACATCTCCACCAATATTCAACCAAAGCCAAATTTTCGGTATTATAAAAATAATCCTAACTTCTTAACTTAAATCGCCCGCACTGTTTTCGAGTACGGGCGGTTTCCCTATATCAATACTTCTTTACTTGTTAGAAAATCTGTAAGGGAGGCAAATTGCGAGGATACAACCCCAAATACGGGAGACGTAGCACTGCGCCCCGTCTCTACACAATACATAATTACGGGTATTATGCATTTTGATCCAATTTCAACACTGCCATAAATGCTTCCTGCGGAACATCTACAGTACCTACAGATTTCATCCGCTTTTTACCTTTGGCTTGCTTCTGCAAAAGTTTCTTCTTCCGGCTAATGTCACCACCGTAACATTTGGCTAACACATCCTTTCGTAATGCTGGAATATGTTCTGAAGCAATAATTTTACTACCAATCGCTGCTTGGATGGGTACTTTAAACTGGTGGCGGGGAATTAATTCCTTCAATTTCTCAGCCATTGAGCGACCAACATTATAAGCTTTATCTCGATGAACAATCATCGCTAAAGAATCAACTGGATCGCCGTTAATCATCAAGTCTAATTTCACCAGATGATTTTCGCGATAGCCAATTAGCTGATATTCCATGCTCGCATAACCGCGAGAACGAGATTTCATTTGGTCGAAAAAGTCGGTGACAACTTCGGCTAAAGGCAACTCATAAGTTAAAGTTGTCCGCCCTTGGGTAAGATATTTCATATCTTTGAATATACCCCGACGACCTTGAGATAACTCCATCAAGGTACCCACGTAGGTTTCCGGGGTAATCATTTCTACTTTAACGTAAGGCTCCTCAATTTTTTCTCGGTCGTTGGGAGAAGGCAGAGTAGCGGGGTTATCAACGTAAACTACTTCACCTTTGTTAGTAGTTACGCGGTAAATTACCGAAGGAGCCGTAATGATTAAATCCAGATTGTATTCGCGCTCCAAACGCTCCTGGACAATCTCCATGTGCAGCAAACCCAAGAAGCCGCAACGGAAACCAAAACCCATAGCGCTGGAAGTTTCCGGTTCAAACTGTAAAGCTGCGTCGTTAAGCTTAAGTTTATCTAAAGCTTCGCGTAAATCCTTGAACTGGTCGGAATCTATAGGAAACATTCCGCAAAACACCATTGGGTTAGCTTCTGCATAACCGGGCAAAGGTTGCACCGCTTTAGCTTTACTTAAAGTTATGGTATCTCCTACCCGCGCATCTTCCACAGCCTTAATTGCTGCCGAAAGATAACCCACTTCTCCAGCGTGGAGTTCGTCAACTTGTACTTGATTGGGAGAAAGAACACCGATTTCGTCAATTTCGTATTCCTTCCCAGAAGCCATGAGATAGACTTTATCGCCTTTTTTCAGCGTGCCATCCATCACCCGGAAATAAACAATTACTCCCCGGTAGCTATCGTAATAACTATCAAAAATCAAAGCCCGCAAAGGCTTCTCAATGTTATTTTGTGCCTGCGGCACTCGTTCGACAATTGCTTCTAAAATTTCTGGAATACCAATTCCTTCCTTTGCAGAAGCAAGAATCGCACCGCTACAATCCAAACCAATAACTTCTTCAATTTCGCCAGCAACTCTATCTGGCTCGGCTCCGGGTAAATCAATTTTATTTAAAACCGGAATGATTTCTAAATCGTTCTCAATCGCCAAATAAACATTTGCCAAGGTTTGAGCTTCTACACCTTGGGAAGCGTCTACTACCAACAAAGCCCCCTCACAAGCTACCAAGCTGCGGGACACTTCATAAGAAAAATCAACGTGACCGGGAGTATCAATCAGATTCAGTACGTATTCTTGACCATCTTTGGACTTGTAATTCATTCGGGCAGCTTGCAGCTTAATAGTAATGCCGCGCTCCCGTTCCAAATCCATGTTATCGAGAAACTGCTCCTTCATCTGCCGATTTTCCACCGTACCAGTGGCTTGCAGAAGACGGTCAGCCAAAGTTGATTTACCGTGGTCAATGTGAGCAATAATGCAAAAATTACGAATGCGAGAAGCGGGAACGTCAGTCATATACTTAATAAAGCTGTATTCTGCAATCTTAATCTTAATAAAAAAAGCCTTTTACTTAACGTATTGTAATGCGTATCGAACAAAGACGCTGCCAAAAGTTCTATTAGAACCAGAAGCAGTGATGAGTAGCGGGTAGTGAGTAGGGAGTCGCAATTAGTGAGTAAATTATTTTTTCCCTTGTACCCAACATCCACCACATCTTACAAAAAGGTACTGGTATAGTTCTAGTGGAAGCGTAAAATAAACATGAACGACTGTATGGCAGCAAGCAGTGATGGTTGACTAATTCAACATTATTTTTGTTCGACTGTAGATAAAGCTGCTTCATCTAACCTTGGGACAAATAACGCGCAGAGAATATTAGCTATGAACATGAAAGAAAAACCCGACCTCGCGGAAAATATATTATCCGATAAGGTAGAAGTTGCTATCCGTTTGGATTCTGAGTTGTTGGAAAAAATAAATCATCTGAGTAACGATCCTTCTAAAGTAATTGAAGTAGCACTGCGTCAATGGCTGCGGGGTGATATTCCTAGAGATGATGAACTGACGCGCACTCCTCATAGAATTAAAGTTCCACCTCGTGGCGAATGGAACGATTAAAAAATATATTTTTTGTTACTAATTCGGGGGAATACAATTAAAAACCCAAGTAAGTATGCTAAAGCTGTAAAAATTTATGCCACACTTTAAGCAGCTATTAGCACAACTTCTTTGGGTCATACTGTTTTTATTTAACTCCAGTTATGAGTATTGCTGCGAATTCTGAACCACCGCATTTATTGTCCGACCAGAAAAAATCTGTTATCGATCGCACTGATGCATTGGCTTGTCTGGGATCTGAATTGGTGTACGTTCAGGAAGGAACGGGACGTTACCTTAATTTTTACTGGCAGCAAAGCGAACGTTTAGGGTTAGAGTCAGAACATATTGACAATAACCAAAATCAAGAAAGCTTTGCCCCGATTGATAAAGCGGGTTATTTTGAACGGTTAGAGCAAGTGTTGACAACTTTAATTCCTCAAAAGTGTCAGTGTTGGTTTAGTCTTCCGCAAGGAACTGTAGAATTTGAATTGCTGATAACTCCTATACTGCCAACTTTAGGTAGTGCTGCCACCTCGGTATTGGTTATGGGGAGATTACTGCAAGTTGCGGCGAGCAAAAATCAAATCCAGGTAACGCCTAAATCTAAAAAAATAGGTGATGATTTACGTTCGCAGCAATACCAAAAGCTGATTAATAATATTACGACCAATATTCGGCGAACCCTGGATTTAAAGATTATTTGGCAGCAAACTGTTGATAGCTTGAGTGCAACATTAAAACCAGAATTTTGTATAATTTGTCCGTATTACGGCGAATCAAAAATAAGTGTTATAGCAGAATCTTGCCAGCCAAACGTTAAGCCAATGTTAGGCACGGAAATAGATATAGCTTCTGAGGTTGGCTTTACTCAAGCTTTGAATACTCTTAAGCCAGTTATAGTAGAGCCAACAGAAAATTCACTATTCAACACTGAGAAACTTTTAATAGTCGCAACTTCCCATCAAGAACAACCCAATAGCTTAATCGCATTGAGTTTAAGTGCTGAATGCTCCCATTTATCAGCTAAGGAACTTGAGTTAACTAAAGAAGCTGCTAATCAAATTGGTACGGCGATCGCCCACGCGACTTTGTATAAAGAATTAGAATCGGCGCGGCAGCAAGCGGAAGATGCTTCCCGTCTCAAAAGCGAATTTCTAGCTAACGTTTCTCACGAAATCCGCACGCCTTTAAATGGAATGATTGGCTTTTTGAAACTGATTTTGGATGGAATGGCTGATGATGACGAAGAAAAAGCTCTGTTTTTAGGAGAAGCTCACAAATCATCTTTACATTTATTGGAAGTTATTAACGATATTTTAGACTTTGCCAAAATAGAAGCAGGCAAAATGGAGTTGGAACTGAGACCGGTAAAACTTGATGAGTTATTTACCGATGTCGAAAACTTCATGCGGTTGCAAGCAGAGCATAAAAGTCTCAGCTTTGGGATGCAGCTACCCGACACAAACGATGAAATTCTCGTTTACAGCGATTACCTGCGTCTCAAACAAGTAATGATAAATTTAGTCGGTAACGCCATAAAATTTACCCACGAAGGGCATATAACCGTTACTGCTGATGTAGTTCGTAAAAAAGTTATGTTTAAAGAGCAAGAGTTTCCCGGTATGGTAAAAGTCCGGGTAGTAGATACAGGTATAGGTGTTTCTTTAGACCAGCAAGATAAATTGTTTCAATTATTTTCCCAAGTCGATGGTTCCCGTACTCGTCAATATGGTGGTACTGGGCTGGGATTAACCATATCTCAAAAATTAGTCGAAGCGATGGGTGGCGAAGTTCATTTTTACAGCTTAGGTGAAGGGCTTGGCTCCACAGTTACCTTTACAGTTCCGCTGTACCAGCAACCGGTGATGGTTTCTAGTGCAGATAGTGAAGAAGGGTGAACAAAGGGAGAGGGGGAAGAGGGAGTGAGGGAGTGAGGGAGTGAGGGAGAAGAATAAAATTATTACCAATGCCCCATGCCCCATGCCCCATGCCCCATTCCCAATTTATTTAAAGTTGTTCCAAAAGCTGTTTGATTTTTGGTAACTGTTGCTCTTTAAACCTATCGGGGAATCTTAGGTTGATGGTGATTTTGCCGGTTCCATCTTTTTCTAAAGTATCAACTTCGGCAATAAATCGACCAGATTGTGAAATGTCGATTTTCTTGTCTTTACTTAAAAGTAAACCTACTGCTGGTTGAGCAGCTTGTATATTGTAAAAATCATTTTGACCAAGTACTTTACTAGAAGATTTTGCTTGGGTACTATCTAATTCCAACCGTAATCCCGTTACTCCTAATTCAGTAGTGACTCCGGTGAAGCGATCGCCGTCTAAATATAATTCACCAAATGCATGTACTTGTTTGCGTATCTGTTTGTGTTTGGTTAGTTGAATATCTTGCAAGGAGCGCAACAAGCTAGTAGAGATGAATCCAAGAGAAGCAACCGGTCGGTCTGTAACTTTACGTTTTTGAGAATACCATTCTTTAACATCGCAATACAAAATCAAGCTGAGGTCATCTTTTTGTGATTGAGTCAGGTTTATAAAATCAACTGCAAGATGGCTTCTTATTTTGCTGATAGGAGATAATCTCATAATTCTTGCGGTAAGAGATACTTTTCTGGAAAAATCTCCTTTTATTTCGATGTCTATCTCATCCGGTAAATTTAGCTGAGAATTGAAAGCTATCAAAGCACCGCTTTCAGAAATATTTATTGTTTCGCCGATAATAGTTTGCTTATTGCCCGAAAGTTCAACGGGAAGACGACGTTCTAAGCGGTGTTCTCTACGGATTTGCGGTTGCTCGTAAGCAACGAGTAAAGCACTTACTAGTAAGGTGAGGTTTAACACACACCATAGGGTGTTTACCAACACAGCTTCCCAATCTTCTGGACGAAGCAATGCCCAGAAAGGAACGGCAATTAAAGCTAGGACTACAAATACCGTAACAATTATCAAACCTAGCATTGATTTCCAATCAAAGCTTCTTTCAGTAACGTTTACACCTTTATCGGTAACGTTAAAAGAACCTAGTTTGGGATTGATTAACGCCAGTAATGTCACCCATCCCACCTGAAAAGACATGACAAATTCAAACACCTCATTCCAGAAACTAAAGCGAGCGCGTTTGTGAATGATGTAGTTAGTACTTAGAGAAAGAGTAATATGGGGGATTGCATAAGCAAGAGTTTCTAAACCCAAACCTTCAACTGGGTTGACACCGAAGAGTAAAAACAGTGTGGGAATGATTGCGTATACTATGCGAGGGAAACCATACAAAAAGTGGGAAGTAGCGCTAAAGTAACAAATTCTTTGGGGAATTGTTAATTTCAGTTTTGGGTTAAACAGCGGATTTTCAAGACGCAGAATCTGAGCCATGCCTCTAGCCCAGCGTATTTGCTGACCTAAATAAGCAGGATAAGTTTCGGGAGCTAATCCCGCAACCATAATTTTGTCGTAGTAGACAGATTTATAGCCCCGCGAATGCAGTCTTAGTGCTGTATGACAATCTTCTGTTACTGTTTCTACCGCAATTCCGCCAATTTCTAAGGCATGAGATTTACGAATTACTGCCGCAGAACCACAGAAAAATGAAGCATTCCAAAAGTCATTACCTTTTTGGATTACTTTATAAAACAGTTCGTTATTGACGGGGATTTTACCTTTTGTCAGCAAATTGCGCTCGAAGGGATCGGGATTGTAAAACCAGTGAGGAGTCTGAACAAAAGAAACTTTGGGGTCATAGAAAAAGCCGACTGTATGCACCAGAAATTGACGCGATGGAATATGGTCGCAGTCTAAAATTAATACCAAGTCGCCATCTGTCTTACCAAAAGCATGATTGATATTACCTGCTTTGGCATGGTTGTTATTATCCCGAGTTAGATGAATGCAGCCGAGTTCGGCACACATTTGTTTCAATTCTTCCCGTCTAGCACGAAATTTTTCTCGGCGGGGGTCACTTGCTTTGTATCTTTCAGGACGACCATCATCAAGAATATAAACTTTTTTCTTGCCGCGAGCATATTCACATTTCTTAGCTGCTAATGCAGTTTTACGAACAATGCTAACATCCTCGTTGTAGGTAGGAATATAAATATCAACGTTGAACCATTCGTCTACTGGTATCTGAGTTAAATTTACCGGCTTGCGTTCTTTGAATTGTAAAGTTTGGAAATATGCCAGTACTAGGGTCAATATCGCGTAAAGTTCAGCCGTTAATAAAACAACACAGGCAATACTGTTAACCCAGGTATCAAAATTCAAAGTATAAGAAGTGCGGTAGAAGAGGTAACGCATAGTAGTTACCAAACTTAGCCACACCATGAACAAATGGTAATAGTGGGTAATTTCTTTAGATGGTTCGTTTTTTTCTGCTCTTACAACTAGTTGACCGATAATAATTAGAAATAAGGCGATCGCCCCTTGCTGCCACAATTCGACGGGCGAAATAATTAAAGGTGCTGAAATCAATAGTATTAAAACTGTTAACCATTTGAAGCTTTTTAGACCTAATTTATCTAAAGAGCGGTCAAAAAATCTTGGTGTCAGGTCAGTTAACCACACACCTGGATTAAATAAGTTACGTTTTTTTCTAGGCTCGGTGTTTGATGAATAGGACATCTTTAATTTAGTATTTTGACTTTATGTAATTGTGTATATTTCACCCAGAAGATGAAACAAAGGCAAAAATAATAGCTATTGCACAAGCAAGTGCAAATTCTTTTTCTATTTAATAATTGAATAGAAAAGATATAAGAAAGGAGAAGAAACTGGTTGATAGAGATTTATTGCTGTATCTCTACCAAATATTTGTCTGCGGTAAAGTATCTTCAATACTGAAACGAAGATTAGAGTGCGCCAAAATTCAGCAAATAAAGTACTAGACTTCTTTTTATTAGTTTTGATGGTTTAGATTTCAGTCCTATTTATAGGATTTGAGCTATTAACTCGGGGTTTGCAACCCCGAGTGGATGCTCCGTGTTATTCGCTAACGAGCAAGATAAATGTCAAGGGCAGACAGCCTGACGAAAATACTACGTTTTATCCTTGACATTTAAGCGCTTCAGATATAGCTGAACAATGCCGTAAAGTATCAAGGCTAAACCGACAATACCCACGGGTATGAACAGCCAATTTTCTTGAAACATTTGAGAAGTCTTGCTTAGTGCATTACTGTTGTCTAGCCGACGAGTCTTAGGAGCATTGTTGAAAAAGCTCAATTCAAATGCATTGTCATCATAAGCATTTGGCTCTTTTTCATCGCTGCTAATTAATACGGTGTCTTGTTTTAACTGGAAGAACCAAGCATCGCGATCTAAAACTTGTCTGACTCTATCCAAGCCTGATTCAGTTTGAGCAGTCAAAGCCAAGACTACGCGATCGTTATTCCAAGGAGAAATAATTTGCTTAATCATGCCTTGGGAATCTTGAGGAATTTGCAGCTTTACCTGCTCTTTGTCTTGTTCGTTGCCAAATAAGCGGAAGAATGACTGGCTCAAATTTAATCCTTGACTCTTTTCGAGAGCTTCTGAGATGGGAAAATTATTTTGGGTGCCAATTGCAACGATATGATTATTTTTGGCTGACTCATCATTAGACAATGTATCGGGGGTATAAACATCGAGTTTTACCGAAGGAGCTTGAGAAAGACGACCTAAACGTTCGCTAAACTCCAACAAAGTTAATACATTCGTTTTAGAAGGATTTTTAGGAACAACGATTGTTGTTTGGGATAAATCTTGGGGAGATGCAAAAGGAAATCCAAATTGCAGCAACTCTAGATTTGGTAATGTCGCAGAGGTTTCGCGCTTGAGGTCAAAGCTAGTTTCGTTATGCAGCGTACCCGTTAATTGTTGGTCGGGGGCATAAATACAGCTTTCGTTATTAAAAGGTTCTCTCGCATTCATGCGGAAGAATACTTCAATTTTGGAATTGGGTTTAATTAATTTAGGAGGTAAATCAACTTTGAGATTTTTACGAGTCTCTCCGGATTCTGAAGATAAACGTTCGCCACCAATGAAGTTTCCATCTAGCAATACTTCAACAGCAGAAGTTCTGGGGTTGAGTTGAGGACCGTAGCTGTAGACTAAATTCATAGAACTACCGCGTAAAAAACGGTCGTCTGGCAAGGCTCGAAAATCAATTTCTACTGCTGGCGCTCCCGCTCCTCGCACCGTGACATCTTTAAATTTCTCTTCGTTTTCAGCGGTAATCTCGCTCAACTGAAAAGAGTTTTTCTCGGGTAAATAACGAGGCCATTGGCGTTCTCCAGGAGTTGGTAATTCTGGAACTTTATCAACAACGACAACTTGACCGCTACCCATTTTGCTGGTATCCGACTGTACCAAAAACTTAATAGCTTTCTCCACTCCCTCTTTGCCGTTACCAGTAGCAATTAATACGGGAGAGCCGCTTTCGGTGGTAGTCATTATCAGAACTCCCCGGTCATCCGGTACCACGGTTTGTTCTTTATTGAGGATTTTATTTCCTTCGACTGTAATTGGTAAATCTATTTCCGCTAAAGCTGGTTGTTCTTGGGGAGTACCGATAATTACTACTTTTTCGTTGGACTTAACCTTTGTAATATCGGTTACTAAATCAGCATCTAAAGAACGGAAATCAGCCTTTCTACCCAAAGAAGCTTGCAGTCTTGATGCTGCGGTTAACCATGTTGGATCGACGTTAGTTGGCTGTAGATAATTGATTTTACTAGCTTCTAAACCCAGCTTGTCAAAAATGGGATAAGGATAACGGCTGAAATTTTCTGCAACTGACTTTCGTTGAAAATTAAAAACTAATTTGGAATCAGGCAGAATCTCCGTCCAAAGATTGGGATCGTTGGGATTCGTACAAATTTCCGAATTATTTTGTTGAGCAACTATTTTTAGTTCGTTATAATCTTGAAGTAATTTTGGCGGAATATTTACCAGTAGTTCGCCAATTTGTGAATTTTTACGGTTAAGAGGTACGCTACCGACAGCTGTATCGTTAACCAAAACGGTCAAGTTAGAACGGTTAGCGTAAAGTGCGGGTGAATGTTGAAAGCGAATCGAAGCTTTTACATTTCCTATATTCCAACCACGGGGACGAGTAAAGCCCAAACGACCTTCAGAATAAATTCCTCGCAGGCGCATCCGATTACCTACAATCGGAGCGCGATTAAATTCTAAGTTATGAGTTATCGTCTTCCCGGAAGTCGCAGTCTCAGAAGTAGCATCTGTATCTTCGTCTACATCTGAAGTATCTGCTTGAGCTATAAAGCTTTCTTGTGCGACGGCTTGAGCGTCTAACGAAGAATAAGGGGACATCAAAAGCGAACAAAAAATGATAAATATTTGAGTACTAGCTTGGGAAAGATAAAGTAGTCGCTTCATTGGGTGATAGTGTAATTATTAGTTTACTGATATGTGTAAGTACAAATACTGGCGTAGTTCTGTTCTACTTATGAAATATTCTTATTCCTTCTGAATTAATTTTTGGGGTACATCTGAAGGATTGAATAAGCTCAACCAAACCAAGTTTTGGGTGTAGTAACCCGAACGGTCTCCCCAAGTTCCTTTTTGATACTTAGGTAATATTTTTTTTACTAATATTTCTTGAGCTATACCAGGTTTTAAAAGCCTCATAGCCACATGAAACATTGCGTATTGTGACGTTGCTTCGTAATCTACTAATGGCTTTCCTTTTAAATCAATGCTTGCAAGTAAGTAAGATTTTTGCCGCCATTCTTTTTGAAGATGTTGGGTAGATTTTTGGAGATAGCTTTTTGCTTGGGATGAATTAAACCATGTAGCATCAAGAGCGATTCGCCACCAAATGCGGTAAGCATCAAAACTGTATACAGTTTGAATATTGCTTTGTGCGGGGAGGGCGAAAAATTCTTCTGTTTCTAGATTTAATGCTACCCAGTCGCTAGGCAAGCCCACACCAGAAAGCCCTAATGATTTCTCCAGCACCTGATAACTACTATCTACTAAGCTCAACCAATCACGTTCTGGATCGACTTGAGCAAAAATCCGAAAAGCATAGGGAGCCAGGTAGGAAGGATTAAGATAAATAGTAGATGAATTGGGAACAAACGCATCGCTAGGACCTGGTAGTAAATAGCGTTTCTCGCTACTATCAGTAAAAGTAGACAGTTTCCACAAGTCCTGTAATTTTATCCGAGCTAATTCTAGATATTGAGGATTTTGCCATTTTCTATAAGCAAAAATCAAGGCTGTTATCGCATCAATATCTGCATCGCTAGCAAAGTTACTGTCGATAGTGCCCCAACTACCATCTTTCCTTCTTCCCCATTTCCAAGCCCACAGACTATCATTCTGTTGCCGTTGCAGATTATTCTCTGCCCAGTTTAAAGTTTTGGCAAAAGTTGTGGCATCATCGATTAAAACTGCTCTGAGCATGGCATAAGCTTGACCTTCGCTGGTAGATCTATCTTTAGCTTGAAAATCAATTACTCGTCCATCGCTCTGTATAAATAACCGGCGATAGCTGCTCCAACTTTTTGCTAATAATTCCCGATTTTGAGTTTCTTTTGGTAAGGCTGCAAGAAATACGTCGTAATTATCGTCAGTTGACAATGGAGTAAATGAAGGCATCGGAGTTTGCTGGTTCTGGCTGGGAAAGTTGACTGCTGAAGAACCAGAGTTGCAAGAGTACAAGCCGATTTGGCTAACTATCGCCGCTATTAATGGCAAATATCGCATCATAAAAACAGTTGGATTGATGAGGTATTAGCGGAAGTTGCGAAAACTAAATATTTTTGATTGAATACTAAATCTGATTATTCCTTGGATATTGCCAAAAATTAACTCTCGATTGCTACATTTCATTGACAATTACTAAAGACAATTACTAATTACGAATTCTGCGATTTGGATCTTCCCAAAAAGGTTGAAAACCGCGTCTTAGAAGAAAATCTTCTTGGAGTTTCTGCTTTTTCTCTTCTAATTTTCGATCTGTTACGCCCTCAGACATTTGCTGAATTTGTAATTTCTCCATCTGATTTAGAGCAGCTAAAGGTTTATCTAAAATGGCATTTAGATCGGCGATCGCCATCCTAGCTTCCCGATTTTGGGGCTTTTGCCTCAATATCTGGGAGTAAATTTTCTCTGCTGCTTCGTAGCGACGTTGTTCAAAACGGATTCCTCCCAAGGCCGCAAGAGCACCCATATTATCTGGCTGATTTCTCAAAACCTTCTCGTAGGCGACTCCTGCTAAATTCAGATCCCCTATTGCTTTAGATAACTGTCCTTCGACTTCAGTCGAATTACTTGGGTTAGCTGCTGCAAACTGTTTCACTAATGCTTGTGCTTTGGCTGGGTTACTTTGAGCCACAACTTGCAACCAGCGCTCTTGGATTTGTAAGTTGTTAGGTTCCAATTGCAAAAGGTATTTGTACAGAGGTTCCCATCGTGCCGAAGCTGGCAGTTGTCCCACCAAGCTATATAATTCCGGGGGTGTTGAAGTCGCTTTTTGAGTTGCTAACCAGTTATTTAGTACTGTAGTTGCTTGCTGTTGGTTAATTTTATTAGCTTGATAGCCAATGCTAATTTGTCCCAACTGATATGTAGGATTTTGCGGTTGACGAGCTAATAGTTGATTGTAATAACTTAAAGCTTCATCAAAACGCTTTTGTTGCGAACGCAGCCCCGCTAATGCTCGTAAAGCACCGTTGGTAATCTCATCATTATCGGGATTGGTGTTAAGTACAGCTTGGTAGCGTCTGGCACTAGCTTCTAGATTTCCTTCCTGTAACTCAATTTCTGCTGCTAATAACTGAGCAGCTAAATTATTTGTTCCTTCAGGAGTGGCTGTATAAGCCGCTAAAGCTTTTCTGGAAGCAATTGTATCTTTTTGCTGCAAATACATTTGAGCAATCCGGAAATTTAGGAAAGGAGCATCTACTCCTGTTCGCAATATACTTCGGTATCCAGCAATATATTCCGGATTGCGAGTATTAATTTGTACTAAAGCACTAGCAAATTTTTGTAATTCGACTGCATCTTGTGGTGGGTTTTGTAATGCCTGAGTCAATCTACGCCCGAAAGTATTTTGATTAATTACACCCAGCTTGTTCTCTAAAGCCAATTGGCGCAACACCAAACTTTTGTCGTTTGGTAATTTTACCGCAGCCTGCTTGTAAAGCTGTAGAGCTATTTTCTCTCCTTGCGGTAAACCAGAAAATACATCGGCAACTTGCAGCAGTAACAAAGGTGAAGGATTGGGATTATCCGCTAATACTTGTTGGTATAAACCAGCTACTTCTGCTGCTAAAGCGGAATCGTTTGTGCGCTTGCGTATTTCGTTTAAGGCACCAGCTAATAGTAAAACCGCATCTTGTCTACCGCGCAGAGGTTGTAATACAGCTAAAGCCTGAGCTTGTTGATTGTTAGCAAGATAAGCTTGGGATAATTCAGCCCGAGCTGTAAGCGCTAAAGAATCAGAAGTATTAGAACTACGTAATTGATTTTCGAGTACCTCTATGGCTTGTGTGGGATTGCCAGTTTTTTGCAAAGCTCTACCGTAGGCAATGGCTGCATTGGCAGTAAGATTTCTGCCAGTTGAAAGGTAGCGTTGAAACAGTTCTAGTGCTTCGGGATAATTTTGAGCATAGGTGTAAGTTTCCGCAGCCCCGAGAATAATCTCTGGCGTGGGGTTGTTGCTCAGCAAAATCTGGTAATCTGCCACTGAATCGTTGATTCTGCCTTGATAGTAATAAAGTAAAGCTCTTAGACTCCGAGATTGAAAATCATTCGGACTCAGATTTAATAAAGTATTGAGAGCCTTTATACCTCCAGCTTGCCATTGGGGACGATAGGTTCCAAACAAACCAATAGTTTTAAGAGCTAATTGGTTATTAGGATCGATAGACAGTACACGCTGGTAAGAATCCCAGGCAGCATCAATATTTCCAGCACGCTTATAGGCGATCGCCAAACCTAAATTTGCCTGTAAAGAACGTGGATTGCGTTTGACTGCTCGACGAAATACTTGGATTGCATCATCTACCCATCCTTTCTTCAAAAGTCTGTTTCCTTGTTTTACCAAGCTTGACGAAGATTTTTGTGCTTGAACGGGTTCATTATTAGTAAAGATGGGTACCGCTACCAAAGAAGTTGTCAGCAAGCAGTAAAAAGGAACAATCAACCACTGGTTAATTTGTTTGGTATTTTTGTTTTTCGCGTTCTTGTTCTGCACCGGATACAAATTATTTGTGATTTTATTTAAGATTTCTAGTTCTTTACTCATCGAGATTTTCTCCTATTTGGAGTAATATCAAATTCAGATTTCACCCTTATACCCAAAACGGATTCGTCGAAACTGTCTCTTCCTTGGAAGGATAAGCCTACGCGGAGATTGGGAAGGAATTTAAAGTCATAAAAAAGTTCTACTACATCTGGCTGTTTTCCCGTGCGGAGACTGTCGTTAGAAAGAGCGCGTCCGTAAGCTAAACCCAACCTGTCATCTGGCGTAAGCAAATCCAAGAAACTTAATCCTAATGAATAAGTTTGGGCACCTTCTCCTAAATCTCGGTTCTCGTAGCGTCCGTAGCGTCCAAATAAGCCTAATTTCATCTCTGGAATAAATACTTCAGCGTTTATTCCATATGATTCTTCTCTATCCTCTTCTAAAGGTCCAAATTGATTATTTCCTCTGGCAATTCCAAAGCTTTCGCCGAATGAATCCCGATTGCCTGCATCCCTAGCTGTGGCATAAGTGCCGCGAATAATCGCATTACCGTGACGGATGCCAATTTCACCTGCAAATCCATCCAAACTAAAATCACTAAGTGCCTGGGAAGAAGAGAATATTGCAGCTTTGGCTGCCACCTTATCGGTGACATTCCAATTAACTAACATACCAGGGCTTGAAGCAATACCTGTAGAAGACAATGCTGGATTTGTTTGAAAAACCGGATTAAAAAACTGGCTTGCTCCATCTTTCGCGAAGCTATTTCGGTCAAAATATGAAGTTAGATCCATTTGCCCGATAACAAAGCGTAAGTTAGGCAATCCCGCCAAAGAAGTTGCGAAATACAGTTCGTTGATATTCAAGCCTTCATTACGGGAATCGTCAAAGGTACTACCTTCACTAGTCATATCTAAAGTGGCACCGAATACAGCTTGAGGAGTCAAGGGATAAATTCCTGTTACTCTTGCCCTTGCTGAGGTATCATCACCCTGAGTTACATAGACACCTTGGAGGGTTAAAGATGGCTCTCCTACAGGAGACTTGCGGATAACAGCAGTAGGCTGTTGAGGAATTGGCTTTGGCTCGATTTGCTGAGCGACTGAATTCCTTTGAGTTGTAGGTGATGGTAATTCTGGTAGTTGCTTGTTGGCAGCTTGATTAAAGACTGGTTGAGATTTTTTATTAACCGTGGATGCAAATTCGGGTGAACTTAGTAATGGGTTATTGCTTAATGTTGGCTTTACCTCAGCTGAAGTTTGGTTTGGGGATGAATAAAGTAATTGGTTAAAAGTCGGTTGAGATTCAACACTATTATTTAGTTGTGGTTGCCTCTGAGTTCCTGGGAGTGGAGGTAAAGGAGCAATGTAAGTTCGGGCATTAACTGCATTGGCAACTTCGGGAGCCGCAAATTCCTGTACTTCGCTATTGTCCGCTGATTCTTCTTGGGGTAAAGGATTGAGTAGTTGATTAAAAGTGAGTTCCGAAGCTTTAGTCTCACTAACTGGTTTTACTTGTTGACAATAGCTCTGGGCATTACAGCTATCAGAATTAGCAACTAAGTCTGGTTGAAGTTGAGATATATCCTGTGCTGTTAGTACCGGTAAAGTAACTCTCGCCGAGAGTGGCTCGCTTGTATTCGCAGGAGGTGTTTTCTCAGGAGTTCCTCCAGGGGTTTTCATTTGTTCAATAAAACTATTCTCTAAATCCTGAATACTGTCTTCCTGCGGAGACTCAACCTGCGCGGTAGCCGAACCGCTAAATGCCACCATCCACAAAACTAAAAATGAGACTGAATAAAGCAGCGTATAAACCTTAGAGCTAGGTTTGCGATTGATATATTTGGAAGGATTCAATATATTTCGACTCATTAATATTACAGTACAAATAAGTATTAATCACTACTCTAAAAATAGAGATAAATAATAAATACTGGTGAAGTTTGAACATACTTTACAAGCATTATCTTTATAGATCAAGTAATTTATTTTTCATTATTTGTAAAAACTTACTTGATTTTTAGATAGATTTTTTTCATAAATAAAGTGACCGATAATTTCAAACCAAAAAAAGGCTATTACCCGAATGTTGAATTTAAAATTTTTACAGCCATCTCAGATAGTGAAAAAACCATCTTTTTTTGTGAATATGGCTGTTATCTCGGCAATTACTTTTAGTTCCGGATGTACTTTCCAAAATGCAGACGAAGTACAAATAAAAAATATGAACGTACAACCAATTGAAAGCAGTTCAAAATACAAAGTATCCGGTAAGACAAATTTACCAGATAACAGTATAATAAAGGTTATAGCAGTTCGAGGATTGGTGAATACAAACGCCGAAACAGCACCATTCATTAATAATAGTGCCAATATTACCCGTTCAATTTTAGACCGCAAAAACGTAGAAGTAAAATCCGGAGAATGGCAGGCAGAACTAAATATTTCTCATAAAAGTGCTGATGGTATATCGAGAGAAAGCTGGCAAAATGATAGTTACATGCCGCAGTTTAAACCAGAAGATAAAGTTTCTTTTATAGCCACATTTAATCCTGTTTCTCAATGGCAGAGGTCGGATAATAAAGCTTTAGAAAAGCCTCCAACAAAAATTCAACAACCCCAAGGAAAACTAGTTCGTGTAACTAATAGTGGGGAAAAGTTTGTTCAAGCAACAAAAACTTTATCTATACCTGCTGCTACTATTAAAAATATTTCATCGCTTTCAAAATCAAAGCAGGTGAATGATGATTGGGGTAATAGATATCTTTTGAATAAACAACTGCCAAGCTTTACAGGCTCCTTACCACCAGCAACGGAAATTAAACCAGACAGCAATACTCCTCTAAAAGCTTCTCAACAACTTCGTTAGAGATATAGAGATATTAACCAGCATAAACATACAAGCAAGTTGCTTTGATTAGCGACTTGCTGCTTTCTTTGCAATAATTCAAGAGATTAATGGCACCCACAAAAGAATAAATCCATACCCAGACTTATCTCTAACACTCCACCAAACCACAATGGACGTGTGAGAGGGGCAGGAGAGGGTGGAATAATTTTTTATGTTTTCCATACAATGCTCATAATTAATCTGGTGGAGTACTAGTAGTCCGCCACATTCATGTTGAGGCATGTATCTTAAAAGCATAAAGCTTCTATCCCACTTCCGCCCCGACTGCTTATCCTATATTTTTTTGCTTATTAATCTGCTGAACTATAATAAGCTTGAACATTTTCAGGCGCTTTTTCTGTTAAGTCTTGAATCGGTACAGATTTAGTCTTGGTTTGCAGTTGCTCAATTCGACTCATCATATCCTTCATTTGCTGCTGCAATGCTTCGATTTCGGAATGCTCATTCACATTAGCTTCGTTTACAAGACTATCTTGAGCATTTGAGTTAATGGTGTTGTTGCTTGTTTGCGAACTTATGTCATTTGGAAGAGAATCAGAAAAGTCTTCTGCCACATCTTGGGTATTTGCACTAAAGTAAGCAGCATCAACTGATTTATTCGCATTTAACTTAGATACAGACTCCGAATTTGTGACCACAACTGGTTGAGGTGCTACCTCTTGAGAATTCTGTCCGTTTAAAAAGCTAGTGAGTCCTGAAACTTGCAAGCGAGAATCGGAAAACTTAAATTGTTCAATCAATTCTTCCTTGTCTTGCAAATGAACCTTAAGTTTAGATAGTTCGTTTTTACAGTTCAAAGATTTTTGAGTAGTTTGCTGCCATCCGATTAAAGCTGCAACTGATATTCCCGTACCACAACTTAATACAGTTGCCAGTAGAACATAAGGTGCGGCTACATCTCGCAATCTGCCATAGAAGAAAGATTCTTCTTCAATGTTGATTCTCACTTGCTTATCGCCAAAGATAGCAAGCGGTACAGTCATTGCTGCAAATACAGCTATGCAAGCGATCGCAGATGGTAGAACAAGCTTTCTTCGTGCAGATAGAGTCATGCTTAGAACCTGCTATATGTATGTATAAGTTTATTTTTACGACTTGACCTTCATAAAGATGTCGCAGTGCACCTTATTAAGGTGAAGTATTTTCAAAGTAGAAACAAGATGTCTAACCTGAGCCACTGAAGTTTGAAAGCGTAGCCTTGCCTAAAATTCAATCCTATAAGGAACACAATATGAAATAGGATTTTCAATAACGATCAACTTCGATACTTTCTTAATAAGGTGCGAATTTTCAACAATTTACCCGAACTTTAATACAACACCCTTGATTCACAAATTCATAACGCGCTATGCACCAATAAATTTATCACTATATATATTTTTATAATATGTAATTAATATCAAGAAATGTATGTTTTAATAAAGTTCTTATAAACTCTATTCAAAGTAAAAAATACGCTACTTTTATCCTTTGGATATAAGACTAGTTGTATTTTCAATATCCTTTTATCTACCATATTATGTATGTTTGATTTATATTTGCTATATAAAATACTTTAAAAAGTAATTTTGTAAACTGCGAACGCAACTATTACCTTAAAAGGCATAACTAGTAAAGTAAAGTTCTATATTGACATTTAAGATAATATGTTATATTTTCCATTTATACATATATATATGACTTTGATGAGTAAATCACAAAATTTATGATGAAAATAATTATTTATAAAGAGATATAAAATTAATCAAAATTAGATAAATATAAAATCTAGTAAAATCAATAATACTATATTAGTAAACAAAAAATATTGTCTTGTTATTCTATGATAGTAAAAAAAATAGATAAAAATATTTAATCTTGCTTTAATTAAGAGGGAAACGATTCCTAACTTTTCTCTTAATATTCATGCTTATTCTTCTACTTTTTCTACATTTATAGCTGCTTTTTATAATTTTTAAGACTTACACATCTCGCACATTTTACTGTCGGGTGCTGTGACATTTAAATCAATTTTCAAAGTAATAATAAGACTTGTGATGTCATGCACCATCCGAGTCTTGCGACAATTGCGTAAATCCTGATTTTGTACAACCGTAATTGCGATATAGAAATCTAGCTTTAATTTTGAACAAATCAAATCAGCGCAACGAAACTCTTGTGATATGTTGCGCGATTGCAAATCTCAGCATTTTGGCAAAGTATTCAGTTTCGCGGCCGCTCGTAATAACGTAGTTGCGTGATTTTTGCGTAAGTCCTAAAAACTAAATATGCTGTAAATAAAAATCACCTTAACGGTAAGCTATTTAATCGTAGCCTTAATATATTGATTGCACATATGGTTGCTATTAGATTTAATAATGCTGTTCTAAGTCATATTATTAGGAATGGCCGCAACTGGCATATTTTTCTTGTAGGGTGCTGTGACAATTTGACTGATTATCAAGGTAGTAATAAGCTTTGTAGTGTCACGCACCACCCAAGCTTTGTGACAACTGCGGCCATTCCTGATTATAAATAAACCGAATATCATTTATTTCTTAAAATGTGGCGAATCAAGCCGAGAGCAGGTAGGCTTTGTTTTGACAGCCCGACTTATCTCCACAGAGGGCTATTTAGCTTATAGATGTTCAATTCGCTAAACTAGGGAAGGTGAAGTTCAAGTGATTTCATGAAAACTTCAAAAACAGCAGAAGAGTTATTTAAAGACGCTTACAACAGTCGTTATACTTGGGACGAAAACTTTCCCGGTTACAGCGCTGATGTGCAGCTAAAGCAGGGGCAAGGAGTTTACACGGGTAAAATATTTATTCACCGTGACTTGAGTGTAGAAGTAACTGGAATTGACGACAAGCAAGTGGAAGAAGGTGTATACATCCAATTATGGGATGTTGTTACTCACCGCAAACCTACTACTTTTAAAGATTCTCACGGGAATCATCAGTTTATCAAAGGCTCACCAGATGATTCACAATTAGTTTCAATTGTTGTGAAGGGTGATTCTCTTGATTCTAGCTACAAAATCCGAGGAAAAGAAATTTGTCAAGTAACTCGGGTAAAGGGTAATACGGCTTTTACGATTGATACCCACGAAAACTTAGATACGGGGGAAGGTTATGTTGCTAGTCGTTACGACGCTGTTTTTCGCGATGTTGCAACAAATCAAGTTCAAAGCATTCTCAAATTTCAAGATTCCTATGAAAAGGTAGACAAATATTATCTAATGACCAAGCAGGTGGTACAAGATTGTATTGATGGTCAAAATACTACAACCGAGTTTAGCTATTCCAATATTAGGCTATTAAAACCAGCGATAGTTTAAATAATTGGCAATTAGGCATGAGATATGGGGTATTGAGTATAGTTATCAGCAGCAAGTAGCAAGTAATAAGTTAATAATTTATTTTCCCTTGTCTCCTTGTTCCCTTGTCTCCCCCTTTCCCCGACGCAATTGGTCTAGTATGTAATTACAAGCTGTGAAAAACAAACTTTGTCGCTTAACAGAGGTCTAAAAGGATAATGGAATTAACAAATAAAAATGTAGAAACGGTTCTTGATGAATTGCGCCCATATTTAATGTCTGATGGCGGCAATGTGGAACTTGTAGAACTTGATGGCCCTGTTGTTAAACTACGTTTACAAGGTGCCTGCGGTTCTTGTCCTAGTTCCGCTATGACTCTAAGAATGGGTATCGAACGCCGACTTAGAGAAATGATTCCTGAAATTGCAGAAGTGGAACAAGTGGTGTAGAAATTAAAGTTGGGAATTAGGATTTGTTTACCATTATCCTAATTCCTAACTCCTAACTCTTAACTCCTCACTCGTTTATGTCTCAACCCCTGCATATTGCTTTTATTTGGCATCAACATCAACCTTTATATAAGTCTCCTGAAGGAGGTAGTTCTTCGTATCTTAGTACTGGAAGATACCGCTTACCTTGGGTAAGACTACATGGTACCAAGGATTATTTAGATTTGATTTTGATGTTGGAACGCTACCCGAAACTGCATCAAACCGTTAATTTGGTACCATCGCTAATATTGCAGCTAGAAGATTATATTGCCGGTACTGCTTTCGATCCTTATTTAGAAGTTAGTTTAACCCCTACAGAACAACTAACGAGCGGACAGTTAGAATTTATTCTCGAACATTTTTTTGACGCTAATTACGATACTTTAATTCAACCCCATCCCCGCTACAGCGAACTTTATCAAATTCGTCAGGAAAAGGGAGAAGCTTGGTGTTTGGCTAATTGGAGTTTACAAGATTACAGCGATTTATTGGCTTGGCATAATTTGGCTTGGATCGATCCGCTGTTTTGGGATGATGGGGAAATAGCCGCTTGGTTGAAGCAGGGCAAAGATTTTAGCTTGAGCGATCGCCAGCGTATTTACTCGAAGCAGCGAGAAATATTAGGTAAAATCATACCGCAACATCGGCAGATGCAGGAAGCAGGACAGTTAGAGGTGATGACTACTCCTTATACGCATCCGATTTTACCTTTGCTCGCGGATACTGATGTGGGTAGAGTCGCAGTACCCAATATGAATTTACCGCGATATCGTTTTTCTTGGGCTGAAGACATTCCCCGTCACCTAAGTAAGGGATGGGAGTTTTATAAAGATAGATTCAAACGAAAACCTCGTGGGTTATGGCCATCAGAACAATCGGTTAGTCCGGCTGTTTTACCGTATATCGTGGAACAGGGATTTGAGTGGATATGCTCGGATGAAGCAGTTTTAGGATGGAGTTTACAGCAGTTTTTCCACCGAGATGAAGTAGGGAATATCCAACAACCGGATTTACTTTATCGTCCTTACCGCTTGCAAACGGATAAAGGGGATTTATCAATTGTTTTTCGCGACCATGCTTTATCCGATTTAGTTGGTTTTACCTATAGTGGAATGCCTCCTCAAGATGCTGCACAAGATTTAATCGCAAGATTGCACAAAATTGCTCAAATGCAGCAACACAGTCAAAGCGAACAACCTTGGTTAGTTACTATTGCTTTAGATGGCGAAAACTGTTGGGAATTCTACGAACAAGATGGTAAACCTTTCTTAGAAGCTTTATACGAAGGCTTTAGTAAAGAACCGGAGTTAAAACTAGTCACGGTTTCCGAATTTTTGGAACAGTTTCCCGCTCAAGCTACAATGAAAGGCGAGCAATTACACAGTGGTTCTTGGGTCGATGGCAGCTTTACAACTTGGATTGGCGACCCGGTAAAAAATAGAGCTTGGGACTACTTAACTCAAGCCAGACAAACATTAGCAAATCATCCAGAAGCAACTGAAGAAAACAACCCCGCTGTCTGGGAAGCTTTATACGCTGCCGAGGGTTCCGACTGGTTCTGGTGGTTCGGAGAAGGTCATTCATCGAATCAAGATGCTATTTTTGACCAATTATTCCGCTTGCATTTGCGGGGAATTTACCGAGCATTGAACGAACCCATACCAACTTATTTAAATCAACCTTTAGAAATCCACGAAGCGCAAACCGATCGTAGAGCAACTGGATTTATTCATCCAGCAATTAATGGAAGTGCCGAGGAACAAGGTTGGGAAAAAGCGGGGCGTTTAGAAATAGGCGGTGCCCGAGGAACTATGCACAGCAGCAGCCCGATACAAAGGTTGTGGTACGGCTTAGACCAATCTAATTTTTATTTACGCATGGATTTCAAAACTGGAATCGTGCCAGGAAAAGATTTAGCTTCTGAGTTAAACCTGCTGTGGTTTTATCCAAATAAAATCATGCACAACGGTAGTTCACCGATAGTAAACACGCCGGATACAGCACCAGTTAATTATTTATTTCACCATCATTTGCAAATAAATTTTTCAACACGCTCAATTAAATTTCAGCAAGCTGGTGAATATAGCCAATGGTTTTCTCGGGAAACTCACGCTCAAGCAGCTTTGAATACTTGTCTGGAAGTTGCAGTACCGTGGCAAGATTTGCGGCAACCTCCCGAATCTGCGATTAGACTTTTGTTAGTACTTTCCGAAAAAGGAAATTTTCGCACTTATTTACCAGAAAACGGATTAATCGCTATTGAGTAATAAGTAATTGGTCATTGGGAATAGGTAATTGGGTATTGGGTATTGGGCATTGGGCATTGGGCATTGGTAGTTGGAAATTTCTAACTTGCTACTTACTACTTACTACCCATAACTGCTCACTGCTCACTGTTAACTGTTAACTGTTTCCCCCTCCCCTTCGCAATTTCTATCCGGAGTATTCAAGGAAAAGTTAGAGAAAAATTAGAGAAAAATTAGGTTTTTGCAAAGATACGGTAATTATACTGGCGACAAATACTGATAGTAGTTACATTGAAAAAATCGCGGAGTCGCAATGTCACAATGTAAATAATATTGTTTACTATAATGAATCGTTTTTCTCGAAAAGTATCAAATTTTCATTCAGACCTTTTGATGAATACTAAATTAGGGCAATTATGTGGTTCCAAAACTTTATTTCGCGAACGATATGCAATCTTACGTATTTTAGGTAGAGGAGGATTCGGAGTCACTTTTTTGGCTCGAAATGTAACTTTACCAGGAAATCCTTTATGCGTTATTAAACAGCTTTGCCCTAAAGTTAGCAGTCCTAAAAGTTGGGCAAAGGCAAAAGAACGTTTTGAAAAAGAAGCTAAAACTTTAGGTCAACTCGGGAATCATTCTCAAATTCCTATGCTTTTGGATTATTTTGAAGTGGGAGGAGAATTTTTTCTGGTTCAAGAATATGTCCGTGGCTGTACTTTAACTCGGGAGGTTAGACGTAGTGGTGTTTTGAGTGAAGATGCAGTAAAGAAGTTTTTACAAGAAATTCTTCCAGTTTTACAGTATATTCATAAAAATCATGTGATTCACCGCGATATCAAACCACAAAATTTACTCCGATGCGATGATGATGGACGTTTGGTTTTAATTGATTTTGGTGCAGTTAGAGAAGAGTTAGCCAAAGCTAGCGAGCTTGCGGATAAAACTGCTACCACAAATTTTGTCGGCACTATGGGATTTGCTCCTCCAGAGCAGTTTTCTCTGCGTCCAGTTTACAGTAGCGATATTTATGCATTAGGTGTTACCAGCCTTTATTTGCTTAGCGGCAAAGCACCCTTGGAATTTGATTACGACACAAATACGGGTGAAATCTGCTGGCAAAAACAACTGACGGTAAGCGAACATTTTGGTTCTATTCTCAACAAAATGCTGAAAGTTAGCGTAAAAGAACGCTTTAGCTCTGCTTCTGAGGTCATGTTTGCCCTGGGTATAGAATCCCATTTACCTCACCTAAACAATTGCTTGAGCATTCAACCTTTAAAAGAGAAAAAGAAGCCAACTAAAACTAATAGCTTTGAAGATAATTACTATAGTTATGTTCCCCCATTTACGCGAACTGCAATCGCTATTCGTGAATGGAAAGCTAAGATAAATGCAAGAAAATCGCGACGTAGTTACAAACATTATTCATCAATGGCATAACTAGATTAAAATGTAACATTCATCTACAAACTCATTTAGGTAAATTATTTTAGGTAGACTATTTATTTTATAATCTGAAAAAACTTTTAGTTTAAATACATATAGTTTTTGTTAATACACTATTCTCAGTAAACTTGATTACATTATACGAAAAATGATTTAATTAATCGAATTTAAATATTTTTCTACAGAGATTTTTGTATAATAATGAAATAATTTTTCTATTATAAAGAAAAATTGGGGCTTTTGTTAGCATAAACTATCACGCAGTTGCCCGAATTAAATGATGATCTGCTGCCTAAATCCCGATTGCCTAAATCCCCTCAATGATAAATCGTCAAAAGTTTGCGCTAGCTGCGGGGTACCTTTACTTCCATTATTACGAAATCGGTTTCGAGTTATCCGGGTGCTTTCACAGGAAGGTGGATTTGGAAAAACTTATTTGGCTCAAGATTCAGACAAATTAAATGAACCTTGTGTTATCAAGCAGTTAGCACCTAGAATTGAAGGAAATTGGGCGCTAAAGAAAGCAGTAGAGCTATTTGAAAAAGAAGCGCAAAGACTACAAGAACTAGGAGAAAATCCTCAGATTCCTAAACTTCTGGCTTATTTTGAACAAGATAGCTGTCTGTATCTAGTACAGCAATTTATTGACGGAGAAAATTTACTCGAAGAATTAGAAAATCGCCGTCAAGGCGATATTTGGCTGCGGTGTTATAGCGAAAAAGAAGTTAGAGAATTTTTATTAAATTTATTACCAGTTCTTCATTTTGTTCATGAAAGGGGAGTCGTTCATCGAGATATTAAACCCCAAAATATTATTCGTCGCACTTCTCCTCAAGAGTTAGCGGGAAATTTGGTACTAATTGATTTTGGCTCTTCTAAAGAATTAAAGCCAAAACTCAAATTGAAAGTAGGAACTTCCATAGGTTCTCATGGCTACTCAGCAATAGAACAAATTAGAGATGGTTTAGCTTATCCTGCAAGCGATTTGTTTAGTGTTGGGGCTACCTGTTTTCATTTAATGACTGGTATCTCACCTTTTCAATTATGGACTGAGCATGGTTATGGCTGGATGAGTAATTGGGAACAATATTTAAATTATCCAATTAGCGACGAACTTGCTCATATTATTGATAAATTATTGAAAAAAGATGTAGAACACCGCTACAAATCTGCTGTAGAAGTAATTGCAGATTTGAAAGAACTGCAAAAATATCCAGTTGTTTTACCACCTTTAGCAGAAACGGACGAATTAGTATTACCACCAACCGAAATATTTTCAGTAAATAGGTACGCAAAATTCAAAAAAATATTGCTGGCATTGGCAGCCATAACCGTATTTATTGTAGGAGAAATTTGGTATTGGAAAACTCGCGAAACCCAAATTCGTAACGATACAAATAATCAACCGGCAGCTAAAACTGAAAGAATTCTTAACCAACCTTTATCGAATAAGCAGAAACTGGCTGTAACCGATACCTTTCATTTAGCTTATGATTCGGTGTCATCCCTTGCTATTAGCCCTGATAGCAAGACAGTTTTGGCAAATAGTGTTTTTGGGATCAAACTATGGAGTTTGGTAACGGGGCAGGAAATATCTGTTTTCAACGCTCACAATGCCAAAGTTAACGTTGTCGCGATTAATCCTGAAGGTACAAAATTTGCCAGTGGTAGCGAAGATAAAACTATTAAAATATGGAATCTGGCTACGGGACAAGAAATTCGCACCTTAAAAGGACATAAGCAATCGGTTCATGCTTTAGCTATTAGTCCTGATGGTAAGATACTCGCTTCTGGAGGCGATGACAATCTGATTAAGTTATGGAATCTTAATACTGGTGAAAATATAGTTAGTTTTAACAGCCATAACGCTCGCGTTAGTTCCCTTGCTTTTGACTCTACAGGTAAGATGCTTGCTAGTGGTAGCTTTGACGGTACTATTAAACTTTGGAATCTAAAGTCATACCAGTTGATACGTAATTTATTAAAAAGCTCTAGTAATATTTCTTCTATTAATTTTGTTAAAATAGCTGGAATTACAGCTAATGACTCAGTAATTGCTAATCACAATAACTCTATAAGTATATGGAATCCAGTTACTGGAGATAAAATACGAACTTTTGAAGGACATTCCCAACCTATAACCTCTACTGCCATTGGCTTTCAAAACAATCTTCTCGCTTCAGGTAGTAGCGACAACACAATAAAATTATGGAATTTAAACACTGGGGAACTTTTGAATACCTTAAGAGGACATTCTGGAAAAGTCGAATCTCTTGCTTTTAATAGGAATGGAAATATACTCATTAGCTCCGCCAGAGATAAAACTATGAAAATATGGCAAATATCTCTTTTTTAATTGTTTAGAGAATAATAATTCCGAATAAAGTCAATATAAAATACTTGTAAAGAATATGCCTAAGTCTTGGAAATTATTCCGAGATATTATTGAATTAATTGATAGATGAATATATTTCTATCAAAGAATAAATATAAGTATATTTTTTTGGTTTATGAAGTTGGTCTAGGGTTCGGCTTCAGGTTTGATTTTATAGTGACTGTGAATATGAATAATCACATATTGAAAATTTTAACCAGTTTGTCAGTGGTAGTTTTAGGCTTTGCCAAAATTTGGGGCTGGCAAGTTTCTCCTGCTGTTAGCAATAGTAATAATAATGTATCTGCTATCTTGAAGCAGCCGAAGTTAAAATCATCACTACCATGGAAAAGTGCTTCTTTACAGTCCACATTAACCGGGCATTCCGATTCAGTTTGGGCGATCGCCGTTAGCCCCGAGCAAGCAGAAGCTAACAAAGGAAGAATTATTGCTTCTGTTAGTGGAGATAAAACTATTAAACTATGGGATTTTGAAACAAAAGAGCTGATTAGGACTATTACAGGACATTCTGATGAAGTTAATGCTGTTGCTTTTAGTCCAGACGGAAAAATACTAGCTTCTGCTGGAGGAGATAAAGTTATTCGATTGTGGAATGTTGCTACGGGGAGGCAAATTCGAGCCATGATAGGGCATTCTGCCTCTGTCGGTTCAATTGCTTTTAGTCCGGATGGCAATTTTATTATTAGTAGTAGTTGGGATCAGAATGTTAATTTGTGGAATGCAAGTACGGGAACCAAAATTCGTAGCATCCGAGGAGATTGTGACGTCGCAAATGTAGTTGCAATTAGTCCAGACGGTAAGACATTTGCAACGGGGAATCATTTTGAAGGGACGATTAAGTTATGGGATTTAGCTACGGGGAATAAAATTAAATATTTATCAGGTCATTTAGATGCGGTTAGTTCCTTAGCATTTAGTCCAGATGGCAAAACCCTTGCAAGTGCTAGTTGGGATAAGACTATTAAGTTATGGGATCTTAGTAGCGGATCGAAACTGCGCGTTTTGAACGGGCATTCTAATAAAATTTGGTCCGTAGCTTTTAGTCCAGATGGTAAAACTCTAGCAAGTGGTAGCTTGGATAAGACTATTAAGTTATGGAATCCCGAAACCGGAAGAAGAATTATTACTCTAAGAGGACATTCTCAAAGAGTTTGGTCTGTAGCATTTAGTCCAGATAGTAAAACTCTTGTTAGCAGTAGTTTTGATAAAACAATTAAAGTTTGGCAAACTTTGCACTAGCGGTTGGGCGATTGGTAATTGGCAATGACTCATTTCCAACATCCAGGCTGGGAATTTAGTTAATGTTGGCTCTAGCTTCAATGCGTTAATTTTCTTCTTAGGCACTCCCAAGTAATAAAATACCCAACCGTCGCGGTTGCGCGGAGCGCAACCGCCCAAAAATCATCAGAATGTGATTCATTTAAGTACAGAGCGCAGATTTAGCTGGTAATTCAATTACAAATTCGGCACCTTCACCAAGAGTCGAATTGCAATATAATTTACCACCATGCTTTTCAATGATTTTGTAACTAATTGACAATCCTAAACCAGTACCTTTACCAACCGCTTTAGTAGTAAAAAATGGGTCAAATAGTTTATCTAAAATTTCAGTAGAAATTCCCTTACCATCGTCTTTTATAGATATCTTTACCCAATTATTCTCTATAAGTTGAGTTTTGATTGTGATGGTTCTAGTATTATCTTCTTCAGAAGCAGAATCAATTGATTGTAGTTCATCAATTGCATTTGCTAGCAAATTCATAAAAACCTGATTGAGTTGCCCAGCATAACACTCAACTAAGGGAAGTTCGCCATATTCTTTGATAATTTCTATCGAAACCTTGGAGGTATCAGTTTTCAATCGATGCTGTAGAATCAATAAAGTACCTTCAATACCATCATGGATATCTACAGGTTTCATTTCCGCTTCATCTAAACGTGAAAAGCTGCGTAAAGATAAAACAATAGATTGAATGCGTTTAGTTCCTATAGATAAAGAAGAACAGAGTTTTGGTAAATCTTGGGCAATATATTCTATGTCAGCTTCCTCAAGTAATGTTTGAACTTCATCAGAAGGTTCCGGACAATATTGTTGATAGCAGCTTAGTACCTGCAAAATATTATTTGTGTATTCCTCTAGATGAGCTAAATTAGCATAAATGAAATTAACCGGATTATTGATTTCGTGGGCAATTCCTGCTACCAACTGTCCCAAACTAGACATTTTTTCGGTTTGAATAAGTTGAGTTTGAGTGTCTTTTAAGTTAATTAGAGTTTTAGATAATTGCTCGCTTTTTTCTCGATTATGGTTAAGTAAAGAAGCGTGCTGCATTGCAACTCCTAATTGGGCTGCAATTTGACTCACAAATTCAACCTCTGAAACTTCCCAATGACGTGAGGCTTGATGTTGATATACACCCAAAAGTCCCCAAAGGTTTTGCTCGACAAAAATCGGTACGAGAATGAAAGCTTTAATATGGAACTGCTCGTAGATATCAAGGTGGCATTGTGAAAAATCTTGCTGATAAATATCATCTACAACAGAAATTTCACCTTTGCGATATCTACCACCTTGAGTTTCTTGCAGATAGGTATCATCCCAAACTACGTTAACTCCTAATTCTCCAATATCGAGCCAACGAGGAGTAACACATTCAAAGTCAGCAACAAATTCTCCACCCCAATCGGCATTAAATCGGTAAACCGAAACTCTATCAACATCTAAAATTTGAGTAATTTCTTTAGTCGTAATTCGGAAAATTTCTTCAATATCAAGAGATTCACGTATCTTGGCAACAATAATTGAAAGAGCTTTTTGCTGTTCTATAACTCTTTTAAGCTCTGTATTAGAAACCTTTAACTCTTTTGTCTGCTGACGAGTATAAGCTAATAAACTAGAATGTTGTACTGCTACTCCTAACTGAGCCGCTATTTGACTGGTAAATTCCACCTCAGAAGTTTTCCAATGGCGCAATTCCTGATGCTCATATACTCCTAAAAGTCCCCACAGGTTTTTTCCAATAAATATTGGTACTACAATAAAAGCTTTAATTTGGAACTGTTCGTAAATATCGAGATGACATTGAGAAAAGTTTTGCTGATAAATATCATCTACTACTGAAACTTCACCCTTGGCGTATCTACCACCTTGAGTTTCTTGTAGATAAGTATCGTCCCAAACTGTATTTACACCTAATTCTCCAATATCAAGCCATTGGGGACTCACAGATTCAAAGTCAGCAACAAACTCTCCACCCCAATCCGAATTAAACCGATAAGCTGAAACTCTATCAACATCAAGTATCTCATTTAATTCCTTGGTTGTAATTCGGAAAATTTCTTCAATATCTAGGGATTCGCGTATCTTAGCAACAATACCTGCAAGCGCTTCTTGTCTGGAAATAAAGTTTTCTAACTCTAAATTTGAAAATTCTAGCTGCTGAGTTTTTTGTTGAAGTTGTTCTGTACGCTCTTCTACTTGCTGTTCTAGATTCGCGTTTAATGTTTGTACTTGTTGATAAAGCCTGTACTGTTTTATTGCAGTAGAAAATCGTTCGCCCAGCGCTTGAGCATACTTCAATTCTTCTTCCGTCCAAACCCTAGTTTGTGCAGCTTTCTCTTGCCTCCATACTTCAAAAGACTGTCTTGCCATCAATTGGCGAGTATCGGGATTGTGCCATCCCGCCCATAAAATCTCCGTATCTACTTCATCTCGGAAGATAGTTAAGCAGCCAACAAGATGAGTTCCGTAGTGTAACGGAATAATAAGAAGACTGCGAATTGAAGTAGATTGAAAGAATGGAGTTAAGGTACGAAATAAAGGTTCGCGGTAAACATCGTCAATAGCCCATAGGTTGGAATGATGATCAACTTCTTCTTTACAGTCTTTTAGCTGATATACCGAATTCATCCACTGTACAGTCCAACGTTTATAACCGGTACTATCAGAACCGGATTCAATCACCGAGTGCAAAAAATTCTTCCAAAGATAATTTTCTTCGACAACTCTATTTTCTTCTTTACTTATAAAATCTGGCTGCATTCCATATGTATAAATTTCTCTGGGTTGTTGCTCATCTGCAAGCAAATAAAGTCTGCCACCAGAGCCATTAAATGTTGCCACCGCTTCTTGAAGAGCATCGTGTAATTTTACATTAGGATTTGTATAAAGTAGCTTGGTGACACGATTGATATTAGCTTCCTGCTTTGCTTGCGATCTCACTTTCTCCAGCAAAATCGACTGAGATATAGCAACTGCAACTTGATCCACAACAGCTTGAATAAACTGTAATTCCTCTTCACTCACGTGACGCGATTCGCTATGATGACAAGCTAGCAAACCCCAAAGCTGAGCGGAAGAGTTGAAGGAAGAAGATTGTTTTTTACCAGTAGAAACTTCTTCTAAAACAATTGGTACTATTACTGAAGACTTAACCCCCATTGCAGTTAAATATTCTGCATGACAGGGGTCTAAAGAACGGTAGCGAATATCATTTTGCTCCTGAGTTTCTCCAGTTTCCGGATGCTCTAAGGGACTAATTCCGATTTGAATATTAGCAACATCGACTACAGTTCGCTGACGTGCCCTTAAATATAATTCGCGAGCGTAGGGAGGAATATCATCAGCCGGAAAACTCAAACCTAGCAAAGAAGGTAGCCGATTATTATGAATTGATTCGGCAATTACTACCCCACTGCTATCGGGATTGAACTGATATACTTTTACACGGTCAGTTCCTAAATAATCCCTTACTTCCGCCACCATCGTATTTAAAATTTCTTTTAACTCTAAAGACTGGCGAATGCGATTCGCAATGCGGTGTAATAAAGTTTCTTGGGTAGCCGTTGATTGTAGTCCTGAAATATTATGCATTACTTTACTTTATAAAAATTTTAAATTCTTATAAATATAGTTCCCACTTTGAATGCAGTAATTTGATTACAGTTGCCAAAATGAAGCGATGCGGGTAAGAAGTCAAATCTGTGACGCTTGGCAATAGGTAATGGTTGATAAGTAATTAAAAATTATCATTTTTCTGGGTTATACAGTAATTAATTAACCGCACTTGAGATTAGGAGTTAAGAATTCAATATTTATGAATCAAACCTCCTAATCACAATATTTACTGTTAATTGGTAACTGCTCACTGTCTTCGTGGTATCGCTTTCTGAGAGGATACTTGACGTTCGATAGCACGTCTGGAAGGTTTAGGATTAATTAAAGTTTTCCATGCAGCTTTCACGCCAACAAAAATACTGCGCGTTCCGACTTGCACATTTTGGGCTTGCTTTTTAGCACTACTAAGACTTTGATCTACTTGTTTTGCAACTCCTGAAGCATTTTGAACTCCTTCACTAACATCATCAGTCAAATCGGTAATTTCTAAACCAGTTAAGCGGACAGCTTCTAAGGTAGGTGGTAGCTCCCGTGAAAGTGTATCAAACAACTTTTCTGCACTACGAGCTGCTCTAGCTACTTCCTGCAAAGCTGGAATAGCAGCCACCAACAAAGCAGTTAAACTAACAGCCACTAGTAAGATAGATAATCCCAACCAAAACAGAGGTTCACTCACGCTAATTTTGTCAATAGCTAAAAGTATTTTGCGAAAATTTGGCAGATCGGAAGATAATATATGCTCCTTCCACCAAAGTGATTGTTATCGAAAAATGTGGATGCTAATTCCAAACTTTCCGCTAACAGGTTTACCATAAAATGATTAACCACCATTCATAGCTGGCTTTGAGATTTTAGATTTTACGGTTTACGACAGTTTCCATAATCGAAACTAGCACCTAAAATCTTGCCTTTAGATTAATTCGGTCTAGTAATTACTAATTATTAATATGCTGGGTTAGAGAATTAGAGTCATCGGTCATTTCTTGCCGCTTCAATGCTTGATTTTCCCGCACAGAAGCATCTATTCCCGCAAACAGGGCTTCTCGCAATCGCTCCAAAGTATCATCCCAAGAATGTAAAGCAGCATCAGAAATACGATCTGCTTGAATTTGAGCGCTTGTTGATAAATCCTCTGCTAAATCTGGTAAAGCATCAGCAGATTTTTTCAACAATTTGCGTGTTTCGCGTCCCGTGCGCGGAGCCACAAGCAACCCGGTGATGGCACCAATGGTAGCTCCCAGCATCAAACCGCCAATAAAATTTCCACTACGGTTATTAGACATTTTATATATACATCTCCTTAAACCCATTTTAGGTGGGTTTGAGCGGCTTGCAAGAATCTCAAAGATTTTACTACTGTTCTAGCTAATGACAATATATTGATTGCAAAGGTTGCATAGAGTTATCAAACGTTATTTATTTGAAATATTGCTTCAAATTAACATACCTAAATAGGATAAGAGAGTTTAAGCTAATGTTACCAGTGCCCTATACCCCATACCCATTCAACGCTTAATTTTCAACCTATTTCTCAATCCGGGACGAGTCCATAATATTTGCCTTCCAAAAACTATTAGTGCCAAAATTTGCTTAAACTGTCGTAATTTTACCTGTAAACTTTCATTGCTCTTACGAAGATTATTTAAATTTTGTTTGCCTAAATAAATTGCTTCTGCTCTTCTGTAGAGCAATGCATAAGAATTGCGATCGCAGTTTGTGAAAAACTTTGTCAGCCAAACTAGTTGCCGTTTCAATTTGTACGTTTGCCAGGTGCAGTAAAGCAGTATCAACGAAATTAGAATATTGATACAAACTACAATAGTTACCATTGCTTGCGGTTAATAAGATTTATCTTTGAATGACGGGTGTTGCAGCTAAGGACAATGCGTAATTAAGCTCTATACAAGACGCAGCAAGCCCCGAGATGGTTTTGATTTTTACCGTTATAGAATTTCGCCGTACATCAGCTTAATTAAAATAATTTTGACTTTTACAGAATAAATAATGGTAACATAATACAAAAATACTATTATTCCATGAAGCCAAGTACTATACCTGAATTACCCCTGCATTTACAACCGGGATTCGTTCAAACCATGCAGGCTGTTGATGCTCCTCAGGAGCGTTCTTATTATATTAATTCACCTGAGTATTGGGGACAACCGAAGCGCGATGGTAGTACGTTAGTAGTAGTTGCAACACCAGATCAAGTTTATTATCAATCGCGTTCTGCAAAAATGAAGCGCCAACCTTGCGAGGAAATAAACCAAGCGCTACAGCAAGCTGCAATTAATATAGGAACGTTTATTTTAGATGGGGAATTGTATTACTCTTCGGTGATAGGAAGCGAACATCGTACTGCTGCACAAGCTGCGACTATTAATGCAAACCAAGAAGTAAGTACTTCACCGAAACCAATATATGCAATCTTCAAAGCTTTGTGGTTTGCCGGGAATGATTTAACAATAGCAACGGAAACAGAAAGAATTGCAGCAGCAGAGAAAATTACTCCCTTTCCGGTAGAAGATTACCTAACTAACTGAGGGAGAGAGTGAGAGAGGGAGGGAGTGAGGGAGAAATTTTTCTAGGAAATCTTAGAGCGGAATAGGAGTAGTCAATGTTTGAGAAAAGATTATTTTGAAAATCTACCTACAGCTAGAAGTCAAGAACAGAAAAAAGAGTTGGTTTTAAATCAACAATCGGAAGGAAGAGAAGGAGAAGTTTGGATACTAAAAAACTGTGTTTATACAGGTGGAAAAGATAAGCATAGCCAAGCAATGTTGCGGACAAAATATTGTCTGGAATTAGATTTAGTAGTTACGGATTTGACTTTAGTTAAAGGCACGGGCAGACCTTTTAGTGCTGCGGTTGTGGCTCGTGAAGTTGCAGGTAAATTAGTTCCTGTTGGTTCTGTGGGAACTGGATTTTCACTTCAAGACATGCGGGAAATTATTCGTCGTCATACAGAAACACCAGGAAGTGTGAAAATTACCGTTAGATGTCTGGGATTAACTGAAAACGGTAATTTATGGCACGGAAGGTTTATTGGTTTGTGTGAATAATTTAGAGACGCGGTATTGCGTCTCTATAAGATTCAGCTACCTTGGATCTGGTTAAATTTAGTTCTAATTGTCTCAATTCGTTTGCGGTTAACACCTAAATCGCTTTGCCCTAATCGGGAAGCAGAACGAACGTGAATAGTATTTGTCGTGCTATCTAAATAAAATTCTACGTCATCTACATATCCCATTAAAGCGCTTTTAAATTCTGCGTATACATAATCTGACGATTCGTTGATTATCTTGGTTCTATCTTCGGATTGAATGACGTTTTTAAGGTCATTTAAAGCTTTTTCTGTTGTCGAAGTGTATTTCAACGGTTGAATAAAATGAGTTTCATCGGAGCTTGGACTCTGAGAAGAAACACAGTTAGGGGATTTAGGACAAGCTGCCAGTTTACCGTTATTAACACCCAAATTATCCGGTCTTGTGCCTGAAAATATCATCGATTATTCTTTGTCTAAAAGTAAAGTGGATTACTTTTTACTTTATTACGATTGGTATGATTTTTGGTTGATTTGTTTTCTCGGAACTGTTAAAAGATGTGGCAGCGCTAAGTCTCTACATCGATAAATTCCCGAACTTTCACTCCAAGCCGCAATGTGCAATGGAACATCTTGCTGAATTAGGGGGTAAGGAAGTTAAACGGGTACTGAGTAAAAATATTAAGTTCTGATGAAAAAGTATAGGTATGTTTTTATTAATACCATAATTTATAATCTTGTCATACTTACTTGCAGGCGTGTGAAGCTATAAGTCTTATTGCTACATTCAAATTTCTTTAAAGCAGGCAACAGCAAGGCAATAATGGGGCAGAACATCTACACCGGCAACTGTCTCGAAATATGCGGAACTGTTATAAGATTTCTCAAGGTTTTCACAGCACTTTTAAGTCAACCTTAACGCCAAAATCTGTTAAGTAAAAATACTAGATTATAGTAAAAGATTATCTTTGCTTTAAGCTTATTACTGAAAATATCGGCGAAATCTCTGAATTATCAATGTGAAATTGGGGTAAAGAGATGATGAAGTAAAATTTTGTCAGAGAAAAATAGTTGATAATTAAAGAAATCAAGGTATTTCCTGTTGTCTGGAGTATAAATCGAGTTAATGTCTCTCCGTGTTTTAAAAGAGCGCTACGAAATTTTACGACAACTTGCGAAAAAAGCGGGAAGAAAGATTCTTTTAGCAAGAGACTTGCAAACAAACGAATTAGTAGTAATTAAACTGCTTATTTTTAACAGTGAAATTGAATGGGAAGAATTGAAACTGTTTCAAAGAGAAGCGCAGATTCTACGCAATCTTTCTTTTTCTGCTATTCCAAGTTATATTGACTTCTTTGAAGTTGCGCTATCGAATAAAAAAGCTTTGGCATTTGTGCAAAGCTATATTGAAGCTGTTTCTTTAGAGCAGCATATACAAAATAAAGGGACTTTTAGTGAAATAGAAGTTAAACAGCTAGCTAAATTTCTTCTACAAATTCTAATTTATTTACACGGACAAAATCCATCGGTAGTCCATCGCGATATTAAACCGAGTAATATTCTTTTAACTAATCGCTCTGGTAATAGCATTGGTGATGTTTTTTTGATTGATTTTGGCTCCGTACAAACGTTAACTAGTAGTGAAAGCGATATTTGTACTGTTGTTGGAACTTATGGCTATATGTCTCCAGAGCAATTTGGAGCAAGAGCTGTTGCTGCTTCTGATTTGTATAGTTTAGGTGCAACTTTAATTTACCTATTAACTGGAAAATCACCTGTGGATTCACCTCAAAAATTAGGAAAATTTGAAGTTTGGAGAATAAATAATTGTTCGCGCGAATTGGGCAAATGGCTCAAAAAAATGGTTGAGCCAGAATTAGAAAAACGTTTTAAATCGGCTGCTGAAGCTTTAAACAGTCTAGATAAATTATCATCTACAAATTTATCCGATTTCTCTTCCAATTTATCAAAAAAAATTTCTATTAAAAAGTCGGCAGATGTAATCGAAATCACTACTCCTTGTAGAAAAGATAGAGAAAGTTCGATAGTACATTTTATTGGGACATTAAATGTAGCAATACTGTATGGCATGTCTTCAATATTACTGCTTCCTAAAATAGAGGCTATTTTTCAACCAATTTTTATTAATCATGGCTTGATGAATAATTATTTATTAGCAGCTACAGCTATTTTAATGGCTATGTTATCTATCTATGTAACTATTTGGCTGAAAATTATTGTGAATATGTTGTTTATTCCTTTTGGTAAAAAGAAATTGCAAATCGATAAACAACGAATTTACTTCTCTTATAAATTACTAGGGTTGGAATATCGCTATCGCCCTTCGATTCCTCGTCAAGCGATTATAAAATTAGACAGCAATACAAATAAAATACCAGAAGTAATTATTTGGTTAGGAATTTATAAATACAGCTTTGGTAAAGGTTTTCTAAATACTGCACAAGCAGCTTGGCTAAGTCGCGAACTTAGGGATTGGTTGGATATAAAAACGATTTAAATCTGATATTAAAACAGAGTCAATGAACAAAAAAATAATTGGCGATCGCTATGAAGTCATCAATCTGTTGGGTAAAAAACCTGGATACAGAACCATGCTTTGTAACGATATGCATACACAACAATTAGTTGTAGTTAAGTTTCTGATTTGGGATGATGATTTTGAATGGCAAAACTTAAAGCTGTTTGAAAGAGAAGCGCAGATTTTGCAAAGTATTTCTCATCCGGAAATTCCTCGTTATTTAGACTATTTTGAAGTTAGTAAACCTCATCTTAAAGGCTTTTGTTTAGTACAAACCTATATCAAGGCTGCATCTTTAGAAGAACATTTACAAACAGGAAGAACTTTTGGTATAGAAGAAGTAAAGCAGCTAGCAGAATCAGTTTTGAAAATTCTTATCTATCTGCATTCACAACAATCACAGATTATTCACAGAAACATTAAACCAAGTAATATTCTTTTGACAAACCGCTCTGGGAACTGTACCGGAGATGTCTATCTAGTTGATTTTGGTTCAGTCAAAACTTTAGCTGCTGCCAAAACCGCAACAATGACAGTAGTAGGGACTTACGGGTATATGTCACCAGAACATTTCGGCGGTAAAGTTATTCCGTCATCGGATTTATATAGTTTAGGAGCAACTTTAATTTATCTTGTTACCGGTATACATCCCGCTAATTTACCTCAAAAAAATGGACGGATGCGATTTGCACAATTAGTTAACTGCCCTCAAGGTTTTTCTAACTGGTTGAAACGGATGATTGAACCCGTTGAAGAACTACGTTTTGATTCGGCTGAAGCTGCATTACAAGGTTTACAGCAAACTTCAAATTATAGTAACAATCTATTCAATAATGAACATTGCAATAGCTCACATAATCTTATAAATTTTAAAAAACCCTTTGGAAGTAAAATTTTTCTTAAAAATAAATTAAATAGACTAGAAGTTGTATTTCCCCGACAAAGAATCAGCGCGCTTAAATATGATTTGCTATTTTTATTTATAAAGCTTTGTGCCTCTGTAATTATATTGCCTCCAATGTTATTGACAATATGTATTTTTTTTAACAATATTTTTTACGGATTAGCTTTTACTATGTCTATGAATTCCGTTCTATTTGCATTAATACTACTTCTTTTCAATATTGCAATTTGTGGAACTTGCATAGCCTTTTTAGTTAATATTATAGATAGCTTCGTACAGGTATTAATTAAACTACTTAAAAGGGAAAACATAAAAATTGAGCAGCAACAACTTTGTCTGTCTTTTGATTGGCTATGTTTCAAATCTTGCTTTCTTCGTTCAATATCCTTAAAAAACATAACTAAACTTGAGAAAAAAATGATTGCAGGTAGTAATCATCAGTGGGATATTGTAGCAAATTTTGGAACAAGTCAATACAAGTTATTCGATAATATAGATTTAACTGAAGTTGAAGTAGATTGGCTTTGTAGCGAGTTGAACGAATATTTAAACAGATAAGAACACTGCAACCTTATCGACAATTTCACATTCCGGTACGAATGGATACTGAGCTATTCCCTATTAGTTATCCAGCATACTTAAATCGCTATGACACATACCGCAATACTCGACATTGTTTTCTACTTCATTGGTGCCTAATTCTCCACCAGCTTCATCAAATGCATAAGCGTGAATTGTCATTTAAACCTCTTTATTGCAGATTGAGATTTTCGCTAGGAAGATTATAAGTTAATTAGGATAACAATAATTATTGGCAGTAGCTAACTCATGAATATTCGTTTTGAAACTCCAACAGATTATTTTGCGATCGCACAAATGTATCAATTAGTTTTTGGCAGAGAAGAAGAAGGGTATTTGGCTGCAAAAGTTCGCAGTTAACAATACTATATCCCCTAACTAACCTGAATTGTAGAAGTTAATAGCACCTTATTTTTAATCTAAATAAATTGAAGTTTAAGCTTAGATTATCTAGCTCTCTTCAATTTAGTGCAGTACAGGCAAAATTTTTATCATTCTCGCGGACATAGATATATAGCCCACAAAATGTATTCTAATAAGCGTGAAACCGCTATATTTTGAGGTTGAGAAACATATCATACATAAATAATTTTATATAAGTATATATTTCCAGATAATAATATTAACGTTTAGCCCTATAACAGCAAAAGTTTTTGTCAATACAAGATTTATGTTCTAATATAATAAAGTTAGGTGTTACCACGTATTTTATATACTTAAGAAATTTTTTTAAAACCTTATAATAAAGTAGTACCACAATTACATACATCTAATATGGCTACAGTTCAAAACTTCGACCGTAGCGTAATAGAAAGTTATCTAACTAACAGAGGATTGCGATTTCAGAGGGACGATGACGGTGATTTTGTGGTGCAGTTTCCCTACCAAGAAGAATTAGGATGTGAAGTCATTCTAGTTTTTTGTGCAGAAGGTCCTCAAGAGGATGTTTATTCAGTTAGACTTATTTCTAATAAGCGCATCCCCAAAGAAGAATGGGAACGTGTAATGTCCTTATGTAATGACTGGAACAAAGAAAAGCGTTTTCCCAAAGCTTTCCTTGATATCAGAATTACAGCTGAAGAAACTCTCGCGATAATTGTACTCGAACAACATTTGCATCTGAAACCGGGCGTGCATCAAGACTTATTCGATGACTGGACTGATATTATGGTTTCTGGTGGATTTCAATTTTGGATGTGGGTACACAAACAGCACGGATTATAAAGAGAATTGTAGTTTTTTGTTAGTATTTATAGCTATTAGCTGAAATTTCAGTTAATGGCTTTTTTGTTGGTTTAAAGAGATTAGGAACAGGGAATATAATTCGTAATTCGTAATATCTCCCGGAGGGAGATAGCAACCGCAAGGGCTGGGACTACTACCCTTCGGGAATAATGACGGTAAATATTTTTGTTCACCTACTTAGGTTGTATTTGAGAATTATTTTTACCTTTTTTGAATTGAGCATATTTATTGTTATCTCTATTTGTATCTCCTATTTCATTTCAAACAATATCTGCCGATATAACACCCATTTTCTCTAATACCGCAGCAACTCGTAAAATTGCCCTTTCGTTATAAGGTGCGGCGATTATTTGTACTCCTAACGGCAAAGCATTTTTACGTTGAATCGGAACCGATAAAACTGGTAAACCAATAAATGAAAGTGGCTGAGTAAATAATCCTAAATGAGGACGAACTAATATTTCTTCTCCATCTAAAATCATTGTCTCTTGTCCAATTTCTGGTGCTGAAATTGGCGTGGTTGGGGCAATAATTACATCTACTTTGTGAAATATTTCTTTAACTTGTTCTTTATACCAATTTCTAAATCTTTGAGCTTGAATATACCAACTGCTAGGAATAAATGCTCCTGCAATAAATCTATCCCTTGTTGCAAAATCAAAATCTTGAGGACGGGATTTTAATTTATCTAAATGTAAATTTGCACCTTCCGATGCTGTAATTATGTATGCAGCAGCACGAGCGCGATGAGCTTCTGGTATAGAAACGTATTCAGAAATATTTAAGGCATCAGCAACTTTTTGAACTGCTGCCAACGCTTCCGGTGCGGCTTTTTGAGCAAAATAATTTGATGCAATAGCAATTTTAAAGTCATCAATATTTTGCACAGAGGTTAAATGAGACGTTAAATTTAACGTCTCTACATCTTCCCCTTGCAAAACATCGAAAGTCGTTGCAATATCTCTCACCGAACGCGCAAACGGTCCAACATGGTCAAAACTGCTGGAAAATAAAACCATACCAGCCCGCGACAATCTACCATATGTCGGTTTCAAACCAAAAATACCGCACAAAGCAGCAGGTACCCGAATCGAACCGTTAGTATCCGAACCCAAAGTTAAAGGTACCAAACCAGCAGCAACCGAAGCAGCCGAACCTCCAGACGAACCTCCAGCAACACGGTTTAAGTCGTGGGGATTGTGAGTAGCACCATAATGTGAATTCTCGGTAACAAAACCGTAAGCATACTCATCCATATTCAACGCACCGACAAGAATTGCACCGGCATTTTTCAGCTTAGCTACAGCAGTAGCATCTTGAGTCGCTGGGGGATTTTCAGCATTAATTTTTGAACCAGCAAGAGTAGTTAAACCAGCGATATCGTAAAGATTTTTGACAGCGAAAGGTACACCAGCCAACAAACCGGGATTATTACCTTTAGCTATTTCTGCATCAATCAGCGCTGCATCTTTTAAAGCAGTTTCCGCAGTTATCTTTGTAAAACAGTTGAGTTGACTATCTCTAGCTGCAATTCTATCTAAAGTAGCTTTAACAACTTCTACCGCTTTGATTTGTCCTTGCTTGACTGCGGTTGCGATTGATACGGCATCGGCTGAGTCTAAATTCATGGTTCAGTTGAATATTATGGTTTGAATTACGGTTCAAATACTGGTGCTGCTTCAATATCTTCCGGTAAAGGGAACTCATTGACAAGTTTGGCTATAACTTGAATTCTCTCAAAATTTGCGACAACTCCATCACGGTATTCTTCCGGTAAGTTGAAATTTAGCAATGATGCTGTTTGGTTTATGTATTCGGTTGCGTTGAATTTTTTATCGTTCATTGTGACTACCTATACTTTTTTACCAATTTACAATAAGAGGAAACTTTGTAAGTAATTATCGTCTACACTGATATCTAATTAATACTGCTCAAGTTTTTATACCTGTACGTGCTATCAGCTGACTATCCACAGTTTGAAACCTATCTGCAATCCATCAGCGAGAAATATAAATGCTGGTGGAATCTCTACACGTTGAAAGATGCGGAAAGTAAGAAAACTCAGAGAAAAAACTTTTCATCACCTTTTGATTTTGGGTTGATGGTACAAACCATGCAGTCAAAACAGGAACAATAAAACCAGCAGCAAAAAAATCTCGCTGAGTCAGCAAACGAAATTCAAGATTTATTAACTCAATTAAAAACAACTTATCCAACTAATTCTGACTACGAAAAGCAAGTATTTGTAAATAAATTCAATGAAGAAGTAAAAACAAACTTTCGCGTTAAAGAAATAATAATGGCTGGTGGAATTGAATTAATTAAGTTACTTTGTCCACCTTTAGATATTCCTATTGAAGTCGGTAAAAAATGGTTATAAACAGCAAAACGCAATCAATAAACCTTGAAAATTCAGGATTTAGCCCACCTTCGTGGGCTTTATTTCTGTAGCCCCGCTCTTCCAGAGTGAGGGCGATTATTATAGTGAATCAGTATTTGAACGGTTGCAAGAATAAAAAACTGGTGTGATAGCATTGATTGTTACTATATAATCTCTAATATGTCAGAAGCTCCTAAATTTGATTTAAGTCGCATTAGGCTTACTAATGGCATGGCTAAATTTAAACCAAATGAAACAGCCCTTCCAAAAAATACTTTCTCAGACACGAGTAAACTTAATAATTCAGCTAGTCAAAAAACTGAGACTCCAGACATAACTAAAGCTGATGAAGCAGCTAGCCAAAAAACTGAGATTCCAGATACATTTAAAGCTGATGAAGTCGCCACTCAAAAAACCGATACTCCAGATACGGCTAAAGTTGATGAAATAGCCACTCAAAAAACCGATACTCCACAGATAGCTAAAGCTGATGAAGTCGCTACTCAAAAAACTGAGATTCCAGATACGGCTAAAGTCGATGAAATAGCCACTCAAAAAACCGATACTCCACAGATAGCTAAAGCTGATGAAGTCGCTACTCAAACAACAAAGCTTTCTAGCACGAAGCAGAAAAACCCTACAGAATCAGCTCAGGAAATTCAAAAATTACTCGCACCATTAAAAGCAACCTATCCAACCAACTCTGTTTATGAAAAGCAAGTATTTGTAAATAAGTTTAGAGAAGAAATTAGAAAAAATTTCCGCGTTCAAGAACTAATTACCGATGGAGGAGTTGAGTTAATCAAAATTCTCTGCGAACCTTTGGATATTCCCGTTGAAATGGGTACAAAATGGTTACAAACAGCGCAACATTATCGGTAAACCTTTAAAAACCTGCCTTATCGAAACCTCACCCTTTCCCCTCTCCTTATCAAGGATAGGGGTTTTACAGAAAAGTTCATTTTTATTTCCCCCTCTCCCTTAACAAGGAGAGGGGTGCCCGTAGGGCGGGGTGAGGTTAATTCTTCTCTTCTTAATCAAGGAGAGGGATTTTACAGAAAAAATTTCAATTTCCCCTCTACCTTAACAAGGAGAGGGGTGCCCGTAGGGCGGGGTGAGGTTATTAACTGAGAATTGAAACTGCTCCTGGCCCCAACGGCAACTTCAATACAAACCAAATCACAAATAAAATCGCCCATCCGATCAAAAACGCTACCGAATAAGGCAACATCAAGGAAATCAAAGTTCCTATTTTTAAACTTTTATCGTACCTTTGACCAAATGCTACCACTACAGGAAAATAAGGCATCAAAGGAGTAATTATATTAGTAGAAGAATCGCCTATTCTATAAGCAGCTTGCGTTAACTCCGGCGAATATCCGACTAACATAAACATTGGGATAAATATCGGTGCCATTATTGCCCATTTTGCCGAAGCGGAGCCGACGAATAGATTAATTAGCATACTGACGATAATAAACATTAACATCAGCGGTACGCCGGTAAATCCCGTTGCTTTAAGAAAATTGGCTCCGTTAACTGCCAAAATTAAGCCTAAATTGCTCCAGCTAAAATAAGCAATAAATTGGGCGGAGATAAAAGCTAAAGCAATGTAATAGCCCATCGATGCCATCGAATCGCCTAAAGCATTGGCTACATCTTTATCACTTTCGATTCTTCCTGAAAATTTACCGTAAACAATCCCCGGAATTAGAAACGCTAAAGCAATGATGATAACTATACTATCAATGAAGGGTGAAGGAATAATTGTAAATGTTTCGGGATCGCGTAATATTCCTTGTGGTGGTAAAACTAAGGCTGCTATAAATGCTAACAATAATAATAAAGAAAACCCAGCCCAACGCAAACCAGTTCTTTCTGATGGTGTTAGCGTTTGCATTGGAATATCTTCAGCTTGGTTATAAACTCCCAAACGCGGTTCGATAATTTTTTCGGTAACAAACCAGGCTATCAAAGTAATAAAAAATGTCGAAACTATCATGAAATAGTAGTTTGCGGTGGCATTTACCTGATAGTTTGGTTTAATTACTTGAGCCGCTGTTTGAGATAATCCTGCCAGTAAGGGGTCAAGGGGATTTATGATTAAATTAGCGCTATACCCACCAGAAACTCCCGCAAAAGCTGCTGCAATTCCTGCCAGGGGATGACGGCGAAAAGCCATAAAAATCACCGCACCTAAAGGTACGAGTACCACATATCCAGCGTCGGAAGCGATATTACCCATTACACCGGCAAACACCACAACCGGACAAATAAACCTTCCCGGTGCAATTAATACTATTTGCTTTAACAATGCAGAAAGCAAACCTGTAGATTCGGCGACACCGACACCTAACATGGCAACGAGTACGGTCCCGAGGGGCTTAAAACCAGTAAAGTTATTAACTGCCTCGGTAAACATTTTACGTATGTTTTCGGGGGCTAATAAAGATACCGCCGCTATGGTCTCATCGTTGCTGGGATTGACTACCGATACATTTAGAAAAGATGCGATCGCGCTAATTATAACTACAGCAATCGATAGTATAAAAAATAGCGTTATCGGGTCGGGTAGTTGATTCCCTACTGTTTCAATAAAAGCCAGAGATTTATCGATTAAATTGCGTCTGCTTTGTCGAATGCGTTTTGTCATTAACGGTAAAAGCTGCCCTGTAAATAATCAATTATTTTGCAATAATAATCGATAGGAAAGGGGAAATTTTGAAATAGCCACAAATCCAATCCCCAATCCCCAATCCCCAATTTATCTATTCATCAATTTGCCAAGAATCCTTAATAATTTCGTCATCAAAAATTCTCTTGGGCTTAACGATGACAATTACTCTTCCTAATATTTCTACTTCGTCGGGTTCGGTTTCAAACCACTGGAAATCTAATTCCCCAGAATTACCCACTACAAAATAGCTGCCATTATCCCATTTTCTTTGAGAACGGTCGATGGCTATCATTACGGGTTGGGGTTTATTTCCTTCTTGGTTAGGAAAAATATCGCTTTTGCCTAAAACCACTACGGGGTCTTCAGAATTTAATACTACTTGCCAACCCGGTAATGGTACCCATGCCCCTTCACCTGAAAACTTGACCATGTTAAATGGTTCGGTTTCTTCTACGATGGGAACTGCCTTCAAAGCATCTGGTGTCAGCGGCAACTCACCTGCTACGGGAACTACCCGAGACATTTCTGCTTCAGATTCCAGACGGTAAAAGGGTAGTAGCGGCGCAGGGCGTTGGGGAACAACCGTAAAATCTGTCAGCAGTTGTTCAATTTTTTTACGTGCTGCATCCGTGTGAGCGAACTTTAAACCCTTAGCAATAAACCGCGATCGCAATTGCAAATCTGACTTTTGTCGGGCTTGCTTCCAAGTTTGATAAGCAACTGCATCTCCTGGATGTGCGGAAAACCCTTCAGGTAAATTACGCAAGCGAGAAAAATCTTTAATAGCCCTAGCTACTTCTTTAACTTCATCTGCATCGACTTTATGTTTGAAAGCAAGCTCGGCAGCACCCGCACGCTCTTCTTGAGCAAGCATCCGAAACTCATATAGTAGATCGCTTCCTCGTTGCGAATAATGGGACTTTACTTCTTCGGAAGCACCACCTTTCTCTAGTGAAGTGTAAACTTGAGAACCAACAATGATTTGATTTTGCTGAATTGGTTCAAAACCCGTAGCTTCAAAAATATCTTGGGGATTGTAACCGGATTTTTGCAGATAAGCACAAGCTTGCCCCCATTCCACCCAGCTACCTTCTTTTTGCCTGAGTTTTCGTAATAATTCTTCGGCTAGCTCCTGATTTGGTTGATTTTCAGTATTTTGAGAATTGGGTGGTAAATCTGTCATGAGTGAGGAAAACGCGCAGCAATATACATTATTTTATGCCCTAACGGTAAACCAGCGTGCTTAGACAAAACAAAAATTACAGAACTGTTAAACGATGTTAAGGGTGCGAGTCAAAAAAGAAATGATTTTATTAGGGTGAATACTCAACCGCTAGCTAAAATTATGAGTTATTAAAGAATAATCTTGCATACAATACTAATTTAAATACCGTATTTTCTCGGATAAAAAAACTTAATTCAATTAGTAAATAATCTGTTTTTGGAAGCTATCAAGACATTTATAGAAAAACAACGATTCGCTAATTAGATTTGTATTCAATATAAAAAAGCACATATGATGTAATGGAATCAATATAATGAATAATCTCCCAATTGACCTAGATAATATTCGTAATCAAATAATGACTTCACAAAGACGTAAAAAACAAAAAATCTTAGTAGTAGACGACGAACCAGATAATCTAGATTTGTTATATCGGACTTTTCGTCGTGATTTTCAAGTTTTAAAAGCAGATAGCGGTACTAATGCTTTACAAGTGTTGGCTGAGGAAGGAGAGGTTGCTGTTATTATTTCCGATCAAAGAATGCCGGAAATGAAAGGTACTGAATTTCTCAGCAAAACTTTACCTCAGTTTCCCGATACGGTAAGAATCATTTTGACTGGTTTTACCGATATTGAAGATCTTGTAGACGCTATTAATGCCGGACAAGTTTACAGATATATTACCAAGCCTTGGGACCCCGAAGAATTAAAGGGAGTTGTCCAACGTGCTGCTGAAACATACGATTTACTCAAGCAGCGTACTGAAGAATTGCGCCGTGCAAATTCTCAAATGGGGCTATTAACTTCATCTATCCAGCTGGTAAAAGCAGTTTCTAGCAAGGAAGAAAGTTTGGCACCAATTGCTGCAATTTATGGAGAAACTTTTGCTGCTGACGGTTGTATTCTTCAGTTAGTAGAAAACGGAAGTTTGACTTCTACCTGCGGCACTTTTAGTCAAGATGGCATATTAGATAACTGGCTAGATAAAGACCCTTTAGCTCAGGAATCTATTGCAACCAGTAATATGAAAGTTTCCGTAAATGTAACTAAAGATGAGAGACTCAAAGAAGTCGCTCATTATTCAGATACAGATACAAAATCGCATTTGGTTGTACCTGTCGTTCATGCAAATGAAGTTACCGCAGTGCTATCACTACAGTGGAAAAAACCCTGTACTTTGCGAGAAGATGAACTAAAGTTGATTCATTTCTCCGCACAATTATTAGCATTGGTGCTTAATTGCGCTCATTACACTTAGCAGCGAACAGTGAACAGTGAGCAGTGAATATTAAGACTATCAATAAAATAATTAAACACTGTCATTTGATAAATGATAATTAATAACTGATAACTGTTCACTGCTAACTGATAACTTAAAATGTCTGAAATTCGCTCCATTTTTAACCGCATTGCACCTGTTTACGACCAGTTAAATGATTGGTTGAGCTTGGGACAACACCGAATATGGAAGGAAATGACGGTTAAATGGAGCGCTGCTAATACAGGAGATAAAGTCTTAGATTTATGTTGTGGAAGCGGTGATTTAGCTTTCCGATTGGCTCGTAGAGTTGGTACTAACTCAGAAGTGCAAGCTGTAGATTTCTCTCCAGAGTTGTTAGAAGTTGCTCGTGAGCGCAGCAAAGATTATTATCCAACTCCTAACATTTCCTGGATAGAAGCTGATGTACTCGAATTGCCTTTCGACGATAATCAATTTGATGCGGCAACAATGGGTTATGGATTAAGAAATGTAACGGATATTCCCCGTTGTTTGAAGGAATTACACCGAGTTTTAAAGACGGGAGCAACTTGTGCAATCTTAGACTTTAATCGTCCTGAAAATACTTTGATGCGCGGTTTTCAGCAATGGTATTTAGATAATTTAGTAGTTCCTGCTGCCACTCAAATGGGCTTGAAAGAAGAATATGCCTATATAAATCCCAGCTTAGAACGTTTTCCTAGCGGTAGAGAGCAACTAGATATAGCTCGTAAAGCCGGTTTTGCTCAAACGGTACACTACCCGATTGCAAACGGTATGATGGGGGTGCTGGTGGTAACGAAGCAGTAAGTTACAAGTAAAGAGTTAGGAGTGAGTAGTTAAGAGTTAAGATTTAAGCGGATGGAAATTAGCAGTTAAGAGTTATCAATTAAAATTTATCAGTCAGGACTTACGCAATTGTCATAATACTCTGCTGGTGCGTGACACTGAATACATTGTTACTACGTTCACAGTTACTCAAAGTGTCACAGCACCCTACAAGAACAATGTGCCGGTTACGTAAGTCCTATCAGTGCTGCATAACCGGGAATTATTTAATTAAAATATGAAATTGTCTGTTAGCAGATTTTTGAGGAAATTCCTGAATTTGTCAAAATTCAATCGTCATCTAATAATTATGCATCTATTTTTCGCGTTCAACGGTTTAATTAGTTTATAAAACGGGAGCATCTGACTTGTTGGTGAGTGACTTGCGAGGAAGATGTATGCTCTTGCAAACACACTGCGTTAAGGCGCTTACAAATTTACACCCGCACGGATGCTACCAATAAAACTGCTTACCTATTCATAATTTATAACTCGTAATTTCTCACTGTTAATTCCCAACCCTAACTCTCAACTTTTAACTCCTAACTTCTATCGTGGCTTTTTCTAATCTCTTGTTCTATATCACTCCCCCCTTAGCAGGTGGAATTATCGGCTATTTTACGAATGATTTAGCCATAAAAATGTTATTCCGTCCTTACCGAGCGCTTTATATAGGGGGGAAAAAACTTCCATTCACTCCCGGATTAATACCTCGCAATCAAGAGCGTTTAGCTAGAAACGTCTCTAAAACGATCATGCAGTCGTTGCTAACACCGGAAGAATTGCAGAAGCTAGCACGAAGATTGTTAGAAAGAGAACGAGTAGAAGCAGGAATTTTGTGGTTGCTGCAAATGGCAATCGACCAAATTAAAGATGATAGAGACCAAAAAACTACTAGAATATTGGCAGGAATTCTTAAAGATTTGCTGGGAGAATCACTACCGCGCTTATTGAAAGTTTTAGCGAGACGAGAAGATTTTTTAGAAGCGCAAATAGATCAAATATTTGACCAGATATTACTAGAATTTCAACTTACCGACGTTCAAGCATCTCGCTTAGCAGATTGGTTGCTACAAGTTGTTTTACCGCCGGATACTATTCGTTTAGCCATAGTTGATTTTCTCACAGACAGGACAATTCAAACCATTGACGAAAGTTTTCGCGAAAGAACCAGCGGTACCTATTGGGTAGTAGCCAATCTTTTCGGCTTACGCAACAGCTTAACCCGTTTGCGTACATACTGCTTAGACGAAAAAGATGCAACAAATGCACGCATTCGAGAATTAACTCAAGACTTACAACTTCGCGATCGCATTCGTAGAATTGTCCAAAATGTCTCCCTACAAAACTTACCAATTGGTACGGTACGACAGTTGCGAAAAACCACGGGGGATGCCGTTCGTCAATATATAAGAACCAGTGGTGGTGATTTATTAGAAGGCTTTAGCAAAACCTTAGATTGGGATAAAATTGCGCGTTTACTATTAAACCGTTTGAGTAATTCGCAAGTAATGAATTCATCTTTAGAAGTAGTCAGTAAAGAATTAGCATTATTATTAGAACGTTATTTAGAAAGAGATTTAGAACAACTCGTTGCTCAAGCAATTCCAATATTATCAATTGACCAAGTAATTATTGATAGAATCAAATCAACGTCACCCGCAGATTTAGAAAACGCCATTGAAGGTATTGTAAAAAATGAATTACAAGCTATTGTAACTTTAGGTGGTATTTTAGGTTTTACTGTTGGGCTACTTCAAACATGTCTATTGTTAATTAGTGGTAGATAGTAGGGTGTTATGGCGACAAAAATTTGGATAATAATTAGTAAATAGCCGATGCCGTAACGCACCATCATATTTACAAAACATATCCGACAAGAAATTATTTTAATTACTTGTAGTAATCCTTTTGATTAATTTTGACGGGTATATGTAGGACTCCTCCGCAAATTTTTGAAAAAATAATAGCTTTGATTCTCAGTATACCTAGCAAGATTCAAGCAAGATTCCTATAGTAATTAAAATATTTTCTACCCCCCTCTAGCTCTTCTTCCCCCTCTAACACCTCTTTATTACTGCGGAATAAAAGTTATATCAAAAGAAGTCCATCTATCATTGATTTGCTTTGGTTTTCCAACTTTAAAAAATCCAGATAATTTTCGATTTTTTTCATCGTAATTGGTTACTTTTCCCCAGTTATAACCGTTTCCTGCTTGCTGCATAAAATAAGTATTAAACTTTGAATTTTGCTTTCTTGGTTTTTCACTTACTTCAAAAAAAGGCATACTTTGCTGAGAACGATAACCTTGCGGTATATTTTCGCCAAAAACTATTTCTAAATAAACTGTTTTACCGATATTATCCTGCATAAAAGTATTGAATGCTGAGGGGCTTTGACTCAAGCTACCAATAAAAATCGGAACGTTTGCTTTTTTCAACTGAACTTTATTTTCAGCAATCCAACGGTTAGCAACTTTATCAAATTGTTCGACTCTCAAATTATTACGATTAATTCGATAACGCTCGAATATTAGCTTAGGGTTAGCTACACTAGGACATCCATTACCATGCTTTTCATGAACAATAAAATCGAAAAATGAAGTAGTCGCGTTGACTGTAACGAAAGAAAGACAATTCATCCGCACATTACGATATTGACTATCATTTAATATCCGTGCAGCAACAGTTTGTAAAGCAGTATTTTTATCCAGTAGTTGAGATTGAGCTTTTGCTGGTACTGCTGTAGCAAATAAGAAGGGTAGGACAAACAAAGATGTTAATTTACTATTCATATAGATTTAATATTTTTTCAAAAAATTTCGATAAATCCAGTATTTTTACTGATACCACATTCATCTTAATTAAACAAGCTTTACATCTAATTTATATTTGCAATATTTGTGTAAAATGTTAATAACCTGAATTAATAATGATGTCATCTCAAATATTTAACAAAGGAAAGATGTTAGAAAACTAAAAACCGAGCTTTGATTATGAAATTAAAACAACACTTTTTTACTCTAACGCAATATCATCATTGGGCTTTTAAACGTCTTTATGAATATCTTGAATCTGTATCGGAAGATGATTATCGTCGCGAATGCGGCTTATTTTTTAAAAGCATCCACGGTACGCTTAATCATAGTTTATTAGCAGATAAACTTTGGTATGGGCGCTGCATTAATCAACTATTTACTGTTTCTGGACTAGATGAAGAATTATGTTCGGATAGAAAGCAGCTTGAAACCGAAATTAAAAACCAAACAGCCAAATGGAGCGAATTTTTACAGGATACTGATGCAGATAAATTAGGAAGTATTATCCAATATCGAACTACACAAGGTAGCGAAAAATCTTTACAGCTTGCGAATATTCTCAGCCATATAGTTAATCACGGAACTCATCATCGGGGACAAGTTTCTGCTGCAATAACACAGTTTGGTTATTCAGCACCAGAAATTGATTTACCTTACTTTATTGCAGCCCAGAATCAGTGAAAGCTGCTAATAAATTTAGCGCATTTTCCTCTGAGCATGATACATTCTTGATCAAACATATACTTAATAATTAATCAAAAAAGTGACACAAAATAACTTTGGCAGACGGGAATTACTTATTGCTAGCTTGACGGCAGGATTTGCAATGGCGGTACAGCCAATTTATGCTCAAGTTATTAAAACGGAAACTTCTGGATTAATTGCAGGTGCAGTAAAAATTCCTGTTGCCGACGGAGAAATCCCCGCTTATCGAGCCATGCCAGCTAAAGGTGGCAATTTTCCGGTAGTGTTAGTAGTGCAAGAAATATTCGGCGTACATGAATATATCCAAGACGTTTGTCGTCGTTTTGCTAAACTCGGATATATGGCGATCGCTCCTCAAATGTTTGCGCGTTATGGTGATGTTTCTAAACTAAATAATATTCAAGAGATTATCAGCAAAGTTGTTTCCAAAGTTCCCGATACTCAAGTACTTTCCGATTTAGATGCAACGGTAGTTTGGGCTGATAATTCCGGTAAAGCTGATGTAGATAAACTTGGAATCACAGGTTTTTGTTGGGGTGGTAGAATCGTTTGGCTATACGCAGCACACAGCCCTCAACTTAAAGCAGGTGTGGCTTGGTATGGAAGATTGGAAGAATCGCGTACTATTCTACAACCGCAATATCCCGTTGATATCGCACCATTAATTAAAGCACCGGTGCTTGGGCTTTACGGCGGTGAAGATACGAGTATTCCCATTAGCGATGTGGAGAAAATGCGAGCAGCTTTGAAACAAACTAAAACAGCAACTCAGATAAAAGTTTACCCCAACCAACCACATGGTTTTCATGCCGATTATCGCTCCAGTTACAACGAAGAAGCAGCAAAAGATGGTTGGTTGTTATTACAAAATTGGTTTAAAAAATATGGTGCGATTTAATTTTGAGGATAAAAAAATCATGTTTCTGGATTTTTATAGTCCCCACTAATTAGTAACAACTTTCTTTTAATCAGAAGTTGGAGAAACAGCGCCACTTTAATAGCTTAAACTAATTTTTTCTCCCTTCTTCCCGCAGTAAATCTCAACACCATCGCTAAAATCAGCAAAAGTAAAAAAGGTAAAGCAATATAATCCGATTTAGAAAGCTTCAAGCCATATTCAAACAGCAAACCCAACCATAAATAATGCATCGCTGTTTTGTGCAAAATTTTCCAGCCACGTTTACCCAACCATTTCGCTGGAATTTTGAAAGAAGTGATAGTCAAAGCAATCAGTAAAACATAACCCAAAGTTCCCAAAGGTTCAATCTGGGGAGCAGCACCGTTAGTCACAAACCATAAACCAACCAAAGCTATAGCATGATAACTATGAGAAACAGCCATCGATAAACCTAAATATCGACGGTTTTTCAACATCCATATAGAAAGTGGTGTTTTCCAAATTTTTTGAAGCGAAGAAGCAGCAAAAGCACTAACAAAAAATATCAGCGAAGTACGCCCGGTAAATCTTATAGCCATTCGCATTCCTTCTTCACTAATACCGTGAATCAGCGCGACAAAAGCACATATCGTCCCTACCAGTAAAGCCGAAAAACCCACAATCCGCCATTCTTGCAACGGGAACTTACTATCCATTATGTTCAGTTCATATTCAACAATTAATACGAACTCAGCTTAAAAAAACATCCCCGCGAGCGTCTTGCCTAATTTTCCAAAATTTATTCTATTCTTCTTGAATTAATGATTGGGGAATTGGGCATGGGGCATTGAGGAGATGGAGATAAAATCTAAAATAACTCCTCACTCGCCACTCATAACTTTTAACTCTTCCCCTCTCCCTTCTCTAACTAAACCCCATCCCGAAACCTTTTCGGAGTCATCTTAGTATGTTGGCGAAAAACTCTTGTAAAATGACTTTTATTTTGAAAGCCAACTTCTCCGCAAATTTCTACGATTGTTAAATCTCTTTTCGACAACAATTGCTTTGCTTTTTCAATTCGAGATTTCATTACATATTGATAGGGTGTTATTCCCATAGATTGTTTAAACAAAGTCGCGAAATAATGTGGACTCATACAAATAATCGCGCTTAATTCTGCTTGAGTTAGTTTTTTGTCTAAATTTTCTTGAATATAGTCGGTGACTTCTCTTAATTTGTAATTAGACAATCCATCGCTGTATTGTTTAATTTGCGGTTGACGCGATGAATACCTGCTCAGTAAATGTATTGATAGCGCTGTAGCCATAGACTCGGCATAAAACTTGCTTCCTGCGCCGTTTAGTTCCAATTCTGCCTTTAATGCCAACCCTATATTTTCAATTAAAGGGTCGCGTATATGCCATTGCGGAACTAACTCAATATTATCTACATTACCTAATTCACAAGCATTCCGATTAATAAGTGTGGGGTCAATAAATAACTCAAGCAAAGGAACCTCGCGGTCAATTAGCGTCTTCGGGAACCCTTGATTTGCGGGAATAATTGCAATATCACCTTTAGTATAATCTACTTCATGCCAGCTTCCGTTAAACATATAGCTAGCACGAAAATCACCGCGAGCAATGATAATAAAATGCTGACCAAAATCAATTTCAGGCATTTCATTACGCGGTTCTATTTCATAGATGAGATTCAAGCCCTGCCATTGGGCATCAAAGCTTTCTAATAAATGCAAATGTACCGGAGGCTCATCTTTAGCAATTTTCACTTACTAACTACTAACTACCAACTACTAACAACTAACTACTAATTACCAAAAAATCCAGCTTGTTGTCCTTCGGGGGAAGTTGTATAACCTAAAAATGCTTGTACTTGGGGGCTGGGAGGATTTTTGTAAACGTAAAACAACTTTCGAGTATAAGGATAGTTAGAAGCTTGGGGTGTCATACCGTCTATAGGAAGTACTCTTGCTGTTGATTGATTTTGAACCTGAGCATAGGTAGCATAGCCAATACCGTTATTACCGAGGGCGCGTATTAATCCCGTAGTTTCATCCCTTGGTAGTGTGGTGATATTTGATGTGGTAGCAAAATTATTTCCTTGCAGCACTAATTCCTTGAAAGCTTGATGGGTACCGCTAACTGGAGGACGATTAATCACCTGGATGTTACCATTTGAGCCACCCACTTGCGACCAATTATTAACTTTTCCCTGAAAAATATCTGCGACTTGATTGCTGCTTAATTTTTTAACAAAAGTATTATCTATACCGATAATAATTGCGATCGCATCGTTTGCAACGGGTACTGCAACTAATCCCTGACTTTGTTCTTGTTGAGTTAAAGGTCTGGAAACCGCAGCGACATCAATCGTACCATCTATCAGTCCCTGAATACCATTACTGCTACCTCGGGCACGGGTAAATACATTCGTACCTGGAAATTTGCTCTCAAAACCTCTTTTGAGATTTTGATTAATTGTCACCATGCTAGTAGAGCCATCGATATCTATGGTAGTACCGCTAGGTACGGAAGCTGGTGCGGGGAAAGCTTCAGCTATAGGTTGATTATCTTGAGAAACTGGATTCTCAGAAGATATTTGATTGCTTGTTTGGGGTGCGGTGTCGCGTTTAAAAAACCACCAATAACCACCACCTATTAGGGCTAGGGCTATAAGTATATAAACAATTGGAGGAGGACCGCTTCTTTTACTCATAATACTTAATTAATTTGTTAATTTGTTTGTTTATTTGTCGATCTACTTATTCTGGTAATTGCTTAGAGTCGGATTTTTCTAACATTTGTAAGCGACGGGCTACTTCGTCATCTAAAGTCATGTTTTCTAGATCGGCTTGCAGTTTTTCAGCTGGATTTTCTGAAAGTCTAGCTAAAGCCTCTGCACTTAAATTCCGACGTTCGACAGCACCTTTAGCGGATTCAAACTGACTTTTAGCCGAACCGATATCAAATTCGTTATTAACTTTGGCAATCTGTTCTAATGCTGCATTCACCTCGGAGATATCTTTCATATTTTGCATGTCAGCTTTATAAGCTTCTAACTTAATCCGCTCTCTGTTTAGTTTGTCCGTAGAAGCACTTACCGCAGTTTCAGCCTGTTTAACCATTTCTTCAAGCCTGGGTAAAATTTGTTCGGCTTGGACAACTCTAGTCATAGCCATTCGTGCAGCTTCTTGATTACCCTGCTTCTGCGCTATTAAAGCTTGATTTTCAAAGGTTTTTAACTCTTTAACTTTTTCTTCGTATTTCTGCTTTGTTCTTTTATAAGCAGCCTCTTGCGAAGCAACAGCTTGAGCCAACTTTTGCACTGATTCTTGCATCGATTGTAGAGATTCTTCTGCAACCGCTACAGCAACCTTACCACCAGACTCTACAGGCAGTCCCCACAGCCAATTCCAAACTCCGTATATAGTGCGTCCGGCTTTTTCACCCATTAACCAATAAACAGCTTTTTTCATAGTATTAAGATTATTTAAGGGAATAATTCTATATATATATACTTCACTATAATATTCGGGAATTATGAAAATCGCTACGAAAAACTTTGAGAATCGTTAATAGTCTATTGGATTAAATTTAATTGGTTTTTATCGCAATCCATCGACGGATTGAATACGCATACAGTCTTTTTGATATAGTTAAATACCAGTAGAAAACTTTTAAAAATATTACTTAATTGTACTTAAGCTTGACAGCAACCTAGCCATCAAAAAATCGTATTATATGTGGTAAGTGCTATTTTTAGCTAAAGCAAATAATAATATCGTTATGGAAGTCAATATATAAAAAATTTGCTAATTTTCTTGTCTTTATCTATACATAGAATCAATATTTAACTTCTATTTAAAGTAACCGTTCACAGGATTAGACGTGATGCCAAAAAAATAGGTACACATAGATGGTAAATTAAGAGGCACAGACACAAACTGCCTCGTTTATAGAATTGAAATTCCCAATTCGGATTGGGATAGCATTCAGGCTAGTGTAAAAGAGCTGGCGGAGAATTTGGGAAAGCGCATCAAAAAAATCAGAAGAAGAATTAGCAAATTCGGAAGCACGCAATCAAGAACTTAAGAATAGGGAGATTACTTCGCTTCGCTCGTAATGACGCATTTACGTTACCCTTACGTAAGTCCTAGTATGAATATTTAGCTACGAGGTAATAACCTCTTTATACATGATATGCAGTCAACACAATATTTCTATCAGGACTATAAATTGATTCGACTCTGGGATACTCATCATGTCACCACCACACCTTAATTCTTCCTCCTTGCCCTGGTGCGGCTCCTACTTCAAAATACCCAGCATTTAACATTCTTTTTTCAAATTCATTTGACGGTAGCGTTTTGGTGGTAAATTAAGCTAATCTCTGTATGCTGTGCTTATCAAGCGTCATAACTACCTTGATAAGAAGTAAATATCTTGTAACCCGGTAGAACTACGGCTACACCACTAGAACTGTGTATCGTACCGGGATACCTATAAGGATTGTCATCGGGATAGCTACCACCAAATATTAATGTAAACCAGGGACACCATATATAGATGCCCGGTATCAATAAATTCATGGGCTTGTTGTCGCAAAGCACAATTCATAGTTATCATTTATACGCTAAAAAAATAACTTTATTCACAGCATTTATTGAAGCATTGCACGCTCTACAATTAAATAGATAGCTAAGCAATATCACCATGAAACCAAACTTATATATTACCCGTCGTAAATTATTGCAAGTTTCTGGATTATCTAGCATAAGTTTACTTTTAGGTGGCTGCGGTACTCCTCTGTTTGAAGATTTAGTGGGCACCCTTTCTGAGCCGTTGAATCAAAATTTACAATCTTTATTATTAAAACCTCAAACACCGGTACCGGAATTTTCCCCGAATGAAATCGAACCGGAAGCTTTAATTGTTAATACATATCGATTTACCCCAGTTATTAACCAAGAAAAATTTCGTTTAATTATTGATGGTGAGGTAGAAAATCCTCTGAGCTTGAGTATGGAAGATATCAAAAATTTACCTTCAACTTCTACAATAATTCGTCACGTTTGCGTTGAAGGATGGGCTGCAATTGTCCAATGGGGTGGTATTCGTTTGCGCGAACTTGTGGCTTTAGCACAACCAAAACAAAGCGTTAAATATGCCTATTTTAAATCTGCCGATGGTTATTATTCTAGTTGGGATATTGCTTCAGCTTTGCACCCTCAAACACTATTAGCTTACGAGAAAAACGGCGAGTCTTTACCAGTAGATAACGGTGCCCCCTTACGCTTGGCTTCACCGATTAAACTTGGCTACAAACAAAGTAAATGGGTTACAAGAGTAACTTTAGTTAGTCAATTATCACGATTTCAAGGCTATTGGGAAGATCAAGGTTATGAATGGTTTGCGGGATTATAACAAAGAAAAGTCACCATTTCTTTAGGAAAATGATTTTTGATTCGCAACTCGTGATTTATTTTTTCTATTAATACTATTTCTTGTACTCTATCGCTACGATTTTATGATGTGGACTCCTCCGCAGATTTTTGAAAAAATAATTTAGCTCAAAGCTGGCTGTACGAAGGGTTGATTCTCAGTACACTTAGTAAGATTCAAGTAAAATTACTATATGTAGCATAAGTAATATTAGTGTCATTACTGATACAAATTTTAGCTTGGCGATTGTAAAAAGGTATATATCTATAAATCTCAAAGCTTAACAATGATTTACATAGAAGTTGTAAAAAATTTTTGTCATTGCTTTGGGATTAATTGATTTATTACCAGAGGTTCAGAATGACTAAGATTTTAGTAATCGAAGATGAAGAAGCAGTACGTGAAAATATTTTAGATTTATTAGAAGCCGAAGATTTTGAAGTTATTTCTGCTCCTAACGGTAGAGTCGGAGTTGATTTAGCGCTTAAGGGATCGCCAGATTTGATTTTATGCGATTTGATGATGCCAGAAATCAACGGTTTTGCAGTATTAGCATTATTACGCGAAAAGTTTAACACATCTGCTGTACCTTTTATATTTTTAACAGCTCGCTCTGCAAAAGCAGATTTTCGTCAAGGGATGGAATTAGGGGCTGATGATTATCTAACTAAACCATTTACACGTGCAGAATTATTAAGTGCAATTTCCACAAGATTGCAAAGACAAGCAGCTATTATCAAAAATCCAGCTTCCCATGCAGATGTGAAAGCATACCCTAGGGAAATGCGAATTATAGAAAGTACTTTGCGTCGCACCATCGACAAAGGTCATTTTCGCGAATTTCAAATGTACTATCAACCGATTGTTGATATAAAATCGGGCAACATGATTTCAGTGGAAAGCCTGATACGCTGGTGGAGTCCCAAATTGGGTTTAGTTTCCCCTGCGGAGTTGATTCCTTTAGCAGAATCTACTGGTTTAATCGTACCTTTGAGTGATTGGATATTAGAAACTGTTTGCAAACAAACCCGTACTTGGTTAGATAGTGGTTTAGAAGCTATACCGGGCTGTGTAAATATATCTGCGGCTCAATGTGCCCAACCTAATTTTGTTGAAAAAGTTGCAAATTGTCTATCTACTAATAATTTAGAACCCCACTATTTAGAATTAGAATTTTCCGAAACCACAATCATGCAGGATGTGAATAAAACCATTGATATCTTGCAGCAATTAAAATCATTAGGTGTAAAAATCACAATGGATGATTTTGGTACCGGCAATTCCTCTTTAATTTATTTGAAAAAAATTCCCTTACACACGATAAAAATCGATAACTATTTTATTTATAATTTGCCTCAAGACGGTCAAAAATTAGCAATTACTAAAGCTTTAATTCAAATGGGACAAAATCTGAATTTAAAGGTTGTTGCCGAAGGAGTAGAAACCGTTAGCGAACTGAACATTCTGCGCGATTTAAGATGTCATGCTATGCAAGGTTTTCTTTTTACTCAACCTTTGCAAAGTGCTGATTTTGAACAAATGTTAATCAGCAAGCAAACTTTGCATATTTAGTATTTAGTAGTAAATGATTTATAGGCTGGGTGTATTTGGCATAAATTTGGGTAAATCCGGACGGGTAGGTATGCTCATCCCACAAAGTCTGTATGATATTGAGGTGTTCCTTATTTATCCGCAAAATGCTGTAGTAATTATCTAGTTTAAAGATGAATGTTTTTAATGTACTTCTATTTCGCTGCTAGTTTCTATAATTTCAGAGTGCTATCTCTAAAGAAAATTTTATATTAAGCAGTTTATTTTGCAGCTTGGCTTAGAGGTATTAACAATTAATCATCATATTTTAAATATTAATTAATATGCTTCCTGATGCGGTAGCATTATCTTCAAAATACCAATTTGATGGGTGGGTTACAGTAAATTTACAACTGTTCTTTTTCCTGTCGAATTCTAAAAACCTGCAAAACACGCTACAAGAAAAATAACAATGTGCCAGCGGCGTAATTACATAATTACTACTACATAACCCTGACTTATATTAATTTTCTATTACCTATGACGAAACCCCACAGATAAGATAGGTGTGTAAATAAAGGTAAGGGGAGCAAAATGCCCCCTAATTGATGAATCTAAATACTTGCAACTGAACCACCATCAACGCGATAATTTGCACCAAGCACAAAGCTTGCTTGCTGCGAACATAAAAAGGCAATTACTGCGGCTACTTCTTGGGCTTTACCACGACGTTGAAGTTCGAGATGAGGACGATCATTTTTCAAAAATTGGGCAATAGCTTCTTCAAAACTAATTCCTTTCTCTTCTGCTTGCTGTTTCATCATCGCGTCTGTCATGGGAGTCGCAATGAAAGCGGGAGAAACTGAATTTATCAGTACGCCATCTTTTGCGTAGGCTTTTGATAATCCCTTAGCTAAATTGAGTACGCCAGCTTTGGCAGCACAGTAAGGTAGTTCGTCTGTGTAAGGTTGTAAAGCATCTTCGGAACTTATCAAAACCACCCTTCCCCAACCAGATTCCCGCATTGAAGGAATGAAAGCACGACAAACCCGCACTGCTGACATTAAATCGACTTCGATTGTGTTGTGCCATTCTTCATCAGTTATTTCCAGGAAATCTCCCGTTGCTCCGGTAATTCCGGCTGCATTAACTAAAATATCAACCTTGCCAAAACGTTGCAAAATTTGGCTTTTCGCATTTTCTACTTGTGCAAGCTCTCGTAAATCAGCTTTAACGTACATTACCTCGCCAATTTTTCCCACTTCTTCGGCAGCTTGCTTTAACTTTTCGTCAGTTTTATCAATTAAAGCAACTTTTACACCTTCAGTAATAAGTAATTTTGCAGTGGCAATACCAATACCAGAATCACCACCAGTGACGACAGCAATCTTATCTTTAATATTAAAATCCATAGTTCAGCGAGCAGTGAACAGTAACCAGTGTATTTGATGGGTTTTGATATTTTTATCGCTCTGGGGTTTTATTTTTTAATGCTAGGAAAGAAGGATTTACATCACTTTCGATGGTTGAATTTTTGTCTTGATTGGGGTTTTGATGAAACTATATTTTGTTTTCTCGCCGAATAAATTTACTTGCAACAACACATCCTAAAACTAGACAAAATGCGATCGCGCTCATCAAAGCGGCAAACTGTGGTGAAATTGCTTGGGGTTTACTAAATATCGAACCAAAAATACTCATTGCTAAACCAACACCACCAAAGTACATCCCTATACCCAATCCTCCTCTATCAGGAGGAACCATTTCTAAAGCAAAGGGGATTGTACCGTTCAAAATGAAACTGCTGCTAATTGCTAAAGGAGCTAGAAGTATAATATTTGCCCCAATCAAAGGTAGCAGTAGCATTAACAAAACCACTATACCAATACCACCAAGCATCGCTTGACGATTACCAATTTTTTTGGCAATTAAACCAGCAGGTAAAGCCGCGATAGCTGCTGTAATCCCGAATATCACCATTTGCAACTGAATATTATCGCTATTTAATTCAAGTTTGAGAAATTTACTAACTCCATCAAGCAACAACCGATAACCCCAAGCAAAACTACCACCTAAAACAAAAATTAACCCCAGTGCTTGAAAAGATATAGGTAAGGGTGCTTGTGCTTGGTGTTTATCAACTGGTTGATCGGATACAACTTCCGGAGGATGAATAAATCTCAATACTACTGCCGAACCTAACAGTACAAAAGAACCAAAAGCAAAGGTCACAATTGGACCAAAACTAAGCAGTAAATCATTAGCAGCAATTCTAAAAGAACCAATAGCTCCGCCAATTAAAGTTAAGACACTGACTGCCATTGGTAAACTTTTTGGCATTGCATAGCGTCCCAACAAAGACAGTACCGGACTGCGAAATACCGTCATTGCTAAAGCCCAAGCTACTAGCAACGGTGGCAAAATAAATTTAAATACCGTTGTTGGTGAAACAAAAGTAACAACGCATGGAATCGCAATAAACAAAGCCGAAGAAAGCAAAACCCCAACCATAATAAAAGGAAAGCGACTTGCAACCCAACGTTGTTTGTTATCGGAAAGCGAACCCATCAAGGGTTCCATAAACACAGCTAAAGCATTTTCTAAAATTAGCAAGCTTATTGCCAAAGATTTAGAGAAACCGAATTGCACTAATAACTTCGGCAAGTAAAAATTGTAAATTACCCAGCTAAGAGTAATTGCACCCTGCACCATTGCCAAACCACAAACCTGAAGCCACAGGATTTGTTTACCGTTATTCATACTTAGAATGCCGAATTACTACTTCTAAAGTTTAATTTTCAACCTAACAAAGAATATTCTATAGGTTAAACTCTTGACGAGTTTTTTCCATGACTTGTCGAATATAATCGGTTTTTGCTTCTGTATAAGCTTCCCTATCGTGACGAAATCGCGCTGCTAAATCCCGCTTCAATGTTTCATATCTTTGCGCTTCTTCTGGGTGAGTGCTTAAATAATCTCTAAATAATCGACGCTGCCAAAATCCACCATTAATCTTCACTACGTGAACGTGATGTGTACGCTTTGTTCCATATGGTGGCATTCCTTTAACAAAAAACATTCTTTCGGGATTGGGATTATCAGCCCAATATACATAACCCAAATCTTCTAAAGGTTTAATAATTTTTGTCGCATCAGATAAATTGCGTAACCCAACCATAATATCGATAATTGGTTTTGCAGCTAATCCCGGTACCGCAGTCGAACCAATATGTTGAATTTCCGCAATAAAATCTTTTTCCACGACTGCGCGAATAGCTTCCGCTTCTGCTTCAAACATATTCGCCCAATTTGGGTTATGTTTTACAATCTCTATTTCATCCATTAATAAGTAGGGTGTGTTATGGCAAGACAAGTAATTATGGTAATGACAGAGTATATTGATTTCGCGCCTAACGCACCATCATAATATTAGGGTTGTATATAAAATTTGATGGTGCGTTGCGCGGAGTGACAACACACCTTACAAATAATTGAGGTATTGATTTTCCTTTTGCACAAAAGGGATTAGATTTTCATGATTTCAATGCGGCAGATTACAAATTAAGACTTATAATATGGGATTGTGTCTATGTGTAGAAACATAAAAAAATGCCTAAACTAAAATCTCGCAAAGCTGCTGCGAAACGATTTCGGGCTACTGGTACTGGTAAAATCGTTCGTCGCAAAGCTTTCAAAAACCACATTCTAGAAAAGAAGACTACCGATAAAAAGCGTAAATTTTCTAAAGCGGTACTCGTTGACGAGCGCGATGCAGATAATGTACGCGGTATGCTTCCATATTTACCAAGAAAGTAGATTTTGGAAAATAATTACAAAATTATTGCAAAATAACTGAAAAACAACAGAAACATTAAACTATGCCAAGAGTAAAGCGCGGTAATGTTGCTCGCAAACGCCGCAAAAAAATCCTTAAACTAGCCAAAGGCTTCCGTGGTTCTCACTCTACCTTGTTTAGAACCGCTAACCAACAGGTAATGAAAGCTTTGCGTTACGCTTATCGCGATCGCAAGAAACGCAAGCGTGATTTTCGTCGTCTGTGGATTACTCGTATCAATGCTGCTTGTCGTCAGCACGGCATGAGCTACAGCAAATTCATGGGTAATTTGAAAAAGTCAAACATCGAAATTAATCGTAAAATGTTGGCTCAAATGGCGATTTTAGATCCAGATGGTTTTAGCAAAGTTGCCGAAATGGCTAGTCAAGCCAAAGGTTAAATTGCACGACACAAAAATTTTAGATTTTAGATTTTAGGATATGTACTCAAAATCTAAAATCTAAAATTAAAAATTGATTCACGGATGTAACTGGTGTTGCAATAGATGATTGATTGGTTTATTTCGCGGTTAATTTATCGACATAATCGGCAATACAATGGTTGGCGTAAGTTACATCTATTACTATCCGCTGCAATATTTCTATGCTCCACTTGTTTGTTCCTCAATGTTGGAACATCACCCGCATTTGCTGTATCTTTACAAGAAATTCAGCAGCGCGGCTATATTACTGTTGCAGTCAAAGATAATCTTCCCCCGCTAGCATTTCGAGACGAAAACGGCGATTTACAAGGATTAGAAATAGAAATAGCGCAAAGATTAGCGAAAGACTTGTTAAATAAATCAGAAGCTAATAATTCAGAAAAATTAGATAAATTAGATAAATTAGTTAAATTTAAACCCGTCACCAATCAACAGCGACTCAAAGCAGTTGAAAAAGGTGAAGTAGATATGGCAATTGCTAAAGTAACGGCAACACCTTCACGACAGCGCATTGTAAATTTCAGCGTTCCTTACTACTTCGATGGTGGGATTGTAGCGATAAAAAACACATCATTTCAAAAACTATCCGACTTAGAAAACAGTAAAATAGCCGTTCTCAAAAACTCCAGCACCATAGCCGCATTAAGATATTACCTCCCGAAAGCCGAATTAGTTGGAGTTGATTCCTACTTAGAAGGACAAAGACTAATCGATAACAACCAAGTAGCAGCCTTTGCCGCCGATATAACAAGTTTGAGCAACTGGATAAAACAAAATCCTCAATACCGGTTGCTACCGACAAAAATATCAACACAACCCTTGTCAGTAGTAATGCCGAAAGGATTGCAATACGACGAACTGCGAAGAAAAGTAAGTCTACTAATTGGTAGTTATTTACAACAAGGCTGGTTGAAAGAGCGCGCACAATATTGGGGTTTGCCAATGGACAGTTATCAGTTATCAGTGAACAGTGAACAGTGAGCAGAATGTAGAATGTAGGTTGTTTCAAAACTCCTAAAGGTTACAAACCCCTGTTTACTCCTTTCCCGGTAGAAGATTACCGTTTGGATTGAGGGAGAGAGTGAGAGAGGGAGGGAGTGAGGGAGAAATTTTAATAGGAAATCTTAGAACAGAATGGGAGTAAGAGCGAAAGTTCTATAATCTGACATGTTGCACAAGTGTCAGAAACCGGGTTCGTTTTTTGCTAACGACATAATAATATTTTTACGACAAGAAACCCGGTTTCTCTGGGCTTAACGATAATGTTGCAATATGTAAATCAAAATAAACTTAGAAAAAAATCTTTAGCAATTCGTAATTTTTTCTGACGAACAATTCCAGTATCCTAATAATTAACTTAAAATAACTGATTACTAGTGACTGGTTACTGCTAACTGCTCACTGATAACTGCTCACTGATAACTGCTCACTGATAACTGATATGAATAACGATTTAGCAACTATCTATCTATCTATTCTAGTCGGCTTGCTGTTTATAGCAGTTATAGCCGTTTTTCGTCAGATATTTAAATCTCGCAAACAAGAAGGTTCCTTTTCTAAATTACGCTCTAAATTAAAGAAAGAAGCGGGTTCGGTCAAAGAGTATTATGAATTAGGCAGCATTTATTCTCAGAAAAAACTGTTCACCCAAGCAATTAGCCTGTTTCAAAAAGCAATAAAATCAGCAGAATCAGAAGAAGAAACAGACGCTCAAACAGAAGATTATGTAACCTTAGCTTACAACGGCTTAGGTTTTGCATATTTTGCCCAAGAACAATACGACTTATCAATTCGCAACTATAAAGAAGCCATCAAAAGACAACCTGAATACGTTACAGCATTAAATAATTTAGCTCATGCTTACGAACGTAAAAAGTTGAATGCTCAAGCTTTGGAAAATTACGAAAAAGTATTAAAGCTTGATTCTAAAAACGCTACCGCCAAACGTCGCGCCGAATCTTTGAGAAGGTTGGTTGCGGCGTAAGTTGGGGATTAGATGTGTTTTCCGCATCATCGCTGCCGACACCCTCAAGGGTGCGGCTACATTTACAAAGTTCGTCTTCACTGACTAAAATTTCTAGCCCACGCAGGTGGGCTTTGCAATTGTAGCCCCACTCTTCTAGGGTGAGGGCTGCCAGGTATGGTGGGCATCAAATTTATCAACCAATCAAAGTTAGCCCCGGATTGTATTTCTGAAAAATCGGTTCCATTTTCTCTTCATCCCAATCTAGAAAATTATCTTCACTTAAATAATAAGCACCTGTTTCAAAATATTCTGCTAAAGTTTGCATCATTGATGTCAAGCTTCGGAATATCATACTTAAATCTAATGCATCGCTTATATCTATTATCGGTGAATCTTGCTGCTGTTCTTTACTCAATAAAACAGCGCAAAAACAACAATTAGAACGAATAAATGGGAATAAATATGTATCGCTGTAAATATCTACTTGGTTCGCGTCTAATAATTCAAATATAGCTTGAAAATCTTCATGTTCTTGAATATCAACATTATCAACAATACCCAAGTGATATTCTATCGCTTCATCCAAAGGCATAAATGCCATCGAAGGATAAGCTAAGGATTTTAAATCCTCACCACCTTCAACACCATTTCTCCAACGATACAATTCATATATCTCTTCGGGTAATTCTAATTCAACACTCGCTAATTTCTCCCGAATTTCTTCATCACTTAAACTCGGTAAAAATGAAGCAGCATAATCTGGTCTATTTTTCTCCAACCACCTCATGATTTGGTTGAGAGAATCAGTTAAAACTGACATAATTTTACTTGTAATTTTTCAAGATTCTAACTCATACAATGCTTAATAACCGACGCGAAAACTCTCTCAAACTTCTTCCCTCTGCGCTCTTCGTGTCTCTTTTTAATATTTTTAAATCCGGAAATGGTGCGTTACGGCATTTTCAATGGTAATTTATATTTCAACACAATGGTGCGTTACGGCATTTTCAACATAGTAATTAATAATCCAACATATCGAAGCCGTAACACACCCTACAAGACTTAATTATCATTAATTATTTTTAACAAGAACGTTACTTAACTTATTAATAGCTTTTTAAATCTTGAATTGTTAGAAAAATTAACCGTTAAATCAACTTCTATTAACTTCTCTGTTTCATAACTAGTTATTTTGCGACAATTGAGAACGTTAATAAATTAAAGCAATTATAGTCCTAATCTTTGGACAACTTTAGTTCTATAAAACGGAGAACATTTTTCATGAAATTAGCTTACTGGATGTATGCAGGTCCCGCTCATATTGGTACTTTGCGCGTTGCCAGTTCTTTTAAGAACGTTCACGCCATTATGCACGCGCCGATTGGTGATGATTATTTTAATGTGATGCGATCTATGTTGGAACGCGAACGCAATTTTACTCCAGTAACGACTAGTGTTGTTGATCGTAATGTTCTTGCTCGCGGTTCTCAAGAAAAGGTTGTGGATAACATTACCCGCAAGGACTCTGAGGAACATCCTGATTTAATCGTATTGACTCCGACTTGCACTTCCAGCATTCTCCAAGAAGATTTAGAAAATTTTGTGGAAAGGGCGCAAATGGATGCTAAATGTGATGTGATGCTGGCTGATGTCAATCACTATCGCGTCAATGAATTGGAAGCCGCTGACAGAACTTTGCAGCAAGTTGTCAAATACTACATTGAAAAAGCGCGTAAAAAAGGCGAACTTCCAGAGGGAAAGACTGAAAAACCTTCTGTAAATATTATTGGTGTTTCAACACTCGGTTTTCATAACTTGCACGACTGCACCGAGTTGAAAAAGTTGATGAACGATTTAGGTGTTGAAGTTAATGCTGTCATACCAGAAGGTGCTTCCGTTCACGAGTTGAAGAATTTACCCCGCGCTTGGTTTAACTTAGTGCCTTACCGCGAACTTGGCATGATGTCAGCTAAGTATTTAGAAACCGAATTCGGAATGCCTTACGTTGATATTGCTCCAATGGGTGTAGTAGAAACTGCTCGCTGTATCCGTAAAATACAGCAGGTAATCAATCAACAAGGTGCAGAAGTCGATTACGAAGAATTTATCAACGAGCAAACCCTGCACGTATCTCAAGCAGCATGGTTCTCTCGTTCCATTGACTGTCAAAACTTAACAGGTAAAAAAGCCGTTGTATTTGGCGACAACACCCACGCTGCTGCTATCACCAAGATATTAGCGCGGGAAATGGGGATTCACGTCGTTTGGGCTGGTACTTACTGCAAATATGACCAAGAATGGTTCAGAGAGCAGGTTAGCGAATACTGCGACGAAGTACTGATTACCGACAATCATGCTGAAATAGGAGATGCGATCGCTAGAGTTGAGCCTTCAGCAATTTTCGGTACGCAAATGGAGCGTCATGTAGGTAAGCGGTTGAATATTCCTTGCGGTGTAATAGCTGCTCCGATTCACATTCAGAATTTTCCCATCGGATATAAGCCATTTATGGGTTATGAAGGAACCAATCAAATCGCCGACTTAGTATATAATTCCTTTACCTTGGGAATGGAAGATCACCTATTAGAAATCTTCGGTGGACACGATACCAAAGAAGTAATTACCAAAGGAATATCCGCCGAATCCGATTTAGGCTGGACAAAAGAAGGATTAGCAGAATTGAACAAAATTCCCGGATTTGTACGCGGAAAAGTGAAGCGAAATACCGAAAAATTTGCACGGGAAAGAGGTGTTAAAGATATTAACGTTGAGGTGCTTTACGCTGCGAAAGAATCTGTTGGTGCTTAGTTAATTGAAATAATGCCCACACCCTAGAAGGGTGGGGCTACATAAACAAAGCCCACCTCCGTGGGCTAAAAATATGCTTTTTCAGTCCTCTTAAGAGGACTTTTGCTATTAGACAGATTTGAATCCCTGGCGGATGAGAAAGCCGATTTACCATGCTAAAATACTAAAACAATTCAAAATCAGCGGCATAATTACCGCAACATCTCATGTTAACTAAAGTGAATTTCGTCACGAGCCAAGTCGCTCTGAAGGAGGATGGCTCTTGGTAATATTTCTAATCAAACCCAACCGTTAAAACTTGAAAGTCATGCAGCCAAACTCAACGAAATACGCAAGCTGCAAACTCACCGAACATACCGCGATTCCACAAAACAATTCTATGTAGAAGGTATTCGTAACTTTATTAGAATTCTTGATAACAAATTTGATATTTCCACCATCATTTATAGTGAGAAACTGCTGACATCTGTAATTGCTCGCAAACTAGTACGTCAAAAACGTCGCGCTGGAATACCCTGCCTCAACATTTCACCCGAAAAATTTCGCACTATCTCCCATACAGAAAAAGCTTCCGGTGTAGGTGCCATTGTGCATCAGCATTGGACGAAATTGCATGATATTCCCTTGCAAGAACGAACCTGCTGGATAATATTAGAAACAGTGCGATCGCCAGGAAATCTTGGTACATTAATTCGCACTTCCGAAGCATTTGGGGGTGCTGGTTTTATCTTTCTGGGAAATAGTATAGACCCTTTTGACCCAAATGTAGTTAGAGCTTCAATGGGTTCTATCTACAACCAAAAATTTATCCGCACTGGTTACTCTAAATTATACAAATGGTTGCAAAATCATAATTGCCATGTAATTGGTGCTTCTCCAGACGGTGCAGTTGATATTCATAAATTTGAATATCCGGCAACAACAATGATTTTTCTAGGAGAAGAAAGAAAAGGATTAACTCAACAACAGCGGGATTTGTGCAAACATCTCGTTCGTATTCCCTTGACATCTCCCAGCTTTGAAAAAAACTGGGATTCTAAGCAGTTGTCACTCCGTAGTCTAAAGACATACTGCGTGACATTGTTTGCTTGCGATAAGACCTTTTTAGATTACTAAAAATATCGTACCGTTTGGGGTGTGTCAAAGCACCCCGTTTAATTATTTCAAAAGCTAGTTTTGCGATGCCGGAGTTAATAAAAATCTGGTCGGCAACCTTTCGTAGAATGTTAGATGCTGCATTTAAATCTGCATGAATCAATAAACCGTCTTTTGTGCGGTATACATCTCTACTAATTCTTTTACCTGATGGCTTCCATTCTATGGGTTTTGCACCGTATTGATGTAATTCATCATTATCAATAAAAGAAGCTTTAGAAGTATACTCCTCAGTGGTTATGTGGAATCTAATACCATATTCTTCACACAATTGTCTTAACCTCTCAATAAGTCTTTTGGTTGGCATTGAAACAACTTCATAATTATTGTTTCTACCAATATTAATGTTGGTTTTATTTCCCTCATTCCAACCAATTACTAAATTCCCGATACCGTCTTTTAAGCATTTATTGATGATAAACCTAGCGGCTTTATTTACTGCATCTCTGACTTGTAAATTGCGTTTTGCTGTGATTCTATCAAGGTAATTGTCCCAGTATCTACTAGGTTTGTTTTTCTTATGTTGCTGTACTTGATTTCGATATTTATGGAGTGCAGTTTTTAGCTGTGGAGATTCAACAATAAAACTTTTACCAAGGGTAGTAACTGCTGACAACCAAAACTTTACACCGTGATCAATGCTAATTGCATGATTGTAGTTAAGACTCTTATTATTTATAATTGGCTGTTTACCATCGTCTATCACCCAATCAACCCAAAACTCTCCACGACTAGGACGAATAATTACTTCTTTAATCCAATCAAAGCTAATAAATTCGGGCAAAATAAGCTTAATTGATGTTATTAATTCAGGCTTTGTTGCTTTACTGATTGAGGGATAAATATAACCATTATGACAAGCCAAGGCTTGTTTTGGGAACGTAACTGCGAATAAACCACCAGACTTTCTGTACTTGGGAATTGATGGCCTACTGCCATCTCCTAAGTAATACTTATCCACTAATTTATTGTAACTAGTTATTGATTCTCCTACTAACTTTAATGTTTGTTGTGCAGCTTGTGCAGCCAATGAAAAGTAGTGAATGCAAGTTTTAAGCTGTTTATCTAAATGATAATAATTAGTTTCTAATCTGTAAGTTTTCCAACCACTTCTAAGTTCATCTCCACACCAGTAAGTTGTATTAGCCTTTCTTTCAAGTAGCATTGCATAATGATTCTGGCGTGCCAGATAAATAGCAGAGTTATATAAACTGTTTGAATGCTCACACTGATCTACCCAGAAAGCTTTTTCTTCATCCGTAAATTTTGCTTTTATTGGAACTGTTTTGTACACTTGACCACCTCCTTGTTTATTAATATAGTTGATTCAACATAAATAATCAACAAAAAACCCTGATATAAAATGGCTAAGTTGTCAGCGTCAGATTATGAATACAGAAGGGCTGAAAAATCCGTGTCATCGATAAATTATCACTTTGTGTTTGTCCCAAAAAGACGTAAAGCAGTATTAGTTAATGAAATCGCTATGCGGCTACAGGAAATTATTTTTGAGTTAGTAAAAGAACATGGCTGGAGATTAATCGCTCTTGAAGTGATGCCAGATCATGTACATATGTTTATCAACTCACCGCCACATGAGTCAGCTTCTCAAATTGCAAAGTGGGTTAAGGGTAGAGCATCTAATATTCTAAGGAAGGAATATCCACAGTTAAAAAATTACCTACTTTGTGGAGTCCTAGTTACTTTGTAGCTACTACAGGACAAGTAAGTACCGACGTTATTCGTAAGTATATTGAGAACCAAACTAGTAAATAAAAGAAACACGGAAAGTTAAAACTTTACCTGTCCGTTTCATCCCCTGGTTATAAACCAGGGGTTCTCACGTCCCAAGATATTTTGATAGCCAATACATGTGATTCTCTAAACTTAGCCGTTGCGGGAAGTTTGATGATGTATGAGATTTATAGAGCGCAGAATTTGGTTAATTCCTAGTATTGTATGATTGTAGGTTGGGTGAAGGCGCACAGAAAATAGTTGCACAAATACGAGAAATTTATCTTGCGCCGTAACCCAACATTTTATTGTGGCAATTCTCGATAAATTCAATAAATTGAAATGTGTTTGTTTATATTCATTATAATCCTGTTAAACATGGGTATGTTAAAGCTCCAAGAGATTGGCAATACTCAAGTTTTATGTCGTATGTAGAAAGAAAAGTATATGATATAAATTGGGGAGCAGAAGAATACATAGAATTTCCCGCAAATATAGGAAATGAATAATAAGTATTGTAGGTTGGGTGGAGGCGTACAAGAAATAATTCTAGAAATACGATAAATTTATTTTGCGCCGTAACCCAACATTTAATTGTGACAATTCTCGATAAATTCAATAAATTGAAATATGTTTGTTTTCAGTAAATAATGTTGGGTTACACTACGTTTCACCCAACCTACTAAAATAAATTTACTTTAACACCAACAAATACCTCCTCCCTTACCCCCTCAAAGCCACATAAACCCCCGTAAAACTCCCCGCTTTCACCCCATCCCCGAAAACATCAACATCCAACTCAATCCTACTCTTCGATTTCCTCTCCAACATCTTGATAAACCTCTCCCAAACCTCCACCGAAGGAAACGGACAAATAGCCATAAAATCCCCATCAATCGGCTGAAGATATTCTATATAATTACGCTGAATCACAATCCTTGAAGACAAAGATAAAGCCTGCAAATTAGCATGAACTAAAGTCCATCCGGCAAGAATTGCTAAAGCCGAAACGCTACCACCAAAAACTGTTGAACGATGATTTATATTTGGTAATAAAGGTGCTTTTAACGTAATACCATTTTCATCAACTTGCTTAACTTTTACCTCCATACTTTTAGATAGGGGAATATGTTGGTGAAGGTAGCTTTCAACTTCTGCAATATTGGGAAGCATAATTTCCAAAAAATTACTTACTTTCAACTTAGCCCACGCAGGTGGGCTTCCTAACTGTAGCCCTACCCTTATAGGGTGAGGGCGATTTTGATTAAATTCTAGATATTAAATTTTACGTTGCCTTAAGCTAACTTTGTTATTCTCAATAAAGCTAAATATTAACGTATTGCAAAACACATTCAACCGTACATATCTATTAATTTAAACTTATGTCTGACTACACTAATAAATTAATTCAAGGTTGGAAAGAACAAGTATCTTCGCGACTATCCCCTTTACTATCATTACTTTGGGTTGGAGGTTTTGCCGTTGCTGCGTTTTGCGTGTGGGGATTTTTTAAAATAGCAGAAAAAGTATTTGCTGAAGAAACCACAGAATTTGATACGGCAATTTTGCAAAGCATTTACGAACAACATACTCCTTTCTTAAATCAAATTATGACTGGGATTACTTTTTTAGGTAATGGTTCAACTTTAATTTATCTCAGTTGCCTTGTAGGGATAGTTTTATTAGTTAGCAGAAAATTTGCCAGCGCTTTTACATTAATTATCGTCACTTCAGGGGGTATCGGCTTAAATGTATGGTTAAAAAATATATTTGCTCGCGTGCGCCCAGCTTTATGGGAGCGTATTGTGGATGCTGCTTCTTATAGTTTTCCTAGCGGACATGCTATGGTTTCTTTGGTTGTTTACGGTTTCATTTGTTATTTACTAATAGCTAATTTTCGTTATTGGAGTAGCATTTGTTTATTTTTAACTACTTTATTAGTTTTAGCTATTGGTTTTAGTCGTCTTTATCTAGGAGTTCATTATCCTACAGATATAATTGCTGGATATGCTGCTGGTTTAGTATGGTTAATTAGCTGCATTCTCAGCTTGGAAATTCTCCAGTTTTTGTTTGGCAAGCAGAATCAAAAAGCTGTTAGCGATTAATTAATTACAAAATTTTATTTGTTTGACATCATACTAAATCCTCTTTATCTAATTGACTCAAGATACAGAGGATTTATATTCTAGTTAATTAAAATCGAATTATAAAACCAATTGATATAAATTTTGCAAAAGGAGCATCTTGCCGGTTTAAATCCAACTTAGATTAAACTAATTCATAGATACTATTGCAAAAATGTCCTTAAGGAATTAATGCAACCGACTTCAATCACTACGCTTAAGCACTAATATCACATTAATTTACCATTTGAAGAAATAAATATAAAAGTTATTTTATTGATACTTATACTGATATCTGTAAAATAATAGCTATCAAAAATTACAATACATATCTATTACTTAGACAATAAAAAGCGGAAAATCAATATTTTTTGATTAAACCGAAGTATTTCCCGTCACTGAATAATAATAAGCACATTAATATCCATTAAAACCCTTATATAAAAACCGGCGAGTGCATGATACATTTTTCAAATCCATTGTCTGTACTTTCCTCCCCACATAATGCATTTGCACTATTTAAAACCAGAGCATCTTGAAGAATTAGTCAATGGTAGTGGCATTGATTTACACCTAGTTAAGCTGAATTTTCGCTCTCTTGAAGATAAAAATGCTTATGATTATCTATTTATTTCCGAGCTTATTCCCCGTACAAATACTGGAATAGTCAAAAGCTACTGGTTGGAGCGTTATGCCCATGTTAGCGCTGGTGGTTGGTGGTGTTCTGGGGTTGATATGCTGAATAATTGGCACATGATGGAATGGGGATGCTTCAAACCAAACCAACCTCGTATAAATGAAAAAGGCAAGTCTATTAAGTACGAACATCCTCCTTGTACCCCAACGCGAATTTTTTGTTTGCGGGTACCTTTGCCGATGTGGGAGCAAGTAGCCCAACGTTATCATGTCCAACTACCCGATAATGTTGCGATCGCAGAGGATGGTGGTGCTGTCGGCTTTTGGCAATGGGTAATGGAGCGTAATATTCCGGTAATTATCTGCGAAGGTGTAAAGAAAGCGGCTACCCTTTTAAGTCAAGGATACGCAGCTATTGCAATTCCCGGAATTACAAGTGGTTATCGAGTTGTTAAAAATAAATTTGGTAAAGTTATTCGCCGTCAGTTGATTGCTGATTTAGCAGCTTTTTGTATTACAAAGCGTACTATTTATATTTGTTTTGATTTTGAAACTGAACTTAAGAAAACCAACGCTGTAAACAACGCCATATCTCAACTTGGTTTATTATTTCAAGAAAAAAATTGCCCGGTTCAAGTAATCGAACTTCCGGGAATGGAGAAGGGTGTTGATGAGTTTATTGTGGCAAAAGGTGCGGCTGCTTTCGATAAAATTTATTACCAAAGTCCGGATTTAGAAATTTACCTTGCTCATAGTAAACCCCATACTAATTTAACTATTCCGGCAGCAATGACTGTCAATCGTCGTTATCTAGGTGAAATACCTTTTCCAACCTCTGGATTAGTAGGTGTGAAGTCAGCAAAAGGTACTGGAAAAACTACTGCATTACAAGCTGTTGTTCAACAAGCATTAAATCGAAATAAACCTATTTTATTGATTACTCACAGAATTCAGTTAGGACGATTTTTGTGCGAAAAAGTCGGGATTAAATGGGGGGTAGGTTATAAGGAATGGGGAATTCAAAATTGTAAAAATATTAGTAGTAGCGATGTACTGCTTCCTAATATTGCAGCAAGCGAGCATCATTCCCCCAATACTGGATTATGTATTGATTCGATTTGGAAACTCAATCCTTCCGATTGGGAAGGAGCGATAATTATTTTGGATGAAGTCGAACAATCTTTATGGCATTTGTTACACAGCACTACTTGTAAAGATAAACGAGTTAAGATTTTAAAGTTGTTTCAACAGCTAATTTCTACAGTTTTGACAACTGGAGGATTAGTTATTGCTCAAGATGCCGATTTATCAGATGTTTCTTTAGAATATCTCCAAAGATTAGCAGGGATTGAATTAACACCTTGGGTAGTTGTAAATCAATGGAAACCCGAACAAGCTTGGGATATAACTTTTTATGATTCTCCCAATCCCACGCCGCTGATTCAACAGTTAGAATTAGATTTACTAGCTGGCAGAAAGTGTTATATAACTACAGATAGTCGCTCCGGACGTTATAGTAGTGAAACAATCGAACGTTATCTTAAAGAACGTTTGGATAAGTTACGACATTTATATCCGAAAACTTTAATAGTCAGCAGTCATACTACTAACACCCCAGGGCACGAAGCGGTTGATTTTGTCGCATCAATCAATCAAAAAATTACCGAATACGATGCTGTATTTGTAACTCCAAGTTTGGGAACGGGAATTAGCATAGATGTACAGCATTTTGATCGAGTTTATGGGATTTTTCAAGGGGTAATTCCAGATTCTGAAGCCAGACAAGCATTAGCTAGAGTAAGGGATGATGTACCTCGTGTCGTATGGTGTGCCAAACGAGGAGTAGGTTTAATTGGTAGCGGTAGTAAAAATTATCGTCAGTTGTCTTTTTGGTATCAAGAAAATCAAAAAGAAAACTTAGCTTTGTTAAGCCCAACGCATAAAATTGATGTCGATCTACCATTAGTATACGATCCTATACATTTAAGAACTTGGGCAAAACTATCGGCACGGGTAAATGCTTCCATCAACTTTTACCGTCAATCAATGAAGGAAGGATTAACGGCTGAAGGGCATAATTTATGGGTACGTACTAACGATATTCAGAAAAATATTATTAGAGATTTACGCTATGCATTTTTAGCTACCGATAAAGAAGATTCAGCAAATCGTCGAAGGTTGATTTTAGAAATTGTTAAAGCTAAAAAAGACTGGGAGCAAAGCCGCAATAAATCTCAAGAAATTAACAACAATATTAAGAAAATTAAACAGCAGAATCAGTTAGCTGCGGCAACCGCTGTCAGTCAAGCTCCAGATATAAATTACTTGGAATACGAACTGCTATTAAAGAAACATTCTCTTACAGATAACGAACGTCACAAAATCAATAAATACTTTCTCAGAAAAAGATACGGTATAGAAGTTACTCCCCAACTGAAATTACAGGATGACAGGGGATATTACTATCAATTGCGAACTCATTATTATCTAACTCATTCGAGCGACTATTTTCATATCCGAGACAAACAAGAATGGAATCAACAGCTATCCTGTGGTGAAGGGAAAGTTTTTCTGCCAGATTTAAAAATCTATACACTGAGAATAGAAGCTTTAAGAGCATTAGGTGTTTTGCAATTACTCGAACCCAGTAGAGAATTTACCGAAAATGATGCCGAACTAATATTGTTGAAAAATACCGTACTGCAATGCAGCAGACATATTCAGAGAGCGTTAAATATTAATTTAGTAGTAGAAAACGAGCAGGTTTCGACAATCAAAATTATTCGGAGATTATTTAATTTATTGGGTTTGAAACTGAAACGAGAAAACAATATATATCGTATTGATAGAGAAACCGTTAATGATGGAAGAGACAAGATATTTTCTGTATGGTGTCAGCGAGATGAATTGATGTTAACGCATTTAAAAAATGTTGCTGATTCTCAGGTAGATGTTAGAAACTTCTCGTTACAAGGTTCTACCTTGTAATGCATTTCATGAGGCTCTGCCTCCATCATATCCGGAGGCAGAGCCTCTAAACAAACGGTTCCCAGCCAGAGACTGGGAACCAGAAATAACTATAAATAATTGATGTTACCGATTCCTGGCATACCGGGGGCGACAAGGTGTGCCCCAACAAACCTGTTCGTCAGGCATATCTGTCAAAACACTACTGCGGGCACCTATGACAGCATTAGCTCCGATTGTTACTCCAAGCCCGACAAAGCAATCTGTAGCAATCCAAGCGCCGTTACCAATTGCAACCTTTGCTGTTTGTAAACCGAAGGCTGGATCTTTAATATCATGGCTACCAGTACAGATGTAGCTTTTCTGTGAGATTACACAATGAGAACCGATGTTAATTTCGTCGATACTATATAAAACAACATCATCGCCAATCCAGCTGTAATCGCCAATAGTTACTTTCCAGGGATAGGTAAAACGGGCAGTAGGACGAATTAATACACCTTTACCAATACGCGCGCCGAATAGACGTAATATAGCGCAACGTATACCGCTCATATTGTGAAGGGTGAGAGGAAAAGTAATAGCCTGTACGAACCACCAAAGCAATATATACCAACCCGCACGCCCTCTATCAAAATCAGATTGGTCGTATTTACGTAAATCTACAAAAGGTTCGGCATTTAATGTTGTGGAAATTGGGCATTGAGCGTTGGACATGGCGAATTGGGCATGGCGAATTGGGCATTGGGCATGGGAAATAGTGAGGGATGAGGAGTTAGGAGTTTTTCTAACCTCTCTTCCTCTTTTTCCCTCTTAATCAAGTTGCAGACTGACTAACCTCCGCACCAATAGCAGGCTGGGGATTTTTGGAAGCGTTTACGGTATTTAAACTACCGCCGCAGCTACGTAGTTCGTAAAGTTTTACGCCGATTTGATATTCGTATTGACTTAAAAGTCTTCCGTAGATATATCCAGCTCTGCCGTCTAGGAAACCGCGCTGAATGATATAGAACAGCAGGAAGCGTAGAAGAGGTTTGAATGGCAATCTTACCCAGATTTTCTTTAAGAAACGCTTGCGCTGCACTGCATCACCAAATAAACTTGCGCCAATGGTGCCGTCATCGCCTTTACCAGTAAGTAAGTTGTAGTAAACGCGAGCTTCCCAATTTGAATAACGATTGTGTCGCGCTAACCAGTGGTAAAGATCGCGAAAATCTTCATGAAGCATATCTTCTTTTAGATATCCAACTTTATTGCTTAAAACAACATGTTCGTGAACTTCGTTGTCACCAGTGTTGGGAATATCTTCGGTATTTAGGTTTTCGTAGCGACCTTCTTTATGCTTGAATAAACGCAGATTCCAATCGGGATATTTTCCACCGTGGCGAATCCATTTACCTAAGAAAAATACGCGGCGATTTAAATAGTAACCGCTGTATTCTGGATTCTCGATTGCTTGAGCAATTTCATCCCACAATTCGGGAGTAATGCGCTCATCACAATCAACTATCAATACCCATTCATTGCGAAAAGGTAAGTTTTCCAAAGACCAATTTTTCTTTTTTGGCCAGCCTCCGTTAAACTCAAACTGTACGACTGTTGCACCCAAATTTTCAGAAATTTCAATGCTTCTATCAGTACTTTGAGAATCTACTACAAAAACTTCATCCGCTCTCGAAACGCTCTTTAAGCAAGCGGGTAAATTTGCTTCTTCATTTTTAGCCGGGATCAATACGGAAACTGGTATTTTAGAAGACATATAATTATATTTAAATTATTAGATGTTAGTTGTTAGATGTTAGATGTTAGTGTTATTTGTTAGTTGTTAGATGTTAGTTGTTATTTGCTCGGCGAAATTAACTACTATCCACCAACGACTATCTAATAACTACTATTTACTAACTACTTTTTTTTGATAGAAGTCCCTGGATAGCTGCATTTAAATAACCTATTTGACCGTAAGCATAGACAAGTTTATCAAAACGTTCTGCTGGATCGGAATAGTGTTGCAATGCTTTATATAAACCGCGTATAAACCTTTCGCCACCGCGTTGTAACTGTCCCGTACCGGCTTTTCCGGCAAGCTGTTCTCTGTAACACTCGCTTATGCCTTGCCACCAACCTCTGCTGATAAACCAGGAACGCTTGAGACGCTCTGGAGATACATTATGGGCTGCTAAAGCTTCAGGAAGATAAGCGACTTCCCAACCTTTTTTTAAGGCTAGTTCGGTCATTTGTAGTTCTTCATTGGAAAGTAAGTTTTTGCCTACTCTTCCAAGATTGATATCGAAACCTCCGATATCGTCCAAAAAACTGCGCCTTATCGAATAATTTAAGCCTCTAGGAGTGTCACCAGGGTTTTCGATTTTTACAACGCGATCCCCCAAATCGTAAGCCCCTAAATTACCGGCTAATCCTGATGATAGCCAGCGAGGTGGATTTACTTTATCCGGCCATAACAATGTGACTTTACCACCGGCTATGGCTAATTTAGAGTTGCTTTGATAAGCTCGATAAAGTACTTGCAACCAGCTTTTGCTTGCTACGGCATCATCATCGAGATATGCTATAACCTCACCGCTGGAAGCTTTAGCACCAGTATTTCGAGCTACTGACAATCCAAGTTTAGGCTCGTAAATATACTTAAGAAGATGATTGTCAAGTCTTTGCTCTACGACTTGCTTGGTATTGTCTTTGGAGCCGTTATCTATCACCACCACTTCAAAGCCCCCAGCAAAATCCTGTGACAAAAGGCTATCTATAGCAGCGCCCAGATAATCATCTCGATTGTGAGTACAGATAATGGCAGAAATTTGCGTGTCTGGCATTTTTATTGCAATTTTAGAGAGAGCCGAATTTGGATTTTACTTACGCTAATTGATTGTAACTTTGTTGCTACTAAACCAAGAGCAATTACTAAAATTCAATGTTCACCTGCACAGAATCTTAACTAAAAAATTTATACACACCAACCGAGTTTTTTCGGATATAAATTTTAACAAGTTCTAATACTTTATTTCTGTTGTTTAATATGACCGTGTAAAACTACTAGGGTTTCTGCTAATTGGTTCAAGCGGTTTTCCAATTTTTGCTTGCGTTCGAGATATTGACGTAATTTCTGATAGCGAGCGATCGCCATGCTAACCCCCGGAACTTCTTCTGCTGGGCAAGAACGAGACCAAACTTCACCAGAAGCGTCTAAACCACACAAACGGTAGCCAGTACGGGAAAAATCGGATGGATTTGGTGTTTCTTGTGCCGCACAAATTTCTTCTACATAATCCATCAAGCGGTCAACTTCTGCGTGACGCAGGGTTGCAGTAGCTTCCGGTTGTGGTTCTTTTTCATGAGATTCCAGCCAGCCATTCACAATCGGGCCTTGTGAGTATATATCCTGAATCTGTCGTAAAATTTTGTACAATTCAGTTTGCCAACCAGCAACAATTTCTTGAATTTCCTGCAATACATTTGATGCTAATGCCGGATTAGGAGCATTGCGATGGCTGCTAAAACTAGGGGTTTTGAATTTAGGAAGGCTAGGTGCTTTAATCTCCTCATCCTGTGCCGAAAAGGTCTGAACTGAGTTATCCTCTGATAAATCTTCTAAAACTTCCTGACTGGGATTATTCTCAAGTAATTCTTCTGATGATAATTCGGTCAGTTCTTGATTGGATTCACTAGCGCGATCCTGAATACGGAATGATAAAGATTGCTGATTCAAACCATCAGCTTCGGCATTTTCGTTTAGGGGATTCGTAATGCGAATATCTAAATCCTGCAAAGTCTCTTCAATACGCTTTAAACCTGCTTTCATAGGACTGTTCGGTGAAAGTTGATAATTGGTGCTGTTGTACAACGCTTCTGCAAGCTGGAGTTCACTCTTCAAGTCAAGCTATTGGTTGCATTGACTGCTTTTGTTGTATTTTTATCTATTAAAAGTTATTTGTAACTATAAATCATACCTTTGAGGTAACAAATCTAAGAAAAAGTGCAACAGCCAGATCGACTCTTAAAATAATGAGTAAGTTTTAAAACAAGTTAACTGGTTGTCTGTTTAGCATTGAGGAATAATTAACCCTTGTATTGCTTAACTTGCAAAAATGGCAACCCTACTTAATTAAAGATACTGAGGAAACAGCTTTGAGTAAAGTTATCCTTGTCACTGGTCCGGCACGCTCGGGAAAAAGCGAATGGGCAGAAGCTTTAGCAAACCAGTCTAGTAAAAAAGTTGTGTATGTTGCAACAGCACTGTTATCACCAAATGATAAGCAATGGCAGCAACGTATTATACAGCATAGAAATCGCCGTCCTGAAACCTGGCTCACCTTAGAAGTCCCTTTTGACTTATCAGCCACTCTAAGTGATGCAAAACCCGACACTGTTATCTTAGTAGATTCTCTAGGTACTTGGGTCGCAAATCATCTAGATAAAGATGATAAATCCTGGCTTGATATTGTTGAAGAATTTTTAGAAATAGTGCAGTTGGTGGCGGCTGAAATGATTTTCGTCGCTGAGGAAACCGGATGGGGAGTAGTACCCGCTTATCCTATAGGTCAAACCTTTCGCGATCGCCTTGGTTCGTTAACCCGTAAATTGGGTGTTATCTGTCAAACAGCATATTTAGTAACTGGAGGACACGTAATTAATTTGAGCGTGCTTGGTAGTCGTTTGCCTTGCTGATACATTCATGGCATAAGCAATAAGAGAGAGGGGATAGAGAAGATAAAAAATTTTTTGTCTTCATTCATAACCCTTATCAATGCCCAATACTAAAATTCTTAATTCTTTATTCATAATTCACTATCCAAAATGTAGAATTTAAAATCTAGAATTTAAACATGGCATCCAAAACACAAGTAAAAAAATACCTAGCTTATTGGTTTCAGTTAGGTAAGAAGGTTATCATTAGCAACGGTGTGGCAAGCTTGCAACCGCTGAATGTTATTGATGGCGAAAGTTATAGTAAGGATTTTGAAGAGTGTTGGCAGAAAATCCTTTCGCCAAAGTCGGGTGAGTGTTATCTCGAAGGAACCGAGCAAACTGTTGCAGAATTACTTTCACCTGAATGGGATATAAGTTGCTGTTCCCGCTGCGAGATGCCGGTACCTTTGAAAAATTTGGGTATGCCTGCTATATTATGTCCTTGCAATGATGTATTAAATTGGCCTAATACAGAACTTCCAGCACCACGAGAACCCGTTAATTCTCAAAACCAGCTGACTAAAATTCGCCAGAGGCTTTTATTTAATAAAGAATCCGAGTTCGCAGATTAATCCTCTTGAAAAATGGGATGTTCCCTTTGAGCCTATCCCACTATTTCAAAATGCTTATTTACCCAACTAAAATTTCGTTAAAAAGCTTAATTTATCGTTTTTCTTTTCTTTAATAGCTTTATTAAAATCTGAATAATGATCTAAAACTAAGACTGGTTTTTATAAATCAGTCTTTTTTTGCGGGAACTTAAATAAATAAACAATCAAAAGCCCAGTTGCTTCAACACCAGTCCGCTCAACGGGGGGAATCCCCCCACGCGGCTGGCTCAACAACAGGGCTTAAAACATGACAACGTTACACTACACAATTTATTGCAGGGAATATTAATTAGCTTTCTGACAAACTAACCTTAACTACCTTGTTCTTTTCTTCCTCAGCTTTGGGTAGTGTCAAATTCAAAATACCGTCTTTGTATTCAGCAGTTACGTCAGTATTTTTAATTCTTGCTTTTAGAGGAATTACGCGCTGATATTTACCATAATAAAATTCAGAACGGGTATCTTCTTTTTGTTCTGATTTGCGCTCTGCAATTACTTTAACGGCATCTGCCGTAACTTCAATATCTACATCTTTCGCTTCAATTCCAGGCAGTTCAAATCTTAAGTGAAGTGCATCTTCAGTTTCGGTTAATTCGGCTGCTGGAGTTCTAAATGCTGGTGCTTGGATATCTTCAAATAGTCGATCTAATTGATTCTGTAAGGTATTCATTTCTCCCCAAGGATTGTAACGTGTAATAGCCATATGTTTTCAACTCCTATATTTTTGTTTACTTAATAAGTGGTTTTAATTTGTTTCTTTGATTCCTATATTAATGAAGATTAGATATAGTGTAAATTCGGTTTTTATCACTTATTATTTGATGAATACCGACCAATTAAATATGATTAATTATTATGTTCGGTAAACTGTAAAAACATTGGTACGGTTAACTATAATTACATATTTATGGTTACGAGTAATATCTGCTATTTTCTATTTCACTTGCTATTTTATGGCAGGCGCAGATTATATGATTAGGACTTACGCAAAGCAAAATACTCCCATGCCGCTCTAAGATTTCCTATTAAAATTTCGCCCTCACTCCCTCCCTCTCTCACTCTCTCCCTCAATCCCAAACGGTAATCTTCTACTAGGAAAAGAGTAGTTATTATGTGGATCGTTCCACCATTTCGCGAGATGATCCCCCTGCGGGTAAACATGTCGCTGTCTCATGTCCTAATGTAATGACGCAATTACGTTATGACATGCGTAAGTCTTGTTTAATAAAGTAAGTAGCACTTGAAAAAAAAACTAAAAGTCGGGGGAGATGTCAAAAACCTGTAAGATATCTACATAATATTGATTCGCTTTTCACATAAAAATAATAAGGAACCAATAGCACGCAATGGAACAATTAAAAAGTTTATTATCAATGACGCTTGATGAACTTACTGAATACAGCACCGATGCCCGCAAAATTGAAAAACTGCGACGAAAAATTTGTTTAGCTCTACCAATGGCAGAACAGCGAAAGGCAAAAGAAGAATTATTGACTCAAATGCCCTCGGGTGAGCTAAATAGAATTATTGAAGAACAACGGCAAACAGTAGCTTTACCATTTTGGGGAATTGGTGGATTGGGTTTGTTGCTAGGAATTTCACTTCATCAACCCATCGGTTTGTTGGCTGCTATCGGTGGTACTTTTGCTGCCATCAAAATTCAAAAGTTAGGTTGGGAGATGCAAGCCAAACGTCTTTTGCTGCAAACCCTCGAAGATATCGAAGTTCGCGCCAATCAACCTAAATAAAATGTTGGTAAAATCGTAATTCTTTGTCCTGCGCTGTAATTCCATGTCTCAGGTATCGCTTCCTAAATCGCTTTATCCAGACCTACCCCTGACTGCTCTTGCACCCATGCAGGACGTGACAAATCTCTGGTTTATGAAAATTCTTGCCCAGTATGGCAGTCCCGACTATTTCTTTACCGAATATTTTCGCGTCCGCGATGACTCGCGACTCAATCGTAAGATTTTGGCTTCAATCACCGAAAACGACACCGAACGCCCCGTTTTTGCTCAAATGATTGGTGAAAGTATTCCAGATTTAGTAAGAACGGCGAGAGAACTTTGTCAATATAATATTGCTGGAATTGATTTAAATATGGGTTGTCCGGCACCTAGGGTTTATCGCAAAAATGTTGGAGGTGGATTGCTGCGAGAACCTGAAAAAGTGAATAGAATTTTGGGAGAACTGCGTTCTGCTATTAACGACCGACCTTTAACTGTAAAGATGCGCGTAGGCTTTGATAACACTGATAATTTTGAAGAAATTTTAGATATAATTAATCGCCACAATATCGATTTACTGAGCTTGCACGGTCGCACCGTGAAAGAAATGTATCGCGGACAAGTGAAATACGATTTGATTTCTCAAGCAGTCAAACGGGTTAATTGTCCGGTGCTTGCTAACGGCAATATTGATTCTGCTGCAACTGCCCTCAAGGTGCTTTCTCAAACGGGTGCGGCAGGTGTGATGGTAGGACGCTGGGCGATCGCCAATCCTTGGATTTTTAATCAAATTCGCCTCCGCTTGCGTTCTGAGCCGATTCCGCTCGTTCCTTTAGTCGAAGTACGCGAATATATTGACCGTTTACGGCAAACTCCCGAAGCGGTAAAAACACCACCGCGAGCGCGTGCGGGACACCTCAAAATGTACCTTAATTACATCGCACTCTTAGTGGATGCTGAAGGTCATTTTCTGCGGTTGATGCGAAAGACACAGACTGAGTTAGAACTGCTTAAACTCTGCGATCGCGTTCTACTTGATAGCAACAAAAACCTAGCTTTAGCTCCCTATTCAAGCGATTAATTAGCTGCGTGCAAGCAATAGTTTTAATTCCTAATAGGGATTAAGGTGAGTTTCAACTTTTTCTCCTCAGAGGTTTATCTTGAGAGGTTATGGTTTCAATCCCTAATAGGGATTAAGGTGAGTTTCAACCTACTTTTCCATAATGCTTACACAAATTCTTATAAGTTTCAATCCCTAATAGGGATTAAGGTGAGTTTCAACATCAGCTAATGGCAGTAAGGAAAGTTGGTTGATGCGTTTCAATCCCTAATAGGGATTAAGGTGAGTTTCAACAGTATTTCATTCTCCTCACAAACTTTCAAAGTACCGTTTCAATCCCTAATAGGGATTAAGGTGAGTTTCAACTATTCTTCAAACTATTCAAATGTCTAAAATCATCGTTTCAATCCCTAATAGGGATTAAGGTGAGTTTCAACGAGAATCTGAGAAAGCTTCTCTAGAAGTTAAAAGTTTCAATCCCTAATAGGGATTAAGGTGAGTTTCAACTAAAGCGTTTAAAGACTCCTTTAAGGCGATTGAAGTTTCAATCCCTAATAGGGATTAAGGTGAGTTTCAACATACAGTGCATCCTGAAATTGCAGCAAGAATATGTTTCAATCCCTAATAGGGATTAAGGTGAGTTTCAACTTGTTTTAAATGATTATATCTAATTAAAGACTGATGTTTCAATCCCTAATAGGGATTAAGGTGAGTTTCAACTAATTCAAAGAAAGAGCAAATACAGGATGTAATTGTTTCAATCCCTAATAGGGATTAAGGTGAGTTTCAACGAGATAATAGAAATCCTCCCCCTTCCCATAATAGGTTTCAATCCCTAATAGGGATTAAGGTGAGTTTCAACGAGCAGAAGAAAATGTAGTCATGTTTGTAGGATAAGGTTTCAATCCCTAATAGGGATTAAGGTGAGTTTCAACACAATTGACTGCTATCACTAGGTTTGAGGCTTGTTGTTTCAATCCCTAATAGGGATTAAGGTGAGTTTCAACCTGATTGCAAACTGTATCTATACTCTCTTCCTTGTTTCAATCCCTAATAGGGATTAAGGTGAGTTTCAACCAAAAAGGATGCCGTGGTAAAGCATCCTAAATAGTTTCAATCCCTAATAGGGATTAAGGTGAGTTTCAACTTGTAAACAATTCCTTAACCTTAACGCGATAATTAGTTTCAATCCCTAATAGGGATTAAGGTGAGTTTCAACTTTTAATCATTCTAGCGGCAAGATAGAAAATAGATTAAGTTTCAATCCCTAATAGGGATTAAGGTGAGTTTCAACCTATTAATCCCAAGCAAGAAAAAGAGCGTACCATAGTTTCAATCCCTAATAGGGATTAAGGTGAGTTTCAACCTAAACAAGTCCTTAGCAACTTCACTGTTCTTAAAGGTGTTTCAATCCCTAATAGGGATTAAGGTGAGTTTCAACCCCATTGTTGTGAATCATTTGCCATTGCCCGATTGTTTCAATCCCTAATAGGGATTAAGGTGAGTTTCAACATTTACATACAACATTACAACACTACAATTCAATGTTTCAATCCCTAATAGGGATTAAGGTGAGTTTCAACTTTTTAATTGCTTTCTTGCTTGTTCTGCCTCGTTATGTTTCAATCCCTAATAGGGATTAAGGTGAGTTTCAACTGCTGGGTTCTGAAGCCCTTTTACTATAAGGTTTTCATGGTTCAATTTCACGGATGGGTAAATATTAGCATGAAAAATTGAGATTGAGAAGGGGGTAAATCGCTCAAATCCAGTCTGGGTAAGGCGCGCGGATGGTTCGTCAAGCCGAAGAGCTTCAAACCTATATATATCAAGCAATTCAGCCATTTTTTTTATCGTTCCATTTTCAACACTTACCCTTCCGCGAATTTTGCTGGGTAAAGAGCAATAATTTACATTTTATTTCACATTAAATGATTCCAAATGTTTACTGGCTTTTTCTTAATGCGGCTAAATATTCTAGCGAAATTACAAGGCACTTGCTTGAGACTCTCCCGAATGCGATGGAAGGATAATTGGCTATATAAACGCGACGCTCTCAATTCGCATAACCGCACTTTTACGGACGGACACCACTACAGTTACAAATATTAAAAATGCTTAACATTTCGTTACTATGGATTTATCGAGAGAAGAGTTTGACGAGTCTCTCGATGTAGAACACAAAGGTAAACGCCATGAATAACACAATACGTGTTGGCAACCTCTTCGGAATTCCCTTTTATATTCACCCATCCTGGTTTTTGGTATTGGGTTTGGTGACTTGGACTTATGGTAGCGGGCTAGGCAATGCATTTCCTTATTTGGGAAGTGGTTCTGCTTTGCTGCTGGGTTTAATGACAGCTTTAATGGTTTTTGGCTCTGTCGTTGCTCACGAACTGGGACATAGTTTTGTTGCCATTCGTCAAGGGATTGATGTTAAATCCATCACCCTGTTTATATTTGGAGGTTTGGCAAGTTTAGAAAAAGAATCAAATACTCCGGCATCTGCTTTTTGGGTAGCGATTGCAGGTCCTTTAGTTAGCCTGTTGTTGTTTGGTGTATTTGCAGTAATTGGTTTTGGGACTGCCGCATCTGGTGTTTTTTCGGCAATCTTGAGCGTTTTAGCTGCTGTTAACTTAGCACTCTTCGCATTTAACCTAATTCCTGGCTTGCCCTTGGATGGAGGAAATATACTCAAGGCAATAGTGTGGAAAATCACTGGTAATCCTAATAAAGGAGTGGTTTTCGCTAGTAGAGTCGGACAAATCTTTGGTTGGATTGCGATCGCGAGTGGTTTGATTCCACTATTGTTAACTGGCAGTTTTGCTAACTTCTGGAATTTATTAATTGGTTTCTTCTTGTTGAGAAATGCTGGTAATGCAGCCCAAGTTGCAAGGGTACAAGAGCAGTTTACAGGTTTAACAGCTGGTGATGCGGTAAGTAGCGATAGCCCGATTGTTGCCGATAATCTTACCCTCAGAGAGTTTGCAGACGAGCAGATAGTAACCGGACAAAAATGGCGGCGCTTTTTAGTTACTAACAGTGATGGACAACTTGTAGGAGCAATATCTGCTGAGTGTTTTCGTACCGTTTCACCGCAATTATGGTCGGAAACTCTAATTAAAGATGTAATGCGACCAATTGCAGAATCTACTACAGTAAAAGCCGACCAACCTTTATTAGAAGTAGTGCAGTTAATCGAACAACAAAAACTATCTGCACTGACCGTAATTCGCGATAATAACGTGTTGGTGGGAATTTTAGAAAAATCTGCAATACTTAGCTTGTTACAGAAAAGGATGCTTTCCAATCCTGCTTAATTTCTCAAACTAGTAAATAATTGATAGTGATGTTATGAAGCGATTCGGGCTGTATCGCTTCATTCGTCGTTTAAAGGCGATATCGCAATTAATGTAACTCTTTTTTGGGTTTCCTAATTATCAGTGATAATTTAGAATTAAAAAATTAATTATGAAAGTAGGAATCATTAGGGAAGGCAAAACAAAGAGTGATACTAGAGTGCCGTTGACACCCAAGCAATGCCGATATTTGCTTGAAACTTATCGAGATTTACAAATATTTGTCCAGCCCAGTCAGGAACGCTGCTTTAGCAACGAGGAATATCAAAATCAAGGTATCCCCATAAAAGAAAATATGGAGGAATGCGAACTTTTGTTAGGGGTTAAAGAAGTTCCTATTTCAATGCTAATACCTCAGAAAACCTATCTATTTTTCTCTCATACGATTAAAAAACAACCATATAATCGAGAACTTTTACGTTCAATATTGCAACAAAAAATTCGCTTAATTGATTATGAATGTTTAACTGATGAGTACGGCAAACGAGTAATTGCTTTTGGACGTTGGGCAGGCATTGTTGGCGGTCATAATGCCATTCTGGCTTGGGGGCGACGCGAGGGAAAGTTTAATCTCAAACCCATGCATGAGTGCCATGATTGGGCAGAAGCTCAAACTTATTATCAAAACTTACCTCTTTCTAATATAAAACTGGTAGTCACCGGAGAAGGTAGAGTTGCTAGCGGTGCAGTTGAGGTGTTGGAAAAAATGAAAATTAAAAGGGTTTCACCTCAAGAATTTCTCGAACATAACTCCTCTGAACCCGTATATACACAGCTAGCGGTAAAAGATATGTATCGCTTTGCAGGAGAACAGAATTTTGATGACAGTCATTATTATCAGCATCCCGAAGAATATGTTTCTAGTTTTGCTCCCTATACTCGTACTGCGAATATTATGCTCAACGGTATTTATTGGGATAAGCGTATTCCAGCTTTCTTTAGTAAAGAGGATATGAAACGCAAAGACTTTACTATTCGTGTTATTGCCGATGTCACTTGCGATATTGCTCCAGATTCTTCTATCCCTTCTACAATAAAAGCTTCTTCAATTACTAATCCGATTTATGGTTACGACCCTTTATTATCCAAGGAAACCGAGCCATTCCAAAATCACTGTATCGATGTTATGGCAGTGGATAATTTACCGAATGAACTGCCGAGAGATGCTTCACAAGATTTTGGAAATCAATTAATTTCAAAAGTATGGTCGCAGTTAAATCAAGCTGATAGCCGAATGATTTATGAAGGGACTATTGCCTTTAATGGTAGGTTAAATAAGCCTTATGAGTATTTAAAAGATTATGTCAGCTAAACAACGGGTGTTTTTAAGTTGCAATTTTTTTACTGACTAACTGGCTCAGCTTTCTCAACTGAATTATCTCCTACTCCCAAAGTTAGTTCTAAAGGCACGCGCTCTGGATAAGCTTTTACGACTTGTCTATAAACATCGTAATCTGTAGGTAACGTCCTTTGCTCTGTACCTTCTGAGTAAATAAATTCGTACTTTACAGATTTTAATAATTCGGGTCTACTTGCCTCTTGTTCCGAACCTTGCCGTTGCTCCACTTCATCAACTGTTGGTCGCGGCGGTAATGCAGGCCACCACAAGCCTCGGTCATCTGGCCCGGTAACTGCTGCTGATGGTTTTAAGCCATTACGGTTAAGTAGGGAAGTTGTAGCAAATTCTTCTCTTCGTGGTGATGGTTCTGAATTCAAGTTATTCGCATATTTGACTTGCCAGGTATAAGTGGTAAGTGCTGTAGCTTCATATTGGCTTGTAGTTACGTTGGTGCAACCAGCAATAGCAGCCGAAAAAAGAAGCGAAAACAATTTTATCGTGCGTTGTTTTTGTAATTTCACAACTTTATTGATTGTGCGACTCCCTTTAAAAACTCGCTTATAACGCTTATAAATATATCTTATAAATATATATTACATATTTTGCATGAAAATTATCTTATTAACGTTGAATTGTACGTGTATCGTTAAGTTAAGTTAACCAAGTTTCTTGCAGAGTGTCATTATAGAGATTGAGACGTAAATTAAGTTATAAAAACACGACATAGAACCGTGCAAATAACATTTTTAGGGACGAGTTCCGGGGTACCTACAAGGTCGCGCAATGTTTCTAGTGTTGCCCTGAGATTGCCGCAAAGAGCAGAATTATGGTTATTTGATTGTGGTGAAGGTACCCAACATCAAATATTGCGGAGTGACTTAAAAATGAGTCAACTCTCCCGAATTTTTGTTACTCATATGCACGGCGATCATATATTTGGTTTGATGGGGCTTCTTGCTAGCTGCGGTTTAGCAGGAAATGTCAGCCGCGTTGATATTTATGGCCCGCAAGGCTTAAACGAATATTTGCAAGCTTGCAGACGCTATTCTCATACACACTTTTCTTACCCGGTAAAAGTTCATGCTGTTCGTCCGGGAGTAGTTTATGAAGATTCAGAATTTAGGGTTAGCTGCGATATTTTGCATCATCGAATTACAGCTTATGGTTATCGTGTGGAGGAAAAAAACAGAGCCGGAAGATTCGATGTTGAGAAAGCAAAAGCCTTGGAAATTCCTCCCGGTAGAATATATGGTCAGCTCAAACGTGGCGAAAGCGTAACTTTAAAAGATGGAAGAGTTATTAACGGTGCTGACTTATGCGGACCTACGGAAATCGGGCGCAAAGTTGTATATTGTACCGATACGGTATTTTGTGAAAATGCAGTGGATTTAGCCAAAGATGCTGACGTATTAATTCACGAAGCTACTTTCGCCCATCAAGATTCCCAGATGGCTTTTGACAGACTGCATTCGACATCTACAATGGCTGCACAAACGGCCTTAGCAGCAGGCGCGCATAATTTAATTATGAGTCATTTTAGTCCCCGTTATGCTCCTGGCAATGCCATTGAGCTAAAAGACTTACTTAACGAAGGTAGAGCTATTTTCCCTAATACGAAGATGGCTTACGACTTTATGACTTACGATGTTCCCAGAAGAAGGGAATCAGTTCGCAGTTAGCGTGAGAGTTACAAGTAGTAAGCGCTTGAGGGGGAAGGTTAAAGCTTAAAGGTATTAAACCCTTCGCAACTAATGTGAATGACACATTTTCATGAAAATCTCAAATATCTACTGGGAAATAATTTGAGAATGTGTTAGTTAGGATTAGCAAGTAAATTACTTACCCGTCTATTTATCATTTGTTACTTGTTATTCGCTACTTCACAAACCTTGCTCTCCCCATCTCCTTTGTGAGAAAACTTTATACTTGAAATAGAACAATTTTGAACATAAGGAGGGTCGAGAAATGGCTCCCAATCCCGCCATCATGCAAGCTGTAGAAAAATTAAATTATCGCGTCACTGTAGGTGATGTGGCTCAAAAGGCTGGATTAAATATCGAAATCACCAATCAAGGTTTGTTAGCGCTTGCTACTGATGCAGGGGGACATTTGCAAGTTGCGGATACAGGCGATATTGTTTATCTCTTTCCGCGTAATTTTCGAGATGTTTTACGCAACAAATATTTTAAATTACAGCTACAAGAGTGGTGGAATAAGGTCTGGAAGGTTTTATTTTATTTAATTAGAATTTCCTTCGGGATTGTTTTAATTCTTTCTATTGCTTTAATTGTAATCTCTATTACTTTGATTTTGACTTCTTTATCTGGCGATGACGATGATAGAGGTGGTGGTTTTGGCGGTGGTATTGGGTTCTTCTACTTCCCAGATTTATTTTGGTTTTTTAGTCCAAACTACAATACTGGATATAGGAGTCACGGACGAAGACGTGAAAAGAGCGATTTAAATTTTTTGGAAGCTGTATTTTCGTTTCTATTTGGAGATGGGAACCCGAATGTAAATCTGGAAGAACGTCGCTGGCAGGAAATTGCAACCGTAATTCGTAACAATGATGGTGCGGTTGTTGCCGAACAAATTACACCTTATTTAGATAATATTGGCGAGACGTATCAACAGCAATACGAAGATTATATGCTGCCGGTTTTGACCAAGTTTAACGGTAAGCCAGAGGTAAGTCCTGAAGGTGAGATAGTATATTATTTTCCAGAGTTACAGGTAAGTGCTAAAAACAATCATCGTCAATCAATTCCTAATTTTCTCAGAGAATTTTCTTGGCGCTTTAGTAAAGCAACTTCCTCACAAGTAATGTTAAGTACTGGATTAGGAGTTGTTAACTTTGTAGGTGCTTTGATGCTAGGGGGATTGTTAAGAGATGGTACTATTGCTGGCGGTTTGGTTGGTTTTGTTCAAGGCATTTATGGGTTGCTGCTGGTTTACGCAATAGGCTTTCTTGCGATACCTCTAATACGTTACTTTTGGGTACAATGGCGCAACGAAAAAATTAGCGATCGCAATCGTCAGCGTCAATCAAGGGCAAATTTAATAAGCAGTGCAGACGAAAAGTTACAGAAAAAAATTGACTACGCCCATCAGTTTGCTACAAGTACAGTTATCAGCGAAGAGAATTTAACCTACAGTACCGAAACCGATTTAATCGAACAAGAAGCACAACGTTCCGAGCAAATCGATGCAGAATGGCGGAAACGACTTGAAGAAGGTAATGGGTAATTGGGAATTGGTAATGGGTAATGGGGAATTGGTAATGGGTAATTGGTAATGGGTAATTGGTAATGGGTAATAAAAAATTATGATAGCTATGGGTTCTGTAGTTTTTAATTAACCGGAATTAAGGCAAAAAGACAATCGTAATATTTTTCCTAGGGAGCGAGACGCTACCACTATATACCCAATCCCCAATCCCCAATCCCCAATCCCCAATCCCCAATTTTCTACTTAACCTGAATCGGAGCTAAAGCTACGTTTCTATAGTAATGATTCAAAATTTGTAGGTGGTTGTAGCCTTGAGTTGCTAAATATCTGGCTCCATATTGACTCATTCCTAAACCATGTCCCCAACCGCGACCTTGTAGAACAAAAGTATTGTTTTCTCCTTTGTTAACAACGAAACGAGTACTATTAAGCTTGAGTGCGGTACGAACTTGTTCTCCTTTTAGCTCTTTGGTACCTTTTTCGCCAATAATTCGTAATTTTTTAACGCTGTTAAAAGGTGAAAGCTCTACAGGTTTCATTTGTGTAACGTTGCCGACTTCGGGAAACTTCTTACTGATTTGTGAAGATGAAAAACTTTTTTGCCACTGACATTTAGGGGCAATTTTAGCTAGGTTAGGAGTATTTAAATCGAAGTCAGGAACCGCACGTAGGTAAGGTAAACTATTACCCCATACATCTTCTACGTTTTCGGTATGTCCGCCAGAGCAAGCATGAAATACTGATTCAATAATTTGATTGTTATGGGTTAATACTTGTCCTGATGTCCCATCTACTGCGGCATAAATTGCAGGATGTTCTGCTACTACTCCCTTGTAAATCTGCCATTTATCGGGGGTATTGCCGACATCAAAAAGGGGATTAGCTTGTTCTCTTTGTCTTCTGTAAAGAGCATAGCTACGAGCGGCGATCGCCTGAGCTTTGAGGGCTTCTGGATGCCATCTCGCATCCATTTCACCGCCTAAGACACTATAAAGATATTCTTCTAAATCAATCCAGTTGACAGCAGTTAGCCCTTTTTCTGTGGGAATAACTAAAGTTCTGCCACGATACCAACGGTTACCAATGTAAACAAATCCTTTACCTTTAGGTTCAATCCAGAACAAAGGGGATTTCCATTTATCTAGGGCAACTTGTCCGGAAACTGCTTGAGCATAGTAAGCTTCTCTTGCTGGCAGAGTTCCTAAGCTATTGCCGCTACCATCTTTGATAACCGCAGTAGTGGAACTACCTACTTTGACTTGTTTCACATCCCGCTTAATTGCCACGCGCATAATTACCGATGCTTGTGCTGGGACAATCAAAAACATCCACAACAGTACTCCGAGCCACCAATGGCGTATTTTGATTTGGGATAACATTGAAGGATTGTTTAATCGGAATTTCATGCTACTTATAATAATCTTGTTAGATTTATATATTTGACGGACATTCAGACAGTAGTTTCCCTGAAAATGGGTTATTGGCTAAAAAAAAATTACCCAAAATAAGCTTGCAATAATTATATAGTTTTTTCATTATTCGGGATACTATGATTTGATATGATTGGAAGATTATTATTGAATAACTCTACTTTAATAAAAAAAAATTAATACAAGTACAGGACTTACGCAGGGAGTATCGCAACGCCGGAAAATTATTTACCCGACACCCTGGAAGTGTGCGGCTACACATACAAAGCCCACCTTCGTGGGCTAATAATTCTTGTAGCTCACGCAGGTGGGCTTTGTTTTTATAGCCTGTGGGATTTTTATACAATTAGGATGCTCCCAAAAAATTTAATTAACAATTAATAATCCACTTCAATCGTTGAAAATAAATAAATGCTCAAATTATTTTTTGCAGAGCTTCGTTGTAGCTGGATAGAATTTCGCCGTTATCCAATTGAGTCTATTTCACAAATTGTAATTGTTAGTACTATTTTTTACGGACTTTTCTTAGGTGCTGGCTACATTGTCGGCTCCAATCTTCAGCTAGGAGATAGACTCGATTCTATTGTTGTGGGCTATGTGCTTTGGATTTTAGTAAACTTTGTGATGACAAATATTGCTGGAAAGATACAGTACGAAGCGCAAACTGGTACTTTAGAGCAGTTGTTTCTCTCTCGCTACAGTGCGGTAAAAGTTTTTTTAATGCGAGGATTAGCTTATTTAACTTTAGAAATACTCAAAATTATTCTTATTATTTTCATTATTATTGCACTTACAGGTAGCAGCTTATATTTTCCTCCGGTATTAGTTCTACCTTTTATTTGCGTGTTGTTAGGAGCCTATGGTTTCGCTTTTATTATAGGTTCTTTAGCTTTGATTTTGAAAAGAGTGCAGCAATTAATTCCTTTGCTTTTATTTCCATTATTATTTTTATTAACCATACCTACAGAAACTTGGACTGGTAATCCTAAATTGTTCGCACAATTAATACCAATGACTCCTGGTGCTGGTTTATTACGCGATTTGATGGCACGGGGTGAAGCTTTAAATCTAGCTACATTATCTATCGCTTTTATTAACGGTATTATCTACTTTACAATTGGATTGTTGCTATTTAGATTTGCAGAAAAAGAAGCTAAGCGCAAAGGAATTTTAAGTGGATATTAATTATCAATTGGAAATGGGGATTGGGCATGGGGCATTGGGAATAAGTAGGTAGGCATAATTAAATATAAGATAAAACCTCACCACGCCACTTGCTATAAGTCGGGGAACCCGCCCAAAGCAGTGGCTTCTCAATTCCTCTCCTTAGTAAGGAGAGGGAAGCCGGAGGCAGGGTGAGGTTTTATATTTAATTTGATCCACTTACTTAAGTTGGGATTTTGATGATTTTAATTCTGACTTTTATTGTTTAGTGTTATGGTGCGTTAGATGATATGCATCTAACACACCCTACAATAATTTTACTTTTCATGACCAGAAAAGCACGCTTATTACATGAACTTGTTAGTTCCGAAAAGGCGCAAAGTCAATAGCCCAGGCTCAGCCTCAAAAACACAGTTTAAAGGCTAAGCAAAATAGTAGTTGTAATCGCTGCAACACATGAAATTTAATATAATTCTCTGCTCACTGCTCACTGCTAATTGTCAATTAAACTTGCTGCATCTACATCTAATAGCAAGCTTGCTTGGGATTGCTTTCGGAGAATAGAAGCTGGAAATTGTTCTGTAATATTTCCTTGTAACAATTGTTTAACTACTTTGGCTTTACGTTTCCCCGGTGCCAAACAAATTATTTTTTTTGCCGTACAAATTGTTGGTATCGTGAGTGTAAAAGCATATTTAGGCACGCTTTCTAAGTTGGGGAAATGCCCTTCATCTACTTGCTGCTGATGGTTAACTGAATCTAATTTTACAAGTTTAACTTTGTAAGCATCGTCAAAATCTGCTACTGAAGGTTCGTTAAAAGCTAAATGCCCGTTTTCTCCTATTCCCAGCATACATAAGTCAACTGGTTGCGTTGCAAGTAATTTGGAATAGCGATCGCACTCTCGCAAAGGCTCTAATGTATCACCTTCTATATAGTTGAATTTTTGAGGTGAAATGAGTTTTTCGATCCGCTTTCGTAAATAATATCTGAAGCTTGAGGAATGATTCGCCGATATACCTAGATATTCATCTAAATGAAAACAGATAATTTTTGACCAATCAATATTATTGAACTTGACTAAAAAATCAAGAAACTTAAGTTGAGAATTTCCGGTTGCAAAAATGACTGTAGCGGTTTGTTTCTTTTCGAGAATTGAAAGTAAATACTGTTGAACGATGGTTGCTGTTGACAGAGCAAGTTCATCTTCGGAATTATAAATCTGAACTCCTAAACTATCAACGCGAAAATCTTTTTTAGCGTTTGACATTTGATAACAATATTTTTGAATAAAGTAAACGGGTAAGGGTAGATTTATACTCCACCCGTACACGCGCTAGTTACCATAGGTTGTCAGATTTTATTAGATTTGATTATAGTTTTCTGTAGGCTTGAATGCACCAATTGTTACGCAAAAGCACAAAATAATGTAAGCTATTTTATTAAAGTTTATATTTATTTACAGTTAACGAGAGCAAATTATGTTGACTGCAATTCTATTTGATTTAGATGGAACAATTGTTAACACTGACCCAATACATTACCAAATTTGGTATGGTATTTTACTTGAATATCATATAAAAATCAATGAAAATATATATAAATCTAATATTACTGGTAGGCTAAATCCAGATATTATTCGAGACTTATTACCGCATTTATCACAAAAAGAAATAGAATCGTTTGCAGAAGAGAAAGAAGCAAGATTTCGCGAGCAGGCATCATTACTCAAACCGATAAAGGGATTTGCTAAATTATTAACATGGAGCAAGCAGCATCATCTCAAATCTGCTTTGGTTACTAATGCTCCAAAACTCAATGCATATTTTATGTTGGAAGTTTTGCAGTTAAAAGAAGCTTTTGACATTGTAATTTTAGCAGAAGAAGAAGTTGCAGCAAAGCCAGACCCAACTCCTTACAAAGTTGCTCTGGAAAGATTAGGCGTAAATGCCCGAGAAACTATCGCAATTGAAGACTCTCCTTCCGGAATTCGTTCGTCAGTATCTGCTGGTATCCGTACTGTTGGTATGACTTCCACTCAAACTTCGGAAACCTTAGAAGGGTTTGGTGCTTTTGCAACAATTTCTGATTTTACAAATTTGCAGCTATGGACATTTCTGAATTCGCAGTTAGCCGAAAATCATGAAGTCTAATGGTTAGTCGCAGCATTGGAATTAATTTTATTCTTTGAGGCTGAACTTGGGAAGTAAACTGCAATTGAGGGATTATGATAAATTTAAATCGCAATTAACAAGTGGTTAAGTCTTGAATTTAATTCTAAATATATTTATATAAATAGAAGTTCTTGTTCAGTATATTCTCGTAAGCATAGCCAGATTTAGATAAGAAATGAGGTTGAACTCAACTAGATCAAAGCTTTAGACAATATTAAAAGCTTGCATTTTATACGAACATCGGTTACATTCTGACGTAAAGTTCAGCGTCGCCAACAAGATGAGAATCTACTTAGCCGGATGAAAACTAGTAATTCTTTTATCGAAAGTCTTCCATCCGCTTTGACTAAAAATTGCGTTTAATCTCATCTATTTTGACTACTGTCACAAGAGTAGTCTCGCCTAAGCCTAGCTGAAATTTTTAACAATGTGACTTATGAATATATTTTTTTCATTTTTATTGAGAATTATTTGCAAGATAATTGAAAAATTAGATATAGTAAGAATATCGGTCGTAAAACTGTTAAGAATCACTGGAATTATTAAATATGTGGAAATCAAGTAAGATGCGAGGTATTTTTTTTAACTTATACATAAAGAAGCAATCTATATATACCTTCATTTTTTATAATGCTATCTATAAAAAATACTGCTTCGATTAAGTACTAAACCACATGGCACGTTTTTTAGAGACAGCGTCTTGTATAAAATATATAAAAAATCAAATGTATAACTCCAAAAAAAATGGCATGATTCTACGTAAAAACCTCAAAACTCAAGCTATCAATATATAAACAATACATTTTTTGAGTAATTTAATAACTATCCAGGGAGGTAAAAAATATTATTTTCATATTTAAATAAGTCATTAGTAACATTTTTTCTAGCGTCAGAGACTTTTAATAAGGAAAATGTTATAAAAAGCTATGAGGCTTTAACTAACAAATTAGGTTTTTGTTACATAAATATTTCTCGTCTTCAATCTGAAGCATTGCAGCGGAATTATGATTGAGAAAAGTTTGTAGTAATCATGATTGTTAGGGAAGCTGATAGTAAATTGAACTATCTATATGCGTAATATCCTTTTTGCAAAAATACACTACCCATGTAAGTTAAATGAAGAAAAACTTTTGTTCCGATAATTCTCGACAAGCAGCAGAAGACATTATTGGTACTGCAACGAATAATCAAACTTATGTTTTGATAGAATGTCCGACTCCTTGGAATTCGGATGCTTTTAGTTCTAAATGGGTTCCAGAAAACCTGCGATTATTGGTAAAAGAAGCAAAAAGAGCCAAATTACCGATTAAATTTCAGTTAATTGCGAATGATTTTTCTCATAAAGTAGATTCGACAAAGCTTTTGATTTATCACCAAGAAGAAGGGGGAGGTAAAGGATATTCCAAAAGAGAATTTAAGCTGGAAAATATCGAACAAGCAGCATCAGCGATTAAAAAATGGTTATGGGGAAAAAATCTCAAGTGGGAAATAGATGCAACTACAACTAGAGACATATTAGTTTGTACTCACGGTAGCCACGATAGATGCTGCGCTAGATATGGAAATCCGTTTTATTTTCATGCAAAAAACATGATCTCTGAGGTAGGTTTAGATAACGTGAGAATTTGGAGATCCAGTCATTTTGGCGGGCATCGATTTGCACCAACGATGATAGATTTACCCGAAGGCAGGTATTACGGCAATCTCGATGTAGAATCATTCAAATCGATACTCACTCATACTGGTGATATCAAACGGTTTAAAGATATATATAGAGGTTGGGGAATTTTACCCCGCTCAATTCAAATTGTAGAAAGGGAGCTAATTCTCCGTTACGGATGGGATTGGTTTGATTACAAAGCAGCAGGTAGAATTGTTGAGGAAAGCCCGGATAAAAGTAATGTATTAGCAGAATTGACTTTGGAAAAGCCTGACGGTTCAGTTTACAGCTACCAAGCTAAATTGGTGAAAAATAATAATAAGACAACAACTCTAAAAGCTTCTTGTAATGCTACCCATGATACTGTTTTAGTAAAATATGATGTTGCAAATATGTGGCTTGCTGCTAGGCAGTTAGTAAAAGTAGCCAGTTAATTTTTACAGTGTCGGTAGTCTTTGTGAAGTAAGTTTGTTAATTAACCTGCTGTTGAAGCTGGTTTTCATCTACAAATTTTAATTAGCTTCTATGAGAAGCAATTTGAGTTACCGGGTGTTTCTATCGAATGGTGTGTTCTCTTTGATTTAATCAAAAACGATTTACGATAAAATTCTTTTATTGATTAATCGCAAACAATAAAAACATAATTTTCTTTTTTGTGTAGAAACTTTTTCACAGAAACATATAAATAACTTAGGCTGGCATCATACATTTAAATCATCCTTTAATAATTTAGAAACCCGGTTTGTAAAAAAGCCGGGTTTCTATTTAGGTTATGAATCCGTAATTTCCTGTATTTATATGTAGCGTTTTTATTAAGCGTAGTAGACTATTATCAATTACTTGTCTGGTCTAATACTCATATACTTATCAAGGCGAATTTTCCTGATAACTGTATTAATTTGAGTTTCCGGCGCGCCTAAAGTATTAAGTAAATGAGTTCCTAATTCTAATGCTGCTTCAAATTCTGGCTGTACTACTTCTCTTGCACCCATTTGAGTCAGAACATCTATTTCTTTGTCGGAGTGCGATCGCACTATAATATCTAACTGCGAAGCTATTGACAAAGCACGTTCAAGCAGTAATCTTGTGCTTGCGGGATCTGGTAAAGCAATTACTAGAGCTTTGGCTTTTTCTAAATGTGCTTTTTCTAATACAAGTTCAGAGTCTGCATCACCGAATAAATAAGGTATATTTTTATGTCTTAGTCTTTGGATTGCTGCTTCGCTGTTATCCATAACAATGAGTGGATAACCTTGACTTTGCAAAATTTTAACTACTACTTGTCCTACTCTTCCGTAACCCGCTACAACTACGTGAGAATTAATAGTTTCTGGAATTGATAAGCTTTTTGGTTTTTCAAATTGCTGGAGATATTTTCTAAAAAATGCCGTTTTTGTGAGAAGATTGGCTATTTTGGGCGCTCTTTCTAATAAGATGGGAGTAACAATTAAAGTGATTGCGGTGGTACCTAAAAGTAATAAATAAGTATCTTCAGAAATTAGACCTAAAGCTAAACCAGTTAATTCAAGTACAAAAGAAAACTCACCTATTTGATTAATGCCAAGAGCAGCAATTACTGCTGTTTTTACTGAGTAACCAAATTTTAGTACGATGGGAAATATTATTGCTGCTTTACCTATCATTACTAAACTAACTAATCCCAAAATTGACCCGAAGTTATTAACTAGAATATTTGGGTCAATTAGCATTCCGATAGAGGCGAAGAAAAGACTGGCAAAGGTATCGCGTAACGGTAAAACTTTAGCTAAAGCATGGTCTGCATAATCAATTTCCGAAATCATTAATCCTGCAACGAAAGCACCCATCTCAATGGAAAGACCGAGTGCTGCTGTAATTAAAGCAACTCCCAAGCATAAAGCTATTATTGTTAATAAGAATAATTCTTCACTTTCAGTTTCAGCAATACTACGAATCAAACGCTGGACAAAATAACGACTTAAAATAAATGCGATTGCGGCAAATCCAACAACTTTTACTAAAGCCAAAAATAAAGCCGGAGCAATATTTTCTGGTTGTTTTAATGCTGGCAAAATCGCTAGCATTACACCCAAAGCCAAATCTTGAACGATTAAAATCGACAACATAATTTGACCGTGGAGTGTATAAGTTTCTCCTTTGTCTGTCAGTGTTTTTAGTACCACTGCTGTAGAAGACAGAGAAAAGACTACACCTAAAAATATTCCTTCTGCAAAACCAGAAGCCAAACCAAAAATAACTGTAATTAGAGTGACAAGGGTAGTAGTTAATCCAATTTGCAGCAAACTACCTTTAATCGCAATATCTTTGACTCTTTTGAGTTCAGTTAAAGAAAATTCTACACCCAAAGCAAAGAGCAGAAAAGCAACTCCAAACTCAGCCAAAGATTTAATTAAATCTGCATCATTCAATAACTTTAAGCCGAAAGGACCTACAATCAATCCGCTAGCGAGATATCCTAACAAAACGGGTTGACGCAGCTTATTGGCAATATATCCACCCAGCGCCGATGCACCCAAAACTGTGGTAAAATCCACAATTAAACTATGCCCTTCTGCTGCCATTTTTCCTCTCTCAAATGTAAGCTTTCACTATAAGGCTAGCTTCATAATAATCGTAGAGAAAGCAAATTAGCCTTCAGAATGATTTTATTGATTATGAAAAATGCCTATTTACCTTGTACGACATGGAAAACCAACAGTTTCTACCAAAGAGAAGGTTCAAGGGAATCAATTCTTAGATTTTATTAAGTGCTATGATGCTGCGGGAATCGCAAGCGACTCGGTACCACCAGAAAATCTTATTGACATCATACAAAAAGCTAACGTCATTTTTACCAGTAATTTAAGTCGTACAATTGATTCAGCCAGAATTCTTCAGCCTCAAGTTAAACCAATAAGTAATTCAATTTTCCGAGAAATAAACTGTTGGCGAAATTTTTCTACAAGTGCGAAACTATCAGCTTTGGGTTGGGCAGTTATTTCTCGATTACTATGGGAATTCAAAATTTCTCCTATTGTTGAGCCACCAGTTGCTACCAGACGCAGAGCTAAGCAAGCAGCAGAATTATTAATACAAGAATATCAGGGTCATGGTTCGGTTGTTTTAATTGCTCATGGAGGAATTAACACCTTTATTGCTAAGGAATTAAGGCTTTTAGGATGGCAAGGTTCTCGAAATCTTAATAATCAACATTGGGGATGTACTGAATATTCTTTAAAGGCAGAACTTACGCAATTGTCATAAGGCTTTGGTTGGTGCGTGACAGGAAAACTTTATTATTGCCTTAGAAATTAAGCGAACTGTCACAGCACCTTACAAGTAAAATGTGCCAGTTGCGTAATTCCTAAAAGGTTTAAAATAGAACTCAAAAAAATATCGGAGTTTCCGTCACTAGTCAATAAAAATCCGAGATGTAAATTCTGGCACACCTTTAATATCAGCTTGAAGATGAAAGATTGCTCCTGCACCAGCACCTTCTTGGGAACGGTCGTAGCCTCCTGCCGTGGTAACATAAATTTCGCTGTAGTCTGAGCCACCGAAAGCCAAGCAGCTAACTTTTAAAGCGGGAAATTCTATACGTAATACTTCCGTACCGTCAGCAGCGTAACGGTACAAATGTTTACCATCCCAACGAGCCGACCAAATGTAACCATTCGCATCAACTGTCATTCCGTCGGGAACTCCTTCTTCTTCGGGGACAAGTATATGATTTTGCTGGTTGGTAATATCGCCCGTTTCTTGGTTGTAATTAAAACGGTAGATGGTGCGGGTGTCGGAGTCGGTAAGATAAAAATATTTTAAATCTGGGGAAAAACCCATACCGTTGGGAACCAAAAGTTCTTCTAAAATTATATGAATCGAACCATCGGTATCTATACGATAGAGTCTTCCCTTGTCTTCTGAACTTGCCATTGTACCGGAAAAAACTCTTCCCATTGGATCTGCGATCGCATCGTTGAAACGAGTATGTCTTTCTGCGGGTATTTCGTTGATTAAAGTTGTAATTTTACCTTCTTTCCATTGCTCGATAGTTCCTTTGGTTTTGAATAGCACTAAAGAACCATCAGCTTGCATAGTTAAACCACCAACGGGTTCTCCTGAATAGATTTGTGCGTGAGAATTTGTTTGTGGGTTGTAGCGATACAGTTTACCTTGAGGAATATCCGTCCAGTAAAGATACTGCTGCTGGGGATGCCACAACGGACATTCAGCGTTGTGGTGTGGGGAATCTACGATAATTTTAGGTTCTATCATGGGTTGAGGGAAGAATTTTAAACGCAAAGGTAGGCAGAGTTTAACGCGGAGGTGCGCGGAGGGGAAGATTTACGTTAAGTTTTGTGAATAGCGAATTTCTCGGAGTTCAAAGTCTTCTCGAATATCAATTTTTGGCGTTGCTGAATTGAGATATGAATTTATTATCACTATCTAACAGCAGCCCCCTAAATCCCCCAAGTATGTTCTACTTTAAAATGTACTTCTCCCCCCGAATTGGGGGTTGGGGGCTGTTCATACTTTTAATCAGCAACGCCCAATTTTTGTTGCTCCATCTGGTTTGAGTCCCATTTTTTGATAGAAGCTACAAGCTGTTTGATATTTATAATTGTAGGTTGGCTTGAACGAAGTCTAAGCGGAGCTTTCTCCTAGAGTAACCCAACACCAAAGTTGGGTTGCGCTTCGCTTAACCCAACCTACGAAGCGACTTCTTAACCCATCAAGATTAATGGGACAAGCTAGTATTTCTTTTCATTAATATGCTGGGTTTTGACAAGCAGGGGGAGCAAGGGAAGCAGGGGAGCAGGGGGAGAAAATAATTTTGATGGGTGTGTGGAAATATTAAAAATATTCTCCCCTCTCTTTCCCCTCTGCCCTCTCTCAAACATAGGTAATCTTTTAACGGAACACTAGCAGAGGCTCTGCAAAAATTAAGTTCAAACAAAGAAGTCAAAATATCTCAATAATGTGCAAAAAATTGGACGAATCTACAAGACAACGATAAAGGCGATCGCCATATTAGGAAGTAAAAGCAGTTAATGGTACTTCCTGATGCCCAGAATAGAAACCAAAACCGAGCCGATGACGATTAATTTTGGTCCCCATCATCCTGCGATGCATGGCTGTTTCAGAATCGTTGTCACGCTTGATGGAGAAGATGTAGTAGATTGCGAACCTGTTTTAGGATATCTACATCGGGGAATGGAGAAAATCGCTGAAAATCGCACTAATATCATGTACGTTCCTTACGTTAGTCGCTGGGATTATTATGGTGGCATGTTCAACGAAGCAGTTACAGTTAATGCTGTTGAGAAATTAGCTGATATCCAAATTCCTAAGCGTGCTAGCTATATCCGAGCAATCATGCTGGAATTGGCGCGAATTGTGAATCATTTGCTGTGGTTGGGACCTTTTATTAGTGATATCGGGGCACACAGTCCTTTTTTCTATACGCTTCGGGATAGGGAAATGATTCTCGATTTGTTTGAAGCTGCTACGGGATACCGCATGGTTAACCACAATTATTTTCGCATCGGTGGTGTTGCTGTCGATCTTCCTTATGGTTGGGTAATTAAATGTAAAGAATTTTGTGATTATTTTTTACCTAAAGTAGATGAATATGAGAAATTAATTACCAATAATCCGATATTTTGTCGTCGAGTTGAAGGCGTAGGAGTTCTCAGTCGGGAAGAAGCAATTAATTGGGGTATTTCCGGCCCCATGCTGCGGGCTTCTGGGGTAAAGTGGGATTTACGCAAGGTTGATCGTTATGAATGTTATGACGATTTTGATTGGGAAGTTCAGTGGAATAAAAGCGGCGATTGTTTAGCTCGTTATCTAGTGCGAATGGGGGAGATGCGCGAGTCTATAAGTATTATTAAACAAGCCATTGCAGGTTTACCGGGTGGTGCTTATGAAAATTTAGAAGCGAAGCGTATCGCAGAAGGTAAAAAGTCAGAATGGAATAGTTTTGATTATCAATATATTGCCAAGAAAGTTGCACCTACATTTAAGATTCCCAAGGGAGAACATTACGTTCGTGTCGAATCTGGCAGAGGAGAATTAGGAATTTATTTAGTTGGTGACGACAACGCTTTTCCTCACCGTTGGAAAATTCGTCCCGCAGATTTCAACAATTTACAAGCATTACCGCAATTAATAAAAGGTGTAAAAGTTGCAGATATTTTTGTGATTTTAGGAAGTATTGATGTAGTGATGGGTTCTGTGGATAGATAGTGGTTAGTTGTTAGTTGATAACTGATTTCGATTTCTCTAGTTATTCTCGATTCATTTCCGATAATCTCTCGATTCTACTTTCAAAAGAAGATAAGCAACAAAGATGAAATTAATGATTTCTGATTAATTTACAATCGGGAGATTTTACAATAGCAACGATGTCTTTGATGGTGGCTCCGGAAACTACATTCTGTCTAATCTCAGGAAATGTATTGTGCCAAGTTTTCCACCACAGCTTAATAACTGCTTCTATGTCGGAGGTATCATAAGCTTGGATTGTCAACATTGTAGAGTCAGCTTTGGTTTGCAGGTTTATTCAAAACAGCGATCGCAATTTTATTAACATCTCGTTACACCTATAAGGAATAATTGTACTACTTGAGCAGTTCTACCCAAAGTATTATCAACAATAGAACCTTAGAGCGACAAATTTCTGAAATATCCTTGATATTGTTATAAATGTAAGGAACAGAGCAACAGCACTGGATGGGGGTTATGCCGCAGTGACCCATTATTGAATACCGAAGAAGAACGAATTGGCAGGTGTTCGGACAGTGTAATAATTTAATAGCCTTGGACGTTGTGGAGTTTTTATCGTTTCCTCTGTTTCGTCGCCATCGAGGGGAGGCGCAACCCTCCATCAGAGCGGTCTTAGATGGCGAACGTCCGATATGGTTTGCTCAGAATGTTTCTAATAGCAATAATATCTTAAATTAGTCAGCTTGCAACTCTTGATTGAGTTATGCTACGGATTTAGATAGTCTGAAGTTGATTCAGAGCAACAGTACTGGATGGGAGTTATGCCGCAGTGACCCATTATCGAATGCCGAAGAAGAACGAATTGGCAGGTGTTCGGACAGTGCGATAATTTAATAAATTTGGACGTTATGGAGTTTTTATCGTTTCCTCTGTTTCGTCGCCATCGAGGGGAGGCGCAACCCTCCATCAGAGCGGTCTTAGATGGCGAACGTCCGATATGGTTTGCTCAAAAAAATTCACACAAATAATTACCACTTTATGCTGTCAGATAGCTTTGGATAAAAATATTATCCAAGGTTATTTTATTTTTCAGAACTTATCTAGTAGTTCACCAAATCTAGAAAGCCGGGATGCATCGTAAACAACCTTTTCTTATCTCAAGTCCGGTTAATTACTTACGATAAGTGGGTATGCAAAATTATTTGTGTCACTCCGTTCGACTCGCAATGACAAATATACAATTAATTTTGTCTAAGTACTTATAACTCTATTGAAAAGATAGCGGTTATTACCAACATAATATGCTGCCCTGATTACTTATTGCTTTGCCCTCACAGGTATGATAACTGTTTAATCGGACATAATATTAACCCTCTCCAACTTAACCCGCTAATCTTGGTTTGAAAAAGTACTAATTAGCCCTCTGTGCTACAATGTAATATATGTATTCTAAAATAGATTAAAAAAGTTTTTAGTAGATGCAGCGACAAATACTAGCAGCTTATGACAGCGAAGGAATTTATGTATATCAAGCTTTCAAACCTTCTATAGCGGAAGAAGCTTTACGTAAAGGAACTTTTGGTAAGGGTTTTAATATGGAAAGAATGACCTGGATTAAGCCTTCATTTGGTTGGATGCTGTATCGTTCTGGTTATGCAACAAAACATAGACAAGAATCTATCTTAAAAATCAAGCTCACCCATGAAGGTTTTCAGGAGATTCTTAAGCAAGCAATACCAACATCATTCGACAGAGATATTTTTGCATCAGAAAGAGATTGGAAAAGAAGTTTAGACAAATCTGAGGTAAGGTATCAATGGGACCCCGATAGAGATTTGTCCTTACGACGTTTGGAGCATCGCGCATTGCAATTGGGTATTCGCGGTAGCGTAGTACAGAGTTACGCAAATAACTGGATTATAAAAGTCGAGGAAGTAACTCAACTGGCTCGCGATATTCAAAATGCAATTAAAAATAAATCGAAAGAAATGCCCCAGACTCCTGAAGAAAAAGTATTACAGGTAAGTAAAGATATTGAGAAATTTTTAAGAATAACTCATGAAAATAGCTTAAATAGATACTAAACATTGATAGTGCTTTTACGTAAAATTAGTTTACCCTATCACTAACAATAAAAAAGCTAAGATCAATTAAGGCATAAATAAGAATATAGCCGCAAATATAACTATTACTTTTTAAATAGTTTTGATGAAAATTAATAGATGAATGCGGTTAAATACATAAGCAACTATTTTCATAAAGCTTTTAAAACGTATTAGGTCAATTATTGATGCTTTTTTTATTTTATCTCAGTATAGAAAAATAGATTTCATAAAGCTTTTACAAAATACTCAATAATCCCTTGCGTCAAAGATAAATATCAATTATCACTGACAAGTACGGAAAGATTTGCTAAGTCTTTCAAATTAAAGAAGAGAAGCTTTCGATGAAAATATTCAACAAGTTGGCAATACTCGCCGCTAGTCTGGCTATGAGTTCTGGTTTGATGCAAACAGAGGTACACGCAGCTAGTTTCAGTAGAATCGTCAATTTAGATGCGAGAGAAAATACCACTAACAATGCGATTTCTTTAAATCTATTAGCAGGAACTTATAAAGTTAATTACATTGGAATGAGTGATGGCGGTAATTATGATGCTTGGAATGCCTGGGGAGAAGGAGTCACATCTTTTTGCAATAGTCATGGAGAGGGCTGTCGAAAAGGGTGGATAAATAGTTATCGTATATCTTTCGAGGGTTTTAGTGACATGTTCTCCAGCCCTAGTGTCTACCGTAATCCTCTACAAGCAATGCAGAATGCTGTGGATACATCTTTTACCCTTGCATCAAATACGAAAGTTAACTTTTTTATAGCGGACAATTACTATCAGGATAATGTTGGCGGTGTATCTCTGAGACTATCATCGCAATCAATTCCCGAACCTACTTCGGTAATAAGTTTATTCGCTGTAGGTGCTATTAGTTTATTCATTTATAAGCGTCAAGAACAGATAGTTTAGAGTCAAGTCAAGTTTATTCACTACGTTCAACCTTGTTGCATCTAATATTTTTCATACAGTAAGGGGAAGAGAAGGAGAGAATGCTGTTCAAAGTGAATTGAAATTATAGCTTTTTACATTTGGATGCAATCAAAATTCAACCTTACCCTGCTTCCGTCTGCTTGACAAAGGCTACGGTGTAAGCATAAGTTTTAAAATTCTACCTAGAAGCCAGTTTGGAAGTATGAACTAAATTGCTCTAAGCCCTATCCGAAGAGTTCATAGAAGATGTTCCCGTTCCCCCGCAAAAGTGAGGCTCACGGGTTGTCGAAGACTAGGGTGAAGGAACGACGATTTTACACGGTTGACATCCCTAAAACAATGTGGAGGGTACTTGCCTGCACATGACAGTTATAAAGGAGAAGGATTGCTGTCTTTTCAGAGTGTATTCGACTCGACTAAAAACTGCTATTTTACCAGAGTAAGAGAGATTGTATTAAGCGAAGAAGGGGATTCAGAAAATTTTGAAGATAAGTATAGGAATAGTCGCAACTGGCACATTTATGCTGTAGGTTGCTGTGACGGTTACGGTAAGTGCTGAAGTAATTAAATTTAGGAAAACTGAGAACATGCTCTTACTTGAAAAATTAGGAGCATTTTTATTTGTATGTATATCGTAAATTCGAGCATGTAGACAATACAATTGCTCCTAGTAATCGAACAGAAGAAGGGGAAGTAAAGAACTTTGTTACTCCTTATTCACTCTGGATAGTTAGCTTGCTGGAGTACTAGGAATAAACTAGTATTATTTAAATATTTTCAACAAAAATTTATTTTGACATCAGTATAAACACTTAAAAAGATAGAAAAGCTCTTTGCAAGGTACCAATTATTAATTTATTTGATATTTGCTCAATATTTAAGTCAATTAATAATGATAAATAATTATTCAGTTTTTTTCAGATTTTTTCAGGTATTTCGCTTTTTTGCGGAACAAATACTTTTTATTTTGTTGCTATCATATTTGTATTACCTGGAATTTAAATCATTTATCCTTGTTTTAAATACTTTTTTGATTGTAGATAATAAAAAGATTGCGAAGTAGATAACAAACTATTGCACATTGAGATAAATTGAATTATCACTGATATAGAAAGACAAAAAACATTTTTAAATAAAGAGAAGAAAACAAAGTCATGAAATTAATCAATAAATTAGCGATGGTTGCTGCTGGTGTTGCTGTTAGTTTCGGTGTATTTCAAACAGAAGCAAAAGCTGCTACTTTTAACCAAATAGTTGATATAGATGCTAGGCAAAATAGTCCAATCTCATTAACTTTATCAGCAGGAACCTATTCAGTTGACTACATCGGAGTCAGCGACGGTGGCAATTATAATGGTTGAAATGCTTGGGGTACAAGTACTGGCAATGGACAAGGTTGGATGAATAGATATACTATATCTACTACAGACTTTACCGAAGAATATACATCACCAAGTGTTTATAGTACTCCTTTGCTAGCGTTACAGAATGCTGTAGATAGCACTTTTACCCTTACATCTGATACTCTAGTTAACTTCTCAATCAGAGATAGCGCTTACGGTGATAACGCCGGAGGTGTATCTTTAAGAATAGCTTCGGTAGATTCGCAATCAGTTCCAGAACCGGCTTCTATGTTAGGTTTATTAGCTATAGGTAGCATTGGAATATCTAGTCTCAAGCGTAAGAAGCAATAGGTTTAATCATCTATAAAATTAGAGAGATTGAAGAAATAACAATTTTTTATTTCTGACAGCTTACGGAGACGTAGCAGTGCTACGTCTCTACATTAGACATCTCCGGAAAAGAAAAATACCCTTCTCCCCCACAGCGATGCATTAGTCACAATTTCAATCCCACTTTTTTAAATGTGGGTTCTTCTTCCCTCTTCTTTCGTGAACTAAAATCTCGCTTCATACTGTAATCGAAACTCACCCGCTTCGTAATCGTAAACAAATCTGGCTGAAGAATTTTCGTTAATATCTTTTAACCCTGTAAACGAAGGAAATACCTGCAATCTGGTTAACCCAATTGATTTACCCAAAGAGTTTACAGGCTTCTGAGCTTGATATAAAAATTCTTGGGTAATTTCTGTTTCTAAAGGTGCAACTAAATAGTCTAATACTAAAGATTCAAGCAATTCCGCTTCGTTTCCGCTAGTAAGTTGTTGTTCGAGTTTTTGTATTGCTGCAAAAGTACGATTTCCTAGCAGCGATAAAATTTCACTGTTACTACGACTGGGGATACTTGTTAATGCTACTGCGGGGTTATCAAGCAAATCTTTGGTTTGTATGCTTACTTTACTATTCGCGTTGATGCAGTCGGAAACTTTTCTTAATTTATTTTCGGATTCGGTAACGTTTGTCCCTAATTCGGATAATCGGACATTTCTTTGATATGTTATGCAAGCATCTCCATCAGATGCACTGTTACCTAAAGAAGCAAGTAGTTGGTTTGCTTCACCTTCAACTAAAATTCTGACATCAATTTGTTCTGGGTTCGCTGCTGCAACAATATCATCTCGTATTTCGTTATTATCTGCTTCTAAACGGTCAAAGTTTGGAGCGTCAACTACTGTAGTCTGTAATTCTACATCAAGTTGGGGATTTAGTAAACTGCGGTTTGGTGAAAATGTAACTACTTGTTTGCGATCGCGGGTGATGAAGAATGAGTTTTCTAGTAGGAACAAGCTACCTCGTTTAAGCTCAATTTGTCCATTACCCCGGAGATTATTTAAACCACCATTAACTGTAATATCCCCTGCCATGCGGAAGTTAACTCGCGGTAGACTGCGGCTAAATTTAAAACCTCTACCTAAAGTGACTTTAAAATTGTCAAATGTGGGGTTAATAGGTAAATCATTTGGCTGTTGGGGTTGGTTTAATTGTTTAGATTGAGTTGCAACTTCATTTGCGGCATTTTTTAATTTCGCTGTTGCTTCTTCGGTATTTTCTTCTTCGCGTTTGGGGATATCAACTTTGCCTTTTTGTAACAGAATATCTCCACTAATTACGGGATTCAATACTGTACGGGAAACGTTTATATAAGAAGCAATTTCTCCGCTATATAAACCTTTCAATTTAATTTTTTGAGGTTCTATATCTTCAAAGATTATATCTTCAGATTTAGCATTCCTAGAACCCAAAATTACAGTTAAGGGTTGATTGCCTTGAGGTTGAAAGATAGGTAAATTGCCCGCGATACTAAATGGGCTGTTAGCTAAATTACCGGATATTGCTTCTACTTGAATAATTTCATCATCTAAAACAGCGTTACCGACAGCAGATAATTTAATCTCGCTTTCTAACTGCTTAGTTTTAATAGTGGCATTTTCAATATTAATAGCAGTTGTTGCGACTAGATCGCTCAATATTCCGCGAATTGTATTGGCTTCGGTATTTAAATCGCCATCAATCGCGATCGCAACTTCTCCATTACCATCAACCCATTGCAGTTGGTTTTGCGTGAAAGCATCTAAAAGTTGAAAAGCTTGGTTATCAATTTTAGCTTGTACTGCTACGGTATTTCTTCTATCTAGCTGTAGGGGGTAAGCAACCGTTGCATCAACTTTAACAACGGAATTAGGAGTGGTAACAAGTCTACCAGTAGAATCAAGATAGTTGAAATTTCCGGCTAATTCTCCTAAAGATTTTTTGTTGATGGTACCGTTAATTAAGGAAAATGTACCTTCCGGAATATCTGGTTTGAATGCACTTCCACCGAGGTTTGCTTGTAAATTGAAGGTGCCGCCGATATCAACTGGTAAATCAACAAACCTTTCGGCTAAAGTTACGGGAAGATTTGCAATTTTTACTGTTCCCAAGGATTTGAATCCATCTAATTCTAAACTTCCATCAACAGCAATTTCGCCACCTTCCACATTGACTTGTGCTGGATCTAATTTAATTATTCCGTTGCTATAATTTCCCCTAGCAACTACTTTACTAATATCTATAGCTTGATTTTGTTTGACAATAACGCCTTTACGGGCATTGTATGTAACATATTCTTCTTGAGGTCGCCATTGCCAATCGTCACCTAATAGCTGAAAATTAACTTGGGGATTTGTAAGTTTTCCGGCAACGGCAACTTCGGCATCGTATTCCCCTTGAATATCAAATTGAATCGTATTTTCATCTTGCTGTAAAGCAGCTTGTTGTTGAATGCGATTGACAATTTCTGCAAACAAGCGGATTTGTTCTAATATAGGAGCATTAGGTTTTCCAACTGGTTGAGTTGGTAAGTTATCAGCATCACCGTATTCGGGATTTAATATATTATCAACTCCACCTTGCAAATCTTCCAAGTTAAATACATTAACAGCAGCGAAAATATCTTGCACTCTCGCATTATCTGCTACCAATCTACCGTTAATATCCTGGGATTTTAAATTGTAATTGCCTTGCAAAGCATATTCGGTTTTACCAATTTGCAAAGTTGCTGCATCGACACGAGCATTTTCCCCATCATAAGAGAAAGCGGCAACGAATTCTTCGGCTTTGACAGCACCAATTGCAGGATTTTCTACTTGAATATTGCCAGCAGTTGCTAAGTTGAAAAGATTTACATCCAGATTTCCGGTTACTTTACCATCTACGGTAGTACCGATAGTTTCTTCGACAACGGGAACAAGATTTAATAAGGATAAGGAAGCATTTTTCAAATCGATATCTAAAACATCCCCTTGTCTTCTACCTGCGAGCAGAATCGGATTTTGGGTATTTACTCCTTGTCTGAGGTCGAAAAAGCTGGGAAGATAAGGAGATAAACAATTTTCTCGATTACAAGGTTGTAAACTAGCGGCGATTCGATCTGTTTTACCTTGCAAATCAAATTCGATGCTGTTTCCTAAGTTTATATCAACAGGACCTTGTAATAAAGGTTGAAATTTTATCCGATTATCTAAAGCCAGATTTCTTAAGTTTAAATTTCCTGCTAATCTGACGTTACCGGGAGCAAAAGGTGCTGAAATTAAATTTCTGCCGATAAGTCTACCGGAAAAATTGGCTCTACCTTTAATTTTTGGTATACCTTCTTCATCTAACTCTCGCGCTATAGATTTTAAAGGAATTTTAGATAAGTTAGAATTTGCATCAACGTTTAAATCGGTGGCAACATTCCAAGAAGATATACCATCGTCACCTGGTACAATCACAATTTGCCCTTTGGCGTTTAATTCTTGTTGCAGGGTATTAACATAAGCTTGGTTGGCTTGAATTAAAATCGGATTCCCTTCAAGTAAAGGTTTAATTTCTCCTGCCAAGTTTAATTTAGCCGATAGTTGGGAAAGTTCGGGACACCGTATATCAAAACTGCGACATAATACAGATGTGTTGACATTATTAGCGTTGATATTGCTAGCGATTCTACCATTATTGAGGTTGGCGATCGCTCTGACACTACCTTGAGCAACTGTTAAATTAGCATTAACATCGGCGTTAAGATTATCAAAGTTATTTGCTAAAAGCTGATTTATCTTACCGGCAACGTTGACTCTACTATTATTCACCGTCACAGGTAAAGGTGAATTTTCGACAAGTTGATTTAACGAAATTCGATTTGCATTTACAACAGCTTGTAAATTATTCGTCGCTAAATTACCATTCGCATTGAAATTAATATCCCCTCTGCTGCCGGGTACAATTAATCTTCCGTTAGCAGTAGCGCGGAAACTATTTAATTTGTCTAAGTTTTCAATCGATTCAAATTCTAGTAGCTGATTTACTCTACCAGAAAGATTAACTCTGGTATTCGCTACCGTTACAGGTAAGGGTAATTCTGGTAAAAACGGATTTGCGGCAATACTATTAGCGTTGACATTCGCTTGTAATATTCCCCGATTCAAATTGCCGTCAACTCTCACGCTACCATTATTAACAGCCAAATTTAAATCGGCATTACCATTCACCTTATTAAAATCAAAATCGTTGATAATATCGAGATTTCCAGCCAATCTAACATTGCCGCGCCTTAAAGTAACTGGCTGATTTAATTGATTTAACCGAAATTGCTGTCTTTGCTCTGCCGACAATAAACTACTTATAGGTAAAGAATTCGCATTCGCAACCAAATTCCAATTCTTCGTCGCAAAATTCCCATTCCCGTTAAAATCAACTCTACCTCTTCCCTTAACTTCCGGTAAAATCAAATTTCCGTTAACGGAAGCGCGGAAACTATCCAAACTATCAATAGATTCAAATTCTAATAAATCATTCAACCTACCAGAAACATTAGCCTTTGTATTGGCAACCGTCACAGCTAAAGGCAGCTCCGGCACAATTTTATTTAAACCAATTCCCCTAACATTGGCATTCGCCGTCAAAATTCCGCGATTTAAATTACCGTTGACAGCAACATTCCCTTGATTAATATTTAAATTGACATCAGCATTACCGCGAATGCTCCCTGGATTAAAATTATTTAAACTTCCCGCTAAATTTATATCAGCACGTCGTAAAAATATCCGACTTTGTTTAATCCTTTCCCCAACATTTTCAACTTTCGCCAAAAACGGATTCAAAGCCAAACGATTCGCATTAACAGCAGCATTCCAATTATTCGTAGCTAAATTGGCTCTACCATCAACATTTACCTTACCTTCAGCAGTTTGTATCGTATTATTTGAAGTAACTCGATTACCAGCTAACCTAACATTACCACCACCAGAAACTCTGCCAACAATATCTGCTACCGCTCTAGGTAACTCCCACGATAAAGCGCCTTGAGGATTTGCAATCGTACCGCTAACCTCACCTTCAGCCAATAATCTTCCCAACTTCAGCATCTCATCGGTAACGCCATAGTTGGCAGCAATTGCTTGCGGATTAGCAATTCGAGCATCAAAATCTAAAGCTATTTTCGACTTACTAAAATCCTTTACTTCCGGTAGCGACTTCGGAAACGAAACCTTACCCTTAGCTAAAATATCACCACCAGTTGCGGGAGTAGCGCGAAATTCTTGTAAAACTACTTGTTGAAAATTTCCCCCGAAAACAGTATTTAGCTTAGTAAATGCAACTTTATCAACAATTATCCCTTGGTTGCTGAAAACATTGCCCAGTAGAATTGGATTTTGGGCATCTCCCTTAAGTAATAACTGAGCCTGTAAATTACCATTTATATCTACAGGAGACTTTAGTTTAGTTGTTTTCAGCAGATTGCCAATATTAAAAGAATTCGTATTAACCTTTAAATCAAAACCTTTATCTAAATCTGCAACCCCAGAAACCGCAGTAGTTAAATTACTGTAACTGGCTCTAGTATCCCCAAAAATAACCCTTTGCCCATCGAAATTTAAATTAGCGATCGCGTTCACAGGAACTTTCAACTGTGGAGATTTTACCTGTAAACGCTGTACGTTAGCGGTACCATCAACCTGAGTTTCAGCGAATTTCGATAAACCTGGTAAATCAATTTCCAAATTAGCATTTAATAAACCGCTAGGAATCGTTACCGGAAGATTATCTTTGACATAATTGCTCAAGTCTGGTAAAGAAAGATTATCAATCCTGGCATTAATCCTACTTTTATAATCAGTTAGCTGAGTAACACCATCAATATCTACCTTCCCCTTCACAACTGGCGCACTAATACCGTACTGTAATTGCCAAGACTTATTTTGACTGTAGTTGAGATAGCCGTTAATATCCTCCACAGCAAAGGGATTTTTTAAAGCTTGAGGAAGCACAGCAACCTTTGCTCTGCGTAAATTAATTTTCGCATCAATATCAAACGGAAGCTCCCCCTCATCGCTGGTATCTAAATTAAGCCTTACCCACTCCCCTTGTTTATCTTCCTCCACATAAACATCCGGCTCAATCAAATTTATGCTTAAAGGAAGGGTTTGAGTAAACAACAGCGGAATTGGATTAAATCCGATAACTACAGCTTTAGCCTTAACATAGTTTGGGTCATTTTCAGTAGCTGGAATTGAAGAGTTTTCCAATCTAATACCACTCAATGACCAATTTTTTACCTCACCCACCTTAACAGGGCGATTGATATACTCAGTTAATTGCTTATCTAATAAACCGGGCAACTTGCGACGAATGAAATAATCCAAGCCGAAATAACCAGCAATACCCAGCCCAAGAATAGAAACACCAGCAATTTTCGCGATATTGCCAAGCCAAACACGTCGTCGCGGATGACTTTGCGGAGTTGGAGAATCTGAATCTTGAGGAGTATTTGGCGGTGTCATAATTAATTTAATCTAGGTAAAGTAAGAAATAATTCGACCTATATCCTTATCTTTTAGGACTTACGCAACTGGCATATTTTTCTTGTAAGGTGCTGTGACACTTTGACTGATTATCAACGTAGTAATAAAGTTTGTATTGTCACGCACCACCCAAGCTTTGTGACAATTGTGTAAGTCCTGTCTTTGATAGATAAAGATATTTTGGGTATTATGATACGCCTTTGAAAAGTTTATACAAGGTAAATTGTTTACTTTTTAGTTTGCTTTTTATTTTTTTCCTATAGAAATAAGAGTTAATCTTTTTTAGTGACAAAAATCTTGGTATTTTATGACAGTTTGTAATCTGGAATATTTATATATAAAGCTAAATAAAAATTATAACTACATACTAAATTTACTAATTCTTCCGTCGGATTGATTCTATATTATTCCGAGAGACATACTTTTTATTTTTAAAATTGTAAACTGGGTTAGGAAGCCATCGCTAATTTGCACTGTAAATAAATACACATTCGTAGTGCGAGCATCTTGCTCGCACTATGCAAACCTCTCAAAGTTGATGTGGTGAAGTACTATTGCTTTTTCCTATTTGCTTTGAAGAGTGTATGGTAACCAAAAAAAATAATTCTACCCCCTCTCCCATCTCTTTCTCAAAGCTGATAGTGATGTAACCAATCGGAAAATTCTTTCATAGTCATTTCTTGTGGTTTTTCAAGATTTTCTCTTTCCAACCTCTCGCTTTCGGTTTCGTAGTAACGCATTTCACCTCTAGCGCTACGGGTTTGAATAATTTTTAACCGGGGAATGCGACGCTGTTCGTAATTAGCAAAAGCTTCATTTATGCTGGAAGCATTTGATAAGCAGTCTGCTAATACCCAAGCATCTTCAAAACTGCTGTTTGCTCCTTGCCCTGCTGCTGGAGCCATTGGGTGCGCGGCATCACCTAATAAAACAACTCTTCCTTGACTCCAAGAATCTAGCGGCAATCTATCGCAAATTCCTCCTTCCAAAATTCTTTCGGATGGAGTTTCTTCTACTAAGGAACGTAAAGGCTTTCCCCATTCAGCGATTTTATCTAATACGCGAGATTTGGCTTCTTCTTGGTTTGCAGAAAGAGAATAATCGGAAGATTTTCGACGGTAAAGCCAAGCAATCTCTCCGTTACCAACATTTAATAAATACATAAATTCCCTGTGTCCCCTAACAAAACCCATTTGCTCGGGACTTATTAATTCTTGGTTGTTTTTAATTACAGCCCGCCAAGACATACTATTTAAAAAACGAGGTTCATCATCTGCAATTAAATTTCTCCTGACAACAGATTTTATCCCATCCGCACCAATCAATAAATCAGCACGAACTGTTTTTTTACTACCTTCTTGATTCTCAAAATATATATCTACACCTTTATCATCTTGGGAAAAGCCAGTACAGCGATGATTGAGATGAATAATATTTGCAGGTAATTTTGATGCTAACGTTTGTTGCAATCGCCACCACCAAACTGTTATTAAAGGATAGCCATAATTATCTTCAAATCTACTAGCTGGACGAGTACGAATATTTTCACCTTGAGTATTTTTTAAAACCGTTTCTTTGACGTGACAGCTTAAATTTTTAATTTCTGCAACTATCCCAGGATGGATTTTATCTAATATTTTGGAACCATTTGGCAGCAAACCCAAACCACCACCAACGGGACGAAAATCTTGGGCTTTCTCGTAAACTTGGACGTTATAGCCTTTTTTGTGCAGCGCAACAGCACAAGCCAAACCTCCTAAACCAGCACCGATTATAGCTATTTGATCGAGCAATTTCGTGTTGGAATTCATGGCGAACAATAAATAATTATCCGTTAACAATTATCAATTATTTAGTTAACCATTAACAACTAACAATTAGCATAAAAAAACCGACTCCTAAAAGAAGCCGGTTAGGGGAACTTTAGCTAAACTGAAATACTACAATTCAACAGTTTTAGACTTTAATTACACGGTAAAGCTATCAATTTTGATAGTGATATCGTTAAAGTCTTGGTCACCACCATTGGGTAAATCTTCAAAGCCGAAGGTGTTAGCATCTAACATCTTGATGTGGTCGAAGCCATCGCTATCACTAGTACCCATGTAAGGTAAGTAGACATTCGCATCTCCACTAAGTGCTTCTTCCAAAGTTCCGTCAGCAATAATCATTGGCAGAACTAAAGAACCAGCTTCAAATTCAACACTTCCTGATTCTGTATTGTCATCGCTGGTAGAGAATCCAGGAGATATCAAGTTGTTTAAAGCAGTATTCAGGTAATTTTCGTCACCAACTGCTACATCACCAATGCTTCCAGTAATATCATCAACAGCGTAGAAGTAAACTTCGTTATTGAAATCTGCTTCTCTGCTAATGGTGTAATTTACTGTTACCTGACCGGATAAGTCGGTAAGGTCAATCATTTCAACTGTGTTCTCACCATCAACTACAGTTGCGATTGGTGTTTCGTTTAAGCTGTTGATTACTTCTTGAACGGGTGAATCAACAGGTGTGTCAACATTTAAGAATGCAAGTTGACCACCTTGAACCAAGTTTTGCTCTTCAATTACACCATCTCTCAAGCTGTGAGCTTGAATGTCAAACAAGAATAATTCGCCAGCTTCTTCACCAAACAAGCTGGAAACATCGGTAATACCGGAAGTTTCCCAGTCACCAATATCATCAGGGTCGCCATCTGTTTGACCGGCAGGAACTGCACTACGGTCAATTTGAGATACGCGATTTAACTCACCAGAAAGAGGATTTAAACGCCAAATAGAAGCTTCTTCTCCAGAAGTTTGACCAAATTCACCTGTAGAGCGGTCTTCCTGAAGATAAATAAAGCCATCATCAGCCCATTCTAAGTTGTCAGGGCTACGCAAACCAAAGTCAGGCCCTTCAAACTGTCCTGCACCTGCATCATCCCCATCGTAAAGGATGTCAAGTTTAGCAGTAATATCACCAGTAGCAATGTTGTTAAAGTCAACATCAATCTTGTAAGTAGTACCCCAATCGTCTGAAGGGAACAAACTACCGCGACCAGTGGAAGCCATTACTGCAACAGTTCCATCTTCTGGATTTGTTGCTACATCTTCAGGACGAGAGAATGCGAAAGCACCTGCATCTTCAGCCAACATATCCTGTTGAGCTTGAGTAGCAAATCCATCAGCATCGTAACCAAGTTCATCTTGTGAACTAGCAGTACCTGCTTGGCTGGGGTCGTAAATATCAATTTCAACCCAGCTACCATTACGGCTTTCAAAAGTACCGTTAAATTCTTCTGGTGAGGTTTCACCGCTATCAGCTTTCCAAGCGTAAACCTTACCATTTGCAAGACCGTTACGCTCTAAGAAGCTAGCATTTGCACTTCTATCTTTGGTACCAACGTACATTAATAGAGGCGCACCACCACGGTCATCACCGATAAGAATTGCCACGTTTTCGGTATTACCAGTATCTAACTCAGTAACACTTTCCCAACCAGCACGACCCATCCAAGGTACAGCGTACAAGGTATCAGTTGCAGTATCAACTACAAACTCTGTACCACCGTAGCTTTCTTCACCGGTGAAGAACATACCATCTTCTAAACCGATACCTTCACCAAATTGGTGAGCTTCCATGTACTGAGCGGAACATAGACGGTTCAAAGCGCCAAAGTCCAAGTCAGATGCTTCGTCTACAACTTCACCTTGACGGTTGATGATTGTATCGTAAGCTAAACCAACATCTTCTAATTCGCGGGTTTCTTTGTTGATGTCGAAGTAGCTAATTCTTGAACCAGTTAAGAAGGTTCCGTTTTCTAGTTGGTAAGCATAACCTTGAGAAGCTCTTAACTCATGGTTAGCTAAAACGCGAACGGTATCTTCATCTAAAGCAAAAGCACCTAAACCATCCAAGATACCGGGAGGTGTGTAAACCTGTGTTCCAGTGTTGAAGCTTTCACCCACTGTGAAGATGGGGTCAACGCTATAACCAGAACCTTCAACACCCTTCATCTGAGCGGGAGATTCAGTATCAAAACTGTTCTCTGGTGAAAGGTCATTAACTGTTTCAAGGGAATTTTCTAAGAATGCTAACTGACCACCTTGAACCAAGTTAGCGTCCTCTATAATACCGTCACGGATGCTGTGAGCTTGAACGTCAAACAAGAACAAATCACCAGGTTCTTCGCCAAACAAGCTAGAAACATCCATGATACCGGAAGTTTCCCAATCACCAATGTCAGTGGGGTCGCTGTCGGTTTGACCTTCAGGAACTGCATCGCGATTAATTTGGCTGACACGAAGTAAATCACCAGAAGCAGGGTCCAAACGCCAGATGGAAGCTTCTTCTCCAGAAGTTTGACCAAATTCACCTGTGGAACGGTCTTCTTGAAGATAGATAAAGCCGTCCTTTGCCCATTCCAAGTTGTCGGGGCTACGCAAACCAAAGTCAGAACCTTCAAATTGTCCTGCACCTGCATCATCCCCATCGTAAAGGATGTTTAATTCAGCAGTAATATCACCAGTAGCAATGTTGTTAAAATCAACATCGATTTCATAAGTAGTACCCCAAACATCTGAAGGGAACAAGCTACTACGACCAGTAGAAGCCATTACTGCAACAGTTCCATCTTCGGGGTTTGTTGCTACGTCTTCAGGACGAGAGAATGCAAATGCACCTGCGGTTTCAGCTAACTCGTCTTGCTTTTCTTGAGTAGCAAAACCATCAGCGTCATAACCTTCTGTACCTGCAAGATCGGGACGGTAGAAGTCGATTTCAGCCCAGTTACCAGTACGACTTTCAAAAGTTCCGTTGAATTCTTCGGGTGAAGTTTCACCGCTATCAGCAACCCAAGCGTAAACTTTACCGTTTGTAAGACCGTTGCGCTCTAAGAAGCCAGCACCTTCACTTCTATCTTTGGTACCAACATACATTAATAGAGGCGCACCACCACGGTCATCACCAATCAGAATAGCTACGTTTTCGGTATTTCCGGTATCTAGTTCGGTAACGCTTTCCCAAGCAGCGCGACCCATCCAGGGGACAGCGTACAAGGTGTTAGTTGCAGTATCAACTACAAACTCAGTACCACCACCTGTTTCTTCTCCGGTGAAGAACATACCATCTTCTAACCCAATACCATTACCAAATTGGTGCATACCAATGTATTGAGCAGAACATAGACGATTTAGACCACCAAATTCCAGGTCAGAAGCTTCGTCTACAACTTCACCTTGACGGTTGATGATTGTATCGTAAGCTAAACCAACATCTTCGATTTCGCGAGTTTCTTTGTTGATGTCGAAGTAGCTAATTCTAGCGCCAGTTAAGAATGTTCCGTTTTCTAACTGGTAAGCATAACCTTGAGATGCTCTTAACTCGTGGTTAGCCAAAACGCGAACGGTATCATCATCCTTAGCATAAGCACCTAAACCATCCAAGATACCAGGAGGAGTATAAGTTTGGGTACCAGTGTTGAAGCTTTCACCTACTGTGAAAACGGGGTCAACATTATAACCATTGAGACCCTCCATTTGAGCGGGAGAGTCTGTATCAAAGGTATTTTCCTCAGAGAGTTCATTAATTGTCTCAAGGGGATTTTTCAAGAATGCTAATTGACCACCTTGAACCAAGTTAGCATCTTCAATTACACCATCTCTCAAGCTGTGAGCTTGAACATCAAAGATGAATAATTGACCGGGTTCTTCACCAAAAAATCTGGAAACGTCAATAATACCGGAGGTTTCCCAGTTACCAATATCGTTGGGACTAGGGTCGGTTTGACCAGCAGGAACTGCATCACGGTCAACTTGACCAACACGAGTCAATTTACCAGTGTCGGGGTCTAATTTCCAGATGGAAGCTTCTTCTTTAGAAGTTAGACCAAAGTTACTTGTAGAACGGTCTTCTTGGAGATAAATAGAACCGTCTTTAGCCCATTCTAAGTTGTCAGGGCTACGTAGACCAAAGTCAGGACCTGCAAATTGTCCATTACCTGCATCATCGCCATCGTAAAGGATGTCAAGTTTAGCAGTGATATCACCTGACTCAATGTTGTTGAAATCAACATCGATTTTATAAGTAGTACCCCAATCATCTGAAGGGAAAATACTACCACGACCAGTGGAAGCCATTACTGCAACAGTTCCATCTTCAGGATTAGTTGCTACATCTTCAGGACGAGAGAAAGTAAAGGCACCAGCAGCAGCAGCTAATGCATCTTGTTGAGCTTGAGTTGCAAAGCCGTCTGCATCATAACCAAGTTCGTTTTGGATGCTGCTATCTTCATCATCAGAATCTACAGCAGAACCTGCTTGGCTGGGGTCGTAAATATCAATTTCAACCCAGCTACCATCACGACTTTCAAAGGTTCCCTTGAATTCTTCTGGTGAAGTTTCGCCGCTATCAGCTTTCCAAGCGTAAACCTTACCATTTACAAGACCATTACGCTCTAAGAAGCCAGCACCTTCAGTTCTATCTTTAGTGCCAACGTACATTAATAAAGGAGCAGCTGGACGGTCATCACCGATTAAAATTGCAACTTTTTCAGTATCACCTGTATCTAACTCGGTAACACTTTCCCAACCAGCACGACCCATCCAGGGTACAGCGTACATGGTGTTAGTTGCAGTATCAACTACAAACTCAGTACCACCATCTCTTGTTTCTTCACCGGTGAAGAACATACCATCTTCTAACCCAATACCGTCACCAAATTGGTGCATCTCAATGTATTGAGCAGAACATAGACGGTTCAAACCGCCAAATTCCAAGTCAGATGCTTCGTCTACAACTTCACCTTGACGGTTAATAATTGTGTCGTAAGCTAAACCAGAACCAACAATTTGGCGACTTTCTTTATCAATATCAAAGTAGCTGACACGAGCTCCAGGTATGGAAGCTCCGTTTTTCAGGGTATATTCGTAACCTAGAGAAGAACTAAACTCGTGGTTAGCTAAAATGCGAACGGTATCATCAGAAAGGGAGTAAGCACCCAAACCATCAAGAATACCAGGAGGTGTGTAAGTATTGATGCTTTCACCAACGGTAAATATTGGGTCAACTTCGTAACCATTGAGACCTTTTAATTGAGCTTGTTCGTTAGTGTCGAATGGAGTGTTTGCCATGAAATAAACTCGATTCTCCTCTTTAATGGAATTTATATTTGGTCTGGCAAATGAAATAATAAAAGTAGCTAAAAATACTCTTTAATTAAGCTACTTTCAGGTTTTACCAGGTTACGCGAACAGTTGCAGTTGCAGCATATCAGGAAGTTTTTAATCCGCTAATATACTGAAATACTATTTACAATTGTTTAATTTTTAAGTTAAGAAGTTATTTCCTTAGAATTATCTGAAGTTTTACAAATAAAAATTCGGATTATAAATAATCATGTTGATTTTAGATTCATGATGATTTGACTTATTTTATTTTTATTAAAAATGACTATTATTATCAGCTTCAAAAAACTAAAATTTTGGCGTTGCTGATTAAAAGTATGATTGGGAGCATCCAATTTCGCAAAAAGCCCATGCAGGTGGGCTTCGTTTTTGTAGCCGCACCCTTCCAGGGTGTCGGATAAAGTATTTGTTCAACATTGGGATGCTCCCGCATGATTTGCTTATATGCTAAAAAAAAATTATTTGGATATTCTCTTTGTAAGTTATTTTAATAAAAAAAACACCCAGCAAACCGCCAGTTTACTGGGTGTGAATAAATTAATAGCTTACTTTTTGAACTGGAGTTTATTTCTCATGTATTGATTGAGGAATAAACCAGATTCCGTCCTTTCAATTAAGCAATGCTGTTAATGGTAATAGTGATATCGTTGAAATCTTGGTCACCACCGTTAGCTAAATCTTCAAATTCAAAGGTATTGGTAGTGTCATTGAATCTAATGTGGTCGAAACCATCACTGTTAGCACCCAAGTATGGGAAGTAAACTTCTGCTGCACCGCTTAATGCTTCTGCAAAAGTACCATCAGCGATAATTACAGGAACAACGATAGAACCTGCGTTAAATTCAACGTTTCCGCTCTCTATATCACCGTTAGTAGTGGAGAACTCAGGAGAAACAAGCTGTTTCAAAGCTTCTTCGACGTAGTTAGCATCGCCAACATTAACTCCATTTACACTACCATTGATATCGTCAACTGCGTAGAAGTAAACTTCGTTGTCAAATGCAGCTTCTCGAGTGATGGTGTAATTAACTGCTACTGTTGGTTGAGCATCGAAACCAGTTAAGTCGATAGCTTCAACTGTAGTTCCATCAACTTCCTGAGTGATAATGGGAGTTGACGCTATGTCACCTAACACAGTATCTTCACGGAACTCAAGATTTTGAATCCGCATATCTAATTCTGGTGCAACATCTTCTTCACTGAAGGGGTTTTCTTCAGAGAAGTTTGCCGCTAAGAATTCAGCTAAAGCATCTTGTTCGGAACCATCGGGAGCAAAGGTTGCTGCACCTGTACGAGGATCTGTATCCTCTAAAGTTAAATCAACCCGATTTGCGCTTTCTCCTTGTGGGAAGGGATATCCATCACCACCAAATCCATCACCATCATCGTCATTAGCTAAGAAGCTTAAGGTTACAAGACGGAAGGTACGACTTGCATCACCCTGTAATTCGCCGTCTTTAGCAATTACGTCGATAACTTCGCCATCTTCATCGACAACCGCTAAGGATTGTACTCTATCGCCAGCAGGTAAGCTTTCATCAAAGCTGAAAGACAAACCGCTAACTTGTGGAAACTGTCCTGGTGTTTCACCGTCTCCGCTTGCTGCTACACCATGTTCGATGATAGCTAATAATTCTTCTGCACTCGCAGTTAATAGAGTTAAACCGTTGTTGAAACGTAGGGTATTCTTGATATCAACTTCAGAAATACCACCTTCTGGCTTACCTGCTAATTCGTTGGCTTCGGGAGCTAGGAATTCGGGTTCAGTGGAACCGGCTGGTGTAACTACTCTACCAATGTTATCACGGATACCACCACCGTTTTTGATGGAGATAACAACGCTGGAGTCAGTTTGTTTGGCGATCGCTAAGTTCGCATCAGCGGTTAAGTTACCCAAGTTGGTTTCTTCGGTACGAACGCTGCCTCTGGTTCCGTTAAGGAATGTATCAGTAACACCGAAGAAATTGCCTTCTAAGTCGGCGATTACTTCGCTCAAAGCGTCAGTAATTGCCACAATTTCGGGGTCTGGAGTACCACCTACTGCTGCAACACCAGCTTCGTCGGTTGCATAGGCACCACTAATGTTGGGGTCAATACTGGCAGGAATAATATTACCATCAGCATCAAAGTCAACTACCAAACGACCTACATATTTGTAGTTTCCGTCGGTGTTAACAACTGCAACTGGCTTGCCGTCAGCATCAGTTTTAACGATGGGGTATACACCTTGAGATGTATCACCATCTCTCAAACGGTCAGTAGAATCACTCAATAGAGTGTTAGAACCACCAGCCATGATGATATCTACATTCTTAAGCAAACCAGCCAATTGTTCTTCAATGGCGATTTGCTGCATGTGAGATATCAAGACAACTTTGTTGATATCGGGATTAGCTGCTAATAAGCTGTCTACACTAGCTTGAATTTCTGCTGCTAAAGCTGCAATATCTTCTGGATTTTCAGGTGAAATTGTCACACCTTCAGGAGAAGAAATACTAGCTAAAGTAGGAGTAGTTGCACCAACTACACCAATTTTTTCACCGTTAACGGTAACGATTGTGTTACCAGCGATTTTTCCAGCAATATCGCTTGCTTCTTGCCCGTCAGGAGTAACTAAAGGTGCTAAGTTCGCATCTGTGCTGGCATCAAGGTTGGAACTGAGATAAGGGAAGTTTGCACCGGGATATGCTTCATCAGGAGCAATCACGGAAGCGATAAACTCAGTACCTAAATCAAACTCGTGGTTTCCTAAAGCAATTGCTTGGAATCCAAGTTCGTTTTGAATAATGATGTCAGAACGACCTTTACCTTCTTTACCCAATAAATCAGCTAAGGATTCGTCTTCAGAAGCATCTAGGAAGATACCGGGGATATAAGCATCGCCGGAAGATAGAGTTAAAGTATTTTCGTAATCTACAATACCATCTCCGTCTGCATCTTCATTCTTCAAAGCGTTGAGAACTGCTGAGAAGTTTGGTGCATCTTCTAGTGCGGGAATTCCACCTTCTTGGTCTGCGGTGTGGAGCAGTTGTAAGGTAAAGTCGGAAACCGCAATATCATAAAGTGTAGTGGTATTGCTGACTTCATTTGCAACAGCCAACATTGCTTTACCGTTGGGGCTATCTTCAGCCGCGATAAATTGCAAACCTTCAGGAGCAATATCGCCTTCGGTACGAATGTACTGGTTAAATACAGGTGCGCTGGGATTGCTGAGATCGTATACTAATACGCCACCACCTGCACGTTCTAAACCAATGAATCCGTAGGGCTTACCATCTACCATTCCTACAGTTACAGATTCAGGTTCTGCACCTTTATCATCGGAGCGACTATCAAAATCATCAGGATCGCCGTTGTTAGCGTTGAAGAATTCGGGAGTTTGAGATGCAGTAATTTCAGCAATTTGGTCGCCGCTATCAAATACCAAGTTACCAACTCCATCCCAGATAGAGAAGGAACGGCCACCATAGCTGAAGATTTGGTCTACATCACCATCTCCATCATAATCGCCCAAAGTAGTAGTAGTTTTGAGGCGACCGAGATTTTCATCTTGTTTTAAGTTCGCAGCGTCGGGATAAGCTGTGGGATCGAGAACTATTTCATCATCACCAACTCTTGCTTCTTCGCTGAAGCCATCGTAATCTCTGGCATCACCTTCATTAGCTGTAATGTAGTAGGTCTTACCATCTACTTCAAAGCTAGAGATTGCATCGGGTTGATACAATCCCAAAATGGGGTGATTCTTAATATCAATTTCACCGTCTCTGTTGCTGGCATCGAGTTGATTACCTTCTGGGAAATCGATAATTCCCAATACAACTGGTGTGGGGTTGGGATTTATAGGAACTGTTCCGTCAACGGGGATATCGTTATCAAGTAAACCAAAGTCGTTATCGTTGAGAACAGCCAAACGACCATCAGGTAACATGGTTAAACCTTCTGGTTTATCTCCTGCTTGATAACCAATGGAAGGTAGGTTAGTTACTTTGGTTTTCTCAACAGGATTAATATCTTGAGCTACTAACTCATCAGCGGTGTGTTGTTCAAGAGTTTTACCAGCCATCAACGCGGGAGCATCTGCCGCTAGTAAATTGGTTGCACCTGTGAGGTCAATTTCAAAAATGAACTTCTTGGCATTTTCACCAACTGCTGAATCGCGTTCGATAACCTTAAATTTACCGTCACCTACGTAAACAGCATCACCAATTTTATCAACACGTCCGCCGTCACGAACTGCGGGATCTTCGAGTAAGTAAACGTATTCGGAAACGGGATTACCTGTAGCAGGATCAATTCCTAAGATGCGAATCACATCGGAATTATCAGAAGCGTCGCGGTCTGGATTAGCTAAAGGTGTCTGGATGAATGAGTAGAGTATTCCATTGTCAGTATCCAGAGCTACAGCTTCAAAACCACGGTTGGGACGACGGCTTGAATATTCTGCTGGTAGGGTTTCTGAACCGAAAGTACCTGCTGGTTGACCGCCTAAATCACCTGTTCCTTCTGGTACGAAACGGTTGATTAATTTACCAGTAAAATCGAAGTTGTAAATAGCAGGACGGTATTCGTCAACCATCCAGTAGCTACCATCGGCAGGGTTAATTACAACACCTTCCAAGTCAGCACCAAATTCGTCATAACCGAGTAGATTACCGAACAAATCTACAGGCTCTTCATCGACTCCAGGAATATTGGGAAGACCAGTAATAGGAGTTCCGTCTTGTCTGGTAAGTCCAATTTGTCGGAGGTTTTCAATCGCACCAGTAGCTTCGTTGAGTTCAAAGGTAACTACCTGGGCTTGATAATCAGGTAGAGCAAAAGGACGCTCGTTTGCATCATCACCATCTACATCAGAGGAATTACCGTTGGGTCCTCTATCGGGAACGGTAACAAACTTTAAGTTACCATTTGCTGCAATCCCATCGTAGTGAAGACCGGATAAACCACCTAAAAGAATATCTTGTCCTGCGGTTGTTTGAGTAGAATCTTCGGGGTTTGTTGTAGCAGTAGTTCCTAAAACAGGTAAGTTAGAGAACTCATACTGTGTAAGAGTTGGTTGACCTTTGCTGTGGTCTTTTACACCTAGAGGTAGAACATCAGCGACAGTAGCAGTTTCAATGTCTACAACAGCGATCGCATTGTTTTCTTGAAGAGTAACAATTGCTGTGGAACCATCTGCGGAAACTGCAATGTATTCTGGTTCTAAATCTTGAGCAACAGTAGCATTAGGTCCAAAGATGCGAACACCTTTGTTAATTAACGCTTGCTTTTGGTCGTTGAAACCAGCAAAACCAGCAGTCATAACGGTAGCACTACCAACACCACCGGAAATATCAACAATACTGATAGAACCTTCTGGATCTACAGTGTAATCATCGTTAGGTTCGCCTTCGTTTGCTACGATTACCTTCATTCCATCGGGGGTGAAGGTGAGCATATCGGGAAGCGCACCAACTTCAATCGAATTTTGTAATACGCCGTCAGTGTTGTAGAAAGCAACTACACCGTTATCTTGTGCGGTATTCGCTTCAACTGCTACAGCAACTATACCGTTGTAAACTGCAACACTGTTAGCACCACCACCGACAAAACTACCGATAGTACTTAAATCAATTTCACCAAACTTCGTAGGGTTGCTAGGGTTGCTGATATCAATAATTTCAACAGTGTCACCAGTAGTTACAAACAACCGTTGGGTAGTTGGATCGTGTGCAACAATTTCCGCGCCATCTTCACTGGTATAGGTACCGATTTGACTTAGATTAATTTTGTCAGTAGATGTGGATTTAATATCAGCTGTATCGATCGTACCGTCGTTGAATTCTAAAAACTCAACATTGGTAAGTGTATCGGTGTTGCTACCAACTTTGATTTGATCGCCTATTCTTTCAATATCAAAATCAGTTCGGTTGCCGTCATAAGTAACGGTATCTATACCTTCTCCACCATCTATCTGGTTGTCACCTTGACCACCTACAATTGTATCGTCTCCAGGTCCAGCATTTACTATATCGTTGCCTGTACCTGGATTAATTGTGTCATTACCGGCTCCTGCATCAATGAAATCATTGGTGTCATTACCAGTAATTGTGTTATCACCATCATCTCCGGAGAATGTATTATCGAAAATCTCGTAAAGTGTGGTGGTGTTGCTTACTTCGTTAGCTACAGCCAACATTGGTTTTCCGTTAGGACTTTCGTCAGCAGCAATAAACTCTAAACCTTCAGGAGCAATATCGCCTTCGGTAGTGATGTACTGTTGAAATTCAGGTTCACTGGGGTTGCTGAGGTCATAAACCAATACACCACCAGTACGCTCTAAACCGATGAATCCGTAAGGCTTACCCTGTACCATTCCGACAGTTACAGATTCGGGTTCAGCGCCTTTATCGTCGGAACGCTCATCAAATTCTTCTGTATCACCGCCGTTAGCGTTGAAGAGTTCGGGAACCTGCTCTGCTGTAATTTGAGCAATAGCATCTGCGCTATCAAATACTAATTCACCTTTATCATTCCAGATAGAGAAGGAGCGACCACCGTAGGAATAAAGTTCATCAAAATCTCCGTCTCCGTCGGTGTCACCAAGAGTATTGGTGATTTTCAAGCGACCGAGATTTTCGTCTTCTTGAAGTTCAGCAGCATTGGGGAAAGCAGTTGGGTCAAGTGTGACATCCTTGATTCGTTCTTCTTCGTTGAATATATCGCCTTCTTCTGTAATTACATTACCGTCTGCGTCCTCAATGTCTCCATCTGGACGGATGCGGGCATCACCTTCGTTTGCAGTAATGTAATAAGTATTACCGTCTACCTCGAAGCTATTAATTGCATCGGGTTGGTACATTCCAAAGACGGGCCAATTTTGGATGTTAATTCCGTCGTCTCTATTGCTCGCATCAATACCGTTTCCTTCAGCGTTGTAGTCTTTGAAGCCAAGAGGTTTGATAGCTTCTACAGTTGCACTAGCAATATCAAGAACTGCAACAGCGTTGTTTTCTTGTAGAGTTACAAATGCTTTTGTTCCGTCGGGAGAAACTGCAATGTATTCTGGTTCCAAATCTTCAGCGACTGTAGCATCAGTACCGCCTGCTCTTTCACCAAAGATTCTTACACCGTCTGCTTTTAAAGTTTCTAAATCATCGTTGAAACCAGCAAAACCAGCAGTTATAACGGTAGCACTACCAACACCACCGGAAATATCAACAATACTGATAGAACCTTCTGGATCTACGGTGTAGTCGTCATTGGGTTCCCCTTCGTTAGCTACGATTACCTTCATACCATCGGGGGTGAAGGTGAGCATATCGGGAAGTGCCCCAACTTCAACGGAATTTTGTAATATGCCGTCAGTGTTGTAGAAAGCAACTACACCGTTATCTTGTGCGGTATTCGCTTCAACTGCTACAGCAACTATACCGTTGTAAACTGCAACGCTATTGGAACCACCACCGACAAAAGTACCGATGGTACTTAAATCAATTTCACCAAACTTAGTAGGGTTGCTAGGGTTGCTGATATCAATAATTTCAACAGTATCCCCAGTAGTTACAAACAACCGTTGTGTTGTTGGATCGTGTGCAACAATTTCCGCGCCATCTTCACTGGTATAGGTACCGATTTGACTTAAATTAATTTTATCCATGTTCTCTTTAGAAAATGACAAACTTGCAACTAACGGATCGTGGTCGCTGGCTTTTTCATCAGTATCGGCAAATTCTGAGTTGACATGTACGATATCGAACTCTGCCGTATCCGTTAAGTTATCACTAACTAAAATATGATCCAAGGATTGTGAGTTACCTTGGAAAATAAAACTGTAACGCTCATCTTCTGAAACAGTTTCAGTCAAGTTTGTCAAGCTATCTGCCAAGGTTTCTACCGGAGAGACGAATTCAAATTCGTTTAAATCTCCGAGTACAACAACGTTAGCGTCAGCGTTTTCCTCTAAAATTCCATCAACATAACCCTTAACAGCTTGGGATTGTGCTTGGCGTTCATCAAGGCTGCCGTTGACTGCTACTTCTTCTTGCCGCGCTTCAAAAGGTTGCTCTACACCTAAGATAGGACTACTACCACCTTTGGATGAGAAGTGATTGTTAACAACGGAAACTTCTTCACCATTGAAGGTGAATTTCGCAACTAAAGGTAAGCGGCTACCGGCAAAACCATCGCCTTCAATTGTTTCGACTGAACCATCTACTAAGTCTACGCGGTTGGTATTGTAGAGGAAAGCAGTACGAATATTGCCACCTGGTTGACCGCCACTAGTATTATTACCGATGAAGGTGTTGTCGATAAAACTGTATGTAGGGCCACCAGCAGCAGCGATCGCATCAACCAAGTCTTGCAAAGTTTGATCGGCGGATGTTACACCATCATCGCCAGAACCGCTATTATCCTGAATTTCCTGCAAACCAATGATGTCAGGAGTTTTCAAGTTATTGACGATTTGGGATGCAATTGCATCAAATCTTCCATCTGCTACATCTGTATCCCCATCACTATCATTGGGGTCAAGATTCAGAACGTTATAGCTAGCAACTGTCAGCTTATCTGCATTACCTTCGATAGCTGTAGTTTCTGGTTCGATGGTAGAATCTACCACATTTGCGGTAAAGTCCTCAGTTGGATAAATCTCGAAGTTACCGAAACTATAACCAACAACCCCCGTAACGTCTCCTAATTTTGCACCAACATTTACTTCAGGAATATCAAATCCCGAAATATCCGAATCTGTATCAATTTGGACTTTTTCGGGGTTGAAGTCATCGGGGCTGATATTAAGCGTACCTCTTTCGCTAATTCCAGTTGCACCATTACCGTTATCTACAACAGTGAAAATTTCCCCAAAACGATTAGTAGGAGCAACAGCAGCTGCATCTTGCGCTGTTACTCGCATTCCTTCTATTGACTCGAAGAAATCAATCCCATCAGTTTCGGGTTCAAAGCTAGCAAAAGCATCATCATCAATATTTTCGCTAGGAGGTACTCTACCACCAGCACCAATTATTGTTGCTGCGGGAAGAGCATCTACGCTATAAACTACGTTTACGGTAGGACTTCCACTAATTTGAGTAGTGGAAAGATTTCCAGTACTTTCTCCTCCAGGGAAAAATTCGCTAACTGTACCGGTGACTTCTACATGATTACCAACTTCGACTGTAGGATTAGAATCAGTGAAAACAAAAATCGCGTCGGAAGTTGCATCATTATCATCTCCTGTAGCGTCTTGGAGATAAAAACCGTCGTCATCTACTGCGGTAACGACACCTAAGGTGGTTACTAATTGATCTACAAGTGGTGATGTGTGAGACTCTCCTTGGATTTCGTAAATCTTAGCTGGGGTAGGTGTAGGGGTATTAGTTATCGTTCCACCAGGTGAACCCACATCACCACCACTATTACCACCTGCTGCAAAACTCATATAACCGCTACCCGCAGGAGTCGCACCACTTTCAGTACTCAAAGCCCAGTTAGTACCAACATTATTATCTGCACTTAAATCAGTTAGATAAATTGAAGCTGAACCATTATCACTAGGCCAAACTGTACCATCGTCGTCGAACTCAACGGTATCAATAACATTAGCAAATGTAGCTTCGTCACCACTATAGTCAGTAAAATTACTCCACAAACTGACGCGATCGCCACCATTGTTGAGCCCCATTGCTCCCCAATTGGTAACGCCAATTAAGTTAATCCCAGTTCCCCAAGCTGCTTCAAAATCAGCTACGGCTACATCATCGACATTATAAAGAATTGCAGTTTCACCGGCAGCAATTGAGCCACTAGCAATATTGGCTGCTGTTTGAAAACTATTATTACCGTCATCAATTACATAGCCGGAAAGATCGGCAGTAGAACCTCCAGCGTTGTAAACTTCTACCCACTCCCAATCATCTTCACTGCTGTTGGGGTTATACATAATCTCGGAAATTACGAGATTAGCAGGAGTTGGAGCAGTATCACCTTCAATCAAAATATTTTGGAAAGCAAAAGCTTCGCTACCACCATTTGTCTGAGCAGTTAATGTCAGAGCAAGAGTAGAACCTGTACCTGTAATGGGAGTGGTAAGGGTTTGAAGATTGTTTGACAGAGTAGTACCATCCACCTTCATTGGATCGTCCAATGTAAAGGTATCCCCATCAGCAAGAGTATAGGTAAAACTATCAGCTTCATCAGCGCTTCCGGTAAAAGCTGTATTTACAGTACCCCCATCGATTTGATAAGTCCAGGAAAAGGAGTCATCTGCTTCAAAATCACCCATCGCCCCTGTATCAATTGATAGGCTAAGGTTGCTAGCACCACTAATATCAAATTCCCAAACAGCATTAACTGCTCCGGTGTTGTCGCCATTCTCGGTATCAGTAGCCCCAAAGAATGCATCAGTATTGGTTTCGGGAATAATTCCTAAATTATCAGCAGGAAAGCCCACTGCACTATCATCAAGAACTGAAAAGGGAATGCTTGTTGAAACTCCGCGTTGAAACTTACCGAAACCGTCTCCAGCACTAGAGAAAGTTGGAGAATTGTTTGTAAAACTGGTCAGATTTTGACTGCTACTGTTACGCAAGTCAAAAGCAATATTAGCCATATATTTCAGATATAAGTGAAATGGTCAAATAAGTTAATAGAGATGCAATTGGTAATTGCCCTGACAAAAATTCTGAGTCACTCAACTAAGTTGACTCAGTTAATAGGTAGAAATAAAACCAAATTAGGAGCAATTTCCTAACTAATTAGAAAGCTTGCTCGCCAGCAAAAATTATTCAAATACACCCCATTTTTATCGTCACCAGCATCTCATAAGTAATTAAAACTGGTATCTATCTTTCGGTTTAAAATATCACCAACTCCGGTATCTTTGCACATCTAAAGTCGCATCGCTAGTATTGCTATTTACACTTTCTTGTATTTTTTTATAATCAATAAAAACCTTGTTGATAACAAGCCCGCCACGAACTAATCCAGTTGTCTGAGTCATGATACGTATTTGTAAATTAACTATTAAAAGCATTTGTTTGTAATAATGTGTATTCAATAAGAGCTTTTCTATAATGAATTTATTGACTGTTAATAATTGATTGGTTTTACCTTCAAATATTAGAAAAATAATATTAATAAATCAACCATATTGAGTTAAGCTTTGTTTAAGATTAATATGGTTTTAATCTCTTCAGAGCTTAAATATTAAATAAAAAATAGTTCTGCCTAAATATTTTTTTCACAACTATTTGACTATTCACTTGATGATTGTATAGAAACTCTATTTAATTTTTGTTAGCTTATCATGTCCGATAGGACATAAATGCGATCGCCGCAAGATAAGGAGTAAACGTCAACACTTTAAAAAAGTGGTGCTACGCCTGCCAAGCTTATCTGCTTCTGGCTTATTTTTGCATGTTTTTTCAAGATATAGTATAAGACTACTCCGCAGATTTGTATAGTTGACTTACTAAACCTGCGGTTCTGTTTAGCGGCAAGAATACCTCCGTGTCAACTTCTTTGTGCAACGAAGTCGTTACGACTTCTCAACTTATAATTTTTAGATCGTTGATTTGATAAACATCATATAAGGCAAGACTCTATTTTTAATTCTTTTATTATTATATCGATATAATTCATATTAAAAGAAAGTATATTAATAAAAAACAATTTACTCATACGCCTTTTTAAGGCAATATAAAAAATAGATAACAAAGAGACAAATATAGGATATATCGATGCCTACTATTGCCACCAAGAATGAAGTCGTTACTGTTATTGTTATTTTCAAGGTTGAATCAGAAAAGCAGCAAGAATTAATAGATACCATTACAAAATTTCTTGATACGGTAAAGCAGCAGCCCGGTTTTGTTTCTGCGAATATACATAAAAGTTTAGATGGGGTAAAAGTTGCAAATTATGCCCAATGGAAAACAAAGCAAGATTTTGAAAATTTTCTTAACAATCCCCAAGTACAACAGCAAGCAGCCAAAATTAGAGAGCATAATCCAGATAGCCATGTTTATGAAGTGGTTATTTCCGAATCGAAAGAAGGAATACCAGAAATAAATCAAAAATATATTTATCATTTTGCTGAATTCCGGATGCAGCCCGAAAATCAACCCAGGATGATTGAATTAGCAAAAGAAAATGTAGTCAAAGCAATGAATTTACCAGGATTAGTTTCCGCTAATTTTCATCGCAGCCTTGACGGAACCCGCGTCATCAATTACGGGCAATGGAGCAATAAAGAAGCTATTGAAAATTTGAAAAAACAACCAGGATTCGGTAGCGAATCTCCTTATTGGGAAGGAATTGCTGAAAACGAACATCATCTTTACGAGCTTGTTCTCTCTGCAACAGGTAAATAATACTATTTGTTTGAAATTATCAGTTTTTCTGGAAGCATCGCAAATATTTAAAAACATATTTTGTCATTGCGAGGGAAATGACAATTAATATTTTAGTAAATTTACAAAATTGGGATGCTCCCGTTTTTCTTATAAATCAGTCATGAGGGAATATTCGCCGGTGGCAAAATTCGTTGCGAATCGATTAAACGAGTTACTGCGACTGTCGGTGAAGGTTCGATGGCGGTTAAGTTTGTATATACAGTATTGAAGGATTGACAAAAAATATATTTAATCATTCATTAGCTTTAGTGATAAATTAATTCCGAATATTATTTCAACAGATTTGGTTATGACAACTCAAACTCTTGCTCCAAAATTAGTTCGTAAATTTGTAGCTCAATATTTTGAAGCAACACGCAGTAACAACGCTCAAGAATGGGCATCTCGTTTTGCTAATAATGCTATTGTTGAAGATCCAGTTGGAACAACACCAATTAACAATTCCAAGCAAATATTAGAACTAGGAAAAGCATTCATGTCAGGATTTGAAAATGTTGGATTGCATGAGGAATTTGTCCATGTAATTGGTAATGATGCTGCGGCTCGCTGGACTGGAAGAGGATTAACTAAAGAAGGTAAACAAGTCCGCTTTGAAGGTATTAATATTTTCAACTTTAATAGCGACGGGAAAATTGTTAATTTGAAAGGCTATTGGAGTCCTGATGAAATGATTGAAGAATCTAATTAACAATTGTTATTAACTCTCAATTGCTTTTATACATATAATAGGCAAAATTCAAAGCTTATCTTCTTTGAGTTTTAGTTGTTTAAGGAGAAGTTCTAGGTTAATACAATTAAAAATCAAAATCAAAATCAAATTCAATTCAAACTAAAATCAAATTTATTTCAAGGTAAAATACAAAAAGAGAAATACATTGATAGTCTAAATTTGTAAGTAAATCTTCAAACTATATGGCAACTTATTTAGTAACGGGTGCAAATCGAGGTATAGGTTTAGAATATTGTCGTCAAGTAAAAAAGCGAGGCGATAATGTTATTGCTGTATGTCGTTCGATGTCGGATGAATTAAAAGATTTAGACGTACAAGTTGAAACAGATGTTGACATTACAAGTGATTCTTCTGTTGCTCAATTAGTTAAAAAACTTGACGGTAAAACTCTTGATGTTTTAATTAATAATGCCGGTATTATAGAGCGAGTCAGCCTTGATAATTTAGATTTTGACAGTATTCGCAGACAATTTGAAGTTAATGCTGTAGGGCCATTAAGATTAACTCATGCTCTATTGAATAACTTAAAATCAGGTTCTAAAGTTATTATGATGACCAGCCGTATGGGTTCGATAGATGACAATACTTCCGGCGGTTCCTATGGTTATCGGATGTCGAAAGTTGCTTTATCAATGGCTGGTAAATCCTTATCTGAAGATTTGAAATCAAAAAATATTCCCGTTGCAATTTTACATCCTGGGCTGGTACAAACGCGGATGACTGGCTTTTCTGGAATAACCACGGAAGAGTCAGTGGCGGGATTGTTAGCTCGTATTGATGAGCTAAATATGGAAAATACCGGCACCTTCTGGCATTCAAACGGTGAAGTATTGCCTTGGTAGGTTTCGTGTATTTATGGTGGTTGGGGAAGAAAGGAAGACAGAAGGCGTTGCACAATTGAAATATGAATTTATTATTACTGTCTAACGGTAGCCCCTAAATATCCCAAATTTGGGGGACTTTAAATTATATTTCTCCCCCAGAATTGGGGGTTGGGGGGCTATTCATACTTTCTTTTAATCAGCAACGCCAGATAGAAAATTAGAGCAAGAATGTGAAAGACAAGCAAACCATTTTGTTTAAACATAGCTATATATCTTGTCTTAGCTTAAATCTCTATTAAATAGACATGCTTGACAACGGTTGAATAGTTTTTGGGGTCAGTTTAAAATCATGAAATTAAAAGAAAAAGTTGCAATAGTCACAGGTGGTAGCGGCGGTATTGGGGAAGCGATTTGCGAGCGTTTGGCACAAGAAGGTGCAAAAGTTGTTGTTAACTACCGTTCCCATCCCGATGAAGCCAAAGAAACTAAAGAAAAAGTCGAAAAAGCTGGTGGTGAAGGTTATATTGTTAAAGCCGATCTAAGTAAAGTTGACGAGATTAATAACTTAGTTGAAGAAAGCATCAATCAGTTTGGTAAAGTTGATATTTTAGTTAATAATGCAGGTTTAGAAAAACGTGCCGATTTTTGGGATATCACTGAAGATGATTATGATTTGGTACTAAATGTTAATCTCAAAGCGGTATTTTTTGCAACTCAAGTAGTAGTCAAACATCTCAAACAAACTAACCGTCAAGGCAGAATAATTAATATTAGTTCCGTCCATGAAGAACTTCCTTTTCCTCACTTTACTTCCTACTGCGCCAGTAAAGGCGGCGTAAAAATGATAATGCGGAATTTGGCAGTTGAGTTGGGGCCGTTGGGAATTACTATTAATAATGTCGCACCAGGAGCAATTGCGACTCCCATTAATCAAGATTTACTCGATAATCCCGAACAGTTAAAGAAAGTTACGCAAAATATTCCTTTGGGACGTTTGGGAGAGCCGGAAGATGTTTCGGGTATAGTTGCGTTTCTTGCTTCCGATGAAGCTAAATACATTACTGGTTCAACTTTCTATGTTGATGGTGGGTTGTTGTGGAATTATAGCGAGCAGTAGTTTATTCTCAACTATTCAGGAGTTAAGCTGGCAATGAAAATTTCAATTTTGGGTGCAGGTAATGTACGTCATTAGTACAAATATAACTAGAGCTTAAAATTATGCCATTTCACGATATTACCAACTTGCCTTTAGGAATATGCGATCCTCAATCAGCATTAAACACAGAATTATCTGTTGGCGATCGCCTTCAAATTACAGAATTATTGCATCGAGTTTACTTGTGTGAAGATAGCCGCGATTATGCTGCTTTGAAAAAAATACTGACTGAAAACTATATCAACGAGCATCCTTTATTTGGCAAACACGAAAGCGCAAGCAGTTTTATTGAGTGGTTAAAGAATACTCCGGCTGGTTTTGACGGTATTCGACATCATTGCCTTAATTCAGTGACGCGCAAAATAGGTGAAGATACTGCTGAATCTGTAAGTTATCTGCTGGTAACTCAATTGTTCCCAGCTGCTTCTCGTAACGAGTCACCCACTGAAGAAATAGATTCAGTGTTGCCAAGAATTATTGGTCATGGTGTTGTGGTTGATACTTGGATTAGCAGGGATGCTCAATGGTACTTACAGCACCGTGTTTATCAACAAATGTCAATCAACTCCACTTTTCTACCAGATAGTAAAAAGCGCGAAGACGTTGCAAAAACCCCATAATAGTTTTTAGTTAGAAACATTCGGGATAATAAAATGGAAAATGCTTTTGGTTTAGAAATACCTCAAAGTTTAGAAGAAATTTGTCATCCAAACCGTATGGCTATTTTGATTTATGATATGCAAGTTGGCATCATGAACCAATTGCCAAAAGAAAAAACTCAAACAATTACCAATAATATTCTTAAAGTTCTTGCTGCGGCTCGTAAAGGAGGATTCCGAGTATTTTTCTGTCGTCATCTTTCATTACCAAAGGAAGTTGCCGGAGTTTTTCAACTGCGTCAAGCAATGACTTGGCAGGGAACTAATAAAATTGATGAATTTAACCCTTGGTTTTTAAGAGATTCTGATGATTTTCAACTGATTCCCGAATTATCACCTCTGCCTTCAGAAGTCATTTTCGACAAAATTACCATGTCTGCTTTTGAAGGAACTTTTTTGGATATCGCTTTAAAAGACTGCGGTATTATTTCCTTTGCAATTATGGGTATAGCAACAGAAATTGGTATTGAGCCAACAATTCGTCATGGAGCAGATAGAGGTTATATTCCTGTTATCGTTACGGATGCTTGTGGAGCCGGAAATGATGAAGCAGGCAAGCGTTCTCTAGAAAGTATTAAATTTACTGCCGATGCTGTAATGACAGAAGTTGATACTATTTGCAGTCTTTTAAATCCCTCCTAACCGCAAGAATATATGTTGTAGTTTTTGGTATTGCTGAATTGAAATATGAATTTATATTTCTCATATTTGCTAGCCCCCTAAATCCCCAAAACAGAGGGACTTTAAAATATATTTCTCCCGCAAAATTGGGGATTGGGGGGCTATTCATATTTTTATATGGCTAACGCCACGCTTCGCTAACAGCAACGCCTAGTTTTTGAATTACAGATAAAAACAATGACAAATTTGAACAATAAAGTTGCAATTATCACCGGCTCATCTCGCGGTATCGGTAAAGCGATCGCGACAAAATTAGCTTCAGATGGTGCAACGGTGGTTATCAATTATTCCCACAGTGCGGATAAAGCCGATGAAGCGGTTGCACAAATCAAACAGCAGGGAGGAAATGCAATTTCTCTACAGGCTGATGTCGGTAAAGTCGCTGAAATAGAGCGTTTATTTAATCAGACAGTTAGCAAATTAGGACAAGTCGATATTTTAGTTAACTGTGCCGGTATTGTTATCTATAAACCTTTAGTCGAATTTACAGAAGAGGAATTTGACGAAATAGTTGCTGTTAATATCAAAGGCACTTATTTTGCCTGTCAGCAAGCAGTTAAATGCATGAATGAAGGGGGACGAATCATCAATATTTCTAGTAGCACCACAGCCATGATGCTACCTACTTACAGCGCTTATGTCGCCACTAAGGGAGCGGTGGAACAAGTTACGCGAGTATTAGCCAAAGAAGTAGGAAGTCGCGGGATTACTGTTAATGCTGTTTCTCCGGGACCTACAGATACCCCTTTGTTTAGGGAAGGCAAAACCGAGGAACAAATTAATAAATTTGGCGATATGGCAGCTTTAGGAAGAATTGCGGAAGTAGAAGATATTGCCGATATTGTTGCTTTTCTAGCTAGTGATAATGCACGCTGGATTACCGGACAAAATATTCGTGCAAATGGTGGTTTAGCATAAGTAATTATTTTCAGAGACAAAAAGAGTTTTTTGCAAACTTATTAACCAATGTCATAACCAAAAATCAAAATGAAAACAATAATTTCTCTTCTCTTAACTTTATTCGTATCTCTTAGTGCCATAATTTATCCGACTTTAGATGCCGCTGCCTTAACCTCTCAAAATATATTAGTTTTTCATCCCAACTATAGTAAAACTGTAGCAGTAGGAAGAGAAATATTTACATATCAAACTTTCAATACCTATAAACCTTTTAATAGCAATACTTCTCAAGTTATCTCTAAAACTGAAATAACTCAGCCATCTGGATATGAAGGGTTGCTGTTAATAAAACACGTTCTTCAGGCTCCAGAAGAAATATACATTATTAAAGGAGACTTTGAGTTTGCTTTCTCCGAGCCAGAGCAAATTACTAAAGTGACCGAAGGTGAGATTGTTTCCATTCCTTCGGGTGTTCCTTTTGGCTTTAAACATATTGGCACGGGAGAAGGAAAAGTTTTAGTAGTAAGTCAAAGTGATGCTTTACCTAAGATGCTATCAGAAGTAGGTACTCTCCTAAAAGACAAATCAAAAATTACTTCTAAGACTAGTAAAGTAGATATTAATAAAATTGTCGCGGCTGCCAAGAAAAATGGTATCGAGTTTTTGAATTAACCAAGTCAAACACTCAAAAGCGTGCATGAGAAAATAGTGGCATTGGACAAATTAATTTCAGTAAATTTTAGCCAGGAAGCCGCAACATTACAAGTACTTTCTTTTACCTAACTATCGCTTAGATATTACAAATATTAAGGAAACAGAAATGGCAACCACTACACAAACCGAACAATCAATATTTATAAGTATTCTGGGAACGATTCTCCCCGAAGAAATCGGATTTATCTATTAGAAATGCTGCTTTTTAAAATATAAAAGATATTTTCTTGTTAACTAATTTACCAGGGAAACTTACCAGGGAAAATAATGACTGCTGAAGCCAAAAGACTCAAACAAAACCGAGAACGCACCGCTTATTGGACTCGTTGGGGTCCCTATGTTAGCGAAAGACAGTGGGGTACGGTTAGAGAAGACTATAGCGAAGATGGTTCGGCTTGGGATTATTTTTCTCATCAGCAATCTTTATCTCGGGCTTATCGTTGGGGGGAAGACGGGATTGCGGGTATCTGCGACAATCACCAGCGTCTGTGCTTTGCTTTGGCTTTTTGGAACGAAAAAGACCCGATTATCAAAGAAAAAATGTTCGGTTTAAGTGGTTCTCAAGGGAATCACGGGGAAGATGTCAAAGAGTATTATTTTTATCTTGATAATACTCCGACTCATTCTTACATGAAGTATTTATACAAGTATCCTCAAGCTGAATATCCTTATGCTGAGTTAGTAGAAGAAAATCAAAATCGCGGTTTTTCAGACCCAGAATATGAGTTGTTAGATACGGGAATCTTTGATGAAGATAAGTATTTTGATATTTTTATCGAATACGCGAAAAATGCTGATGAAGATATTTTAGTTAAGGTAACGGCATACAATCGCGGTTCAGAAGAGAAACCTTTACATATATTGCCTACTCTTTGGTTTCGTAATATATGGTCTTGGTTCGATGATGTTGAAAAGCCACAATTAAAAATTTATTCTCAAAACGATTCTTACAGTGTTATTGAAGCTTCACATCCAGATTTAGGAAAAAGATGGCTGTACTGCAATAATTCCGACGAGTTATTATTTACCGAAAATGAAACTAATACGGCTTTATTATTTGGAAAAGAAAATGATTCCCCTTATGTGAAGGACGGGATTAATAATTATCTGGTGAACGGTGAAAAAAAGGCAGTCAACCCCAACAAAATTGGCACAAAATTTGCCGCGCACTATAAATTATCTATTCCCCCAGGAGAAAGCCGCAGCATAGAATTAAGATTGTGTAATTCTGATTTTTTACAAAATCCTTTTGGCGAATTTGAAAACATTTTTAACCAGAGAAAACAAGAAGCCGATGAATTTTATCATTGGATTAATCCCCATAAAATGCCAGAAGAACAGCGCCAAGTACAGCGACAAGCTTTTGCGGGAATGCTCTGGACTAAGCAGTTTTATTACTATGTAATTGAAGATTGGTTAAAAGGCGACCCTAATAGCCCAGTTCCTCCAGAATCACGCAAAAATGCTAGAAATGCGGAATGGAGACATTTATTTAACGATGATATTATTTCCATGCCCGATAAATGGGAATATCCCTGGTATGCTGCTTGGGATTTAGCTTTTCACCTAGTTCCTTTAGCCATTCTTGACCCCGACTATGCCAAATTACAGCTTTCACGACTAACCCGCGAATGGTATATGCATCCAAACGGACAGATACCCGCTTACGAATGGGCGTTTAGCGATGTCAATCCTCCCGTACAGGCTTGGGCAGCATGGCAAATTTATACCATAGAACAGAAGTTTTGGGGACGTAAGGATACAGAATTTTTAGAACGTATCTTTCAAAAACTATTGCTTAATTTTACCTGGTGGGTTAACCGCGAAGATACCCAAGGTAAAAATATTTTTGAAGGTGGGTTTTTAGGTTTAGATAATATTGGGGTTTTTGACCGCAGTTCGGAATTGCCGACGGGAGGTAGCTTAGAACAGGCAGACGCTACTAGCTGGATGGGAATGTACAGTTTGGGAATGCTGCATATTGCCTTAGAATTAGCCCAAGAGCGTCCGCCTTATGAAGACGTTGCTAGTAAATTTTTTGAACATTTCCTTTATATTGCCGATGCCATGAATAACATCGGTGACGGACTTTCTTTATGGGATGAAAAGGATGGTTTTTATTACGATGCAATTAATTTTCCCGACGGTGGTAGGTGTTTATTAAAAGTGCGCTCTTTAGTTGGTTTAATTCCTTTATTGGGAGTCAACGTTATCAAACCCGAAACTATTGAAAAATTGCCGGGATTCAAAAAACGCTTGGAATGGTTTATTAAAAATCGTCCCGATTTAAAAAAGAATGTAGCCTGTATGATTACAGAAGGTGTGGGTGCAAAAAGACTTTTAGCATTATGTTACGCTACTCCCCATAAAGACGGTAGTAACAACAAGCTACAATGTTTGCTCTCCTGTATGCTTGATGAAGCCGAGTTTCTAAGTCCCTATGGTATTCGTTCGCTTTCAAAATTCCATCAAGAAAATCCCTTTGTAATCCATGTCAACGGCAATGAATATCGAGTAGATTATCAACCAGCCGAATCAACTTCAGGAATGTTTGGTGGTAATTCAAATTGGAGAGGTCCAATTTGGTTTCCAATTAACTATTTATTATTAGAAGCCTTGCAGAATTTCCATGAATATTTAGGAGATGATTTTAAAATTGAATTTCCTACAGGTTCGGGTAATTACAAAAATCTCTCAGAAATCATTATCGAACTATCAAAGCGGATGACTAATATCTTTCTTCAAGATGAATCCGGTAAACGTCCCGTATTTGGAGGTATCGAAAAGTTTCAAAATGACCCTCATTGGCGTGACTATATTTACTTTCACGAATACTTTCACGGCGATAACGGTGCGGGATTGGGTGCTTCTCATCAAACAGGTTGGACGGGAATCGTGGCTTACATGATTCAGTTGTGCGCTGAAAGCGGTGTGAGATAGTAATTAAAAATATTCTCTACTCCTCCCTCTACCCCCTCTACCTCTTCTTCCCCCCTCCCTAATACAACCTATCAAAACGGCTGAAAAAACAATAGTAGTTCCTATCTGATTGCAAGGGACATTTTCCGATTTGGCGGGGGAAAAGCTTTATCGAGTTCAGTTAAATCTTCTTGAGTAAGCTGTATATCCAAAGCTACACTATTCTCTTTTACATGTTCGGGATTGCTGGCTTTAGGAATCGCGATTATTCCTTCTTGTTGAAGTAGCCATGCTAAACCAACCTGTGCGGGAGTCGCATTATGTCGCGAAGCTACTGATTTTAACTGTGAATTCTTTAAAATACCCTTTTGCTCAATCGGTGAATAAGCCATGATGGGTATATTATGCTGACGACTCCAAGGAAGCAAATCCCACTCAATACCGCGACGAGCTAAATTATATAAAACCTGATTTGTGGCAATTTGATTTCCATAAGGTAACTTAATTGCCTTTTTCATCTCATCTGCATCGAAATTACTTACACCGTAATCCCGAATTTTCCCGGCTTGCTTGAGCGATTCAAACGCTTCCAAGGTTTCTGAAAGCGGTATCGAACTTCGCCAATGTAATAAATAAAGGTCAATGCAATCGGTTTTGAGTCGTTTTAGGCTTCTTTCACAAGCTGCGATCGCGCCTTTTAGACTAGCATTGTGCGGGTACACCTTACTTACAAGATAAACTTCTTGGCGACGATTTTTAATAGCTTCACCAACAACTTCTTCCGCACCACCTTCACCATACATTTCTGCCGTGTCGATAAGCGTCATTCCCATATCTAAACCGAGACGCAGAGCAGCAATTTCAGCATCTTTTTGACTGCTATCTTCACCCATTCGCCAAGTTCCCTGCCCTAAAGCTGGAATTTCTATTCCCGATGATAGATGTATTGTTTTCATTTTCAGGTTCTCTTTAAGTTCGTTTGCTTAATAGTAGGAATGGCCGCAACTGGCATATTTTTCTTGTAGGGTGCTGTGACATTTTGACTGATTATCAACGTAGTAATAAGGTTTGTAGTGTCACGCACCACCCAAGCTTTGTGACAATTGCGGCCATTCCTGAATAGATAAAATTAACCGAATATAAACAATGTTATATTCAGTTTTCTCTGAAAAACCCTAAATTCATTTGATAATTTTTAAAAAATAATATAAATAGGACTTACGCAACCGGCACATTTTTCTTGTAGGGTGCTGTGACACTTTGAGTAACTGTGAACGTAGTCACAATGTTTTCAGTGTCACGCACCAAATGGGCATTGTGACAATTGCGGCCATTCCTGATAAATTCAGCAACAAATATTTTCTATTTTGTTTATAATAAAAATCTAATATATCTATGAATTTGCTATTATCATTTGACTATTTGACATATTTTTAGATTTAACATCTTGATAATTTACAGTGAAAGTATCATTAGTTGTTAGCGACTTATCAGAAGGCGGAACTCTCCGGGCTTTTTTATTAGCTCAAGTTTTAAAAAGCCTTAATCATACAGTAGAAATTGTTGGGTTTATTTACGGTAAGGAAATTATTACAGCACCGCCTTCTGGAATGAGTATTGTTTCCGTTCCTGGTAAAAATTATCCTGGTTTTTTATCATCAGCGAAAGAACTATTACAAAAGTTGGATGGAGATATTATTTATGTATGTAAACCCAAACCTAGAAGTTTCGGTATTGGATTGCTGAAAAAAATTAGTGGCAATCGTCCTTTATTTTTAGATATTGATGATTGGGAATTAAGCTGGCATGGTGGTTACGAATTTAAATATCGTCCTAGTTTTAAACAACTATATCGAGATATTTTTAAGCAGAATGGTGCATTGAAATTTCCCGACCATCCGCTGTACGTGCAATGGATGGAAAAGTTAGTTGCAATGGCTGATGTAGTCACTGTAGATACTCAATTTTTACAGCAAAGATTCGGTGGTATTTATCTACCTAATGGTAAAGATACAGAACTATTTAATCCAGATAAATACAATACCACAGCTAGTAAAGAACGTTACGGTCTTTCGGAATATAGAGTTTTGATGTTTCCTGGGGCACCAAGACCTCATAAAGGTGTAGAAGATGTATTAATAGCTTTAGATAAATTAAATGAACCGGATTTAAAATTAGTTATTGTAGGAAGTAACCCTTACGATGATTACGATAAAAAGCTAATTGAAAAATGGGGACATAGGATTCTTAAATTATCTAAATTTCCTGTGGAAACTATGCCAGAAGTTTTAGCTGCTGCTGATATTGTTGTGGTACCGCAAAGAAAGAATTACACAACTTTAGCTCAATTCCCTCTCAAATTAACAGATGGAATGGCAATGGCAAAGCCAATATTATCGACAAAAGTAGGAGATATTCCTGAAATTTTAGGTGATACTGGTTATTTAGTTGAACCAGATTCTCCTGATGAAATTGCCGAGCAAATCAAGTTGATATTTGATAATTTAGAATCGGCGAAGGAGAAAGCTAGAAAAGCAAGAGAAAGATGTGTTGAAAAATATAGCGTGAAAGCGATGAAGCCGATTCTTGAATCTGTTATTTCGCGGTTTTGATAAAAAGGGAGTAGAGAATAGGGAATAGTTATTTTCCCTTGTCTTCAAAATTACCAATTACCAATTACCAATTACCAATTACCAATTATCAATTACCATTACCCCAAAAACAATTTGTAAGCAGGATTTTTATTTTCATCCCAATATTGATAACCTAAAGTATCCAAAAATGCCTGCCATTCTTCCATTTCTTCCGGTGGAACCTGCATTCCTACAACTATTCTGCCGTAGTCAGAACCGTTATTACGATAGTGAAATAAACTGATATTCCAATTAGGACTCATTGAACCTACAAACTGCATTAATGCACCAGGACGTTCGGGAAATTCAAACCGATATAATAACTCATTGTGAGCCAAGGGAGAACGCCCACCTACCATATGGCGAAGATGCATTTTCGTTAATTCGTCGTCGGTTAAGTCTATGATTGGGAAACCGCAATTGGTAATAGTTTCAGCTATCTTTACACCATCTGCACGATTTTGAATTTGCACGCCCACGAAAATTTGCGCTTCCTTCTCCGAAGCAATGCGATAATTAAATTCTGTTAAATTACGCTTACCGATGCATTCGCAAAACTTGTGCAGACTTCCTGGTTTCTCCGGAATTGTTACCGCAAAAATAGCTTCCCTTCGCTCACCAAATTCCGCACGCTCCGCAACAAAGCGCAAACGGTCAAAATTCATGTTCGCACCGCAGGCTATAGCGACTAAAGTTTCACCTTCAATTCCTTCTCTTTCGACATAAGCTTTCGCTCCAGCGATCGCCAATCCCCCGGCAGGTTCCACTATAGAGCGAGTATCCTGAAACACATCTTTAATTGCCGCACAGGTATCGTCAGTAGTCACCCGAATAATATCATCAACATAGTGCTGACAAAGCTTAAAGGTTTCCTCCCCAACTTGTCGCACCGCAACACCATCGGCAAATAAACCCACCTGAGACAACCGTACCCGCTGCCCAAGCTGCAAAGATTGATACATAGCATCGGCATCGATTGGTTCAACCCCAATAATCTTGATTTCCGGACGTAACCGCTTCACATAAGCACCAATCCCCGCAATCAAACCACCCCCACCAATCGCAACAAAAATTGCATGGATGGGCTTTTGATATTGGCGTAAAATTTCCATCCCAATCGTACCTTGTCCAGCTATTACATGGGGGTCATCAAAAGGATGGATAAACGTTAAATTCTTTTGTGTTCCCAATTCACGAGCATATCCGCAAGCATCATCGTAATTATCGCCATGCAAAATCACCTCACCACCCCGCGCTTTGACAGCATCAACCTTTACCTGGGGCGTAGTTTTCGGCATCACAATTATTGCACGAGTACCCAATTCAGAAGCAGCTAAAGCCACACCTTGAGCGTGATTTCCCGCAGAAGCAGCAATGACACCTTGTTCCAGCATTTCCGGTGTAAGGTTTGCCATTTTGTTGTAAGCACCCCGGAGTTTAAAAGAAAACACCGATTGCATATCTTCGCGTTTGAGCAAAAGCTTGTTATTTAAGCGATTTGAGAGTAAAGGAGCGATTTCTAAAGGAGTTTCTTGAGCAACTTCGTATACGCGAGCTGTCAGGATTTGTACGAGGTAGTCGCAAAGCATGGGGAACACATAATAGATGCTGTATGAAGGTTTATTTTACGGTAGTTTGGGGACGTTTTGGAGGGAGAATAGGGGGAGAGGGGGAAAGGAGGAAATATTTTAATGCTGAGGTAAGAGGTTTGGAAAGAACATGATTTTTTATGATTAAATAAGTTTCTTTTTAATATTTACAGTGAAGTTGTTCGCCCTCATCAAGTAATATTTTTATTAGTCTATCGCAGACTACATAATAAAAAGGAGTTGGTAAGTATAATTCGTAATATCTCCTTCGGAGACGCTTCGCTAACGGGAGCATCCTGATTTTGAACCAACATTTTACCCGACACCCTGCAAGGGTGCGGCTATATAAACGAAGCCCACCTTCGTGGGCTAAGAATCTTAGTAGCCCACGAAGGTGGGCTTTGTAGTATTAGCCCCAGGCTTTAGTCTGTGGGCTTTTTGCATAATTGGGATGCTCCCTCGCTAACGTAATTCGTAAAAATCACTAACCACATTCGCGAACCATTTCTAAATAAGGTTAATATTTTTTCACGATTAACTCGTTGTGTTGATAAAGTTATACTTTTCCATTTTATTGAATAATTTTATTGATAATTGCTACTAATGAGTTAGATTTATAATCATATTTTTTTATAAAAAAGTATGTTTTATTTTCTTAGCCCACGAAGGTGGGCTTCGTTCTTATAGCCCCAGGCTTCTAGCCTGCGGGCATTTTCTGACTAAATCACCCCATCTCCCATCCCAATAAGCTACGGTAAAAACAGATATCTCCTTATCTAATTACTACCGTCTTATAAAATGCTCCAACCAATAATATTCCTACTAATAATCATAATAATCTCCATCGCAATCCTACTCAGCCCCACCTTAATCAAACAAAAAAGAAAACAAATAAAAAACCATCCCTTTCCACCACTTTGGAATTCCATTATTGAAAATAATCTCCCAATCTATCCTCATCTTTTCCCCACCGAAAGACGAAGACTCCAAGGACATATTCAAGTATTTTTAGCCGAAAAACAATTTATCGGTTGCAATGGATTACAAGTAATAGAAGAAATGAAAGTAATTATTGCTGCTGTTGCTTGTTTACTTCTGCTTAACGAACGAGGAAAGTACTTTCCTAAATTGCGCTCTATTCTAATTTATCCCACAGCTTATTTTACAAAAGAAACCACCGTTAACGGGAAATATGTAGTTGAAGAAAAACCGGTTGTCAGATTAGGAGAATCTTGGAGTAAAGACCAATTAATATTATCTTGGCAACACGTAAAACAAGATACTCAGAATTGGAAAGATGGGCAAAATATTATATTACATGAATTTGCTCATCAATTAGACCAAGAAGAAGGGAAAGTTGAAGGAGTTCCAATTTTACAAAAAAATTCGGATTATTCTAATTGGTCAAAAGTAATGACACAAGAATATAACCAATTATGTAACGATGTGGAACAAGGAAGAAAAACCGTAATGTATAGTTATGGTGCAACTCGTCCAGCAGAATTTTTCTCAGTTGCAACCGAAACGTTTTTTGAAAAATCGCAGCAGTTATTAAATAAACATCCAGAGCTTTATCAATTATTACAAAATTATTATAAATTAGACCCTGTGCAGTGGGTTATTAAAGATAATTAGATATCTTTTATTTCTTTATCTTCAAATTCCACCTTGTCGTAAATATCTTCTAAAGTACCATGAAATTTACTGCGATAAATCCATCAAATAAGCCAATTTCAAAACCACTCTCGCGCCAACATTCCCATCCCATTCAGCATCACCAACCTCACAAACGTCAAAACCAATAATTTTTCTACCGCTGTTTACTACTTCTCTAATCAAACAAAAAGCTTGCTCCAATTCCAAACCTCCAGGAACCGGAGTTCCAGTATTTGAACATAGTTTGGGGTCTAAACCATCGGCATCAAAGCTAATATAAACGTATTCGGGTAAATTACTAACAATTTCCTTACATAAATCAATCCAAGTAGTTCCAGAATACAGCTTTTGTTTAATAATTGGGTCGTAATAAGCAACTATTCTATTGTTGGATTGGTTAATAGTTTCAACTTCATCCTGACAAATATCTCGCAAACCAACTTGAACTAACTTTGAAATTTGCGGTAATTTCATCGCGTTGTACATAATCGAAGCATGAGAAAATTCAAAACCTTCATAAGCATTACGTAAATCGGCATGAGCATCGATGTGTAAAATGCCATAGCTTGAATAATTATTTGCTAAAGTCTGCATATAACCCAAAGGTGAAGCATGGTCGCCACCAATGACTGCAACGGTTTTACCATCGTTAATTGCTTGGTGACATTCATCGAATAACCACTGATTTACATTTTCACAAGTCTGGTTAATTTCCGTAAGTAGCGATGTTAAATTAGGTGCATCTGTTAATGGTTTACCTTTTTCTAATCGTTGAATAATTGTTGCTGCTTGCTGTCGGTAATACTTATTTTTATCTAAAATATCTTGAGGTATTTCCATCATAAAAATTCCCTGCTTCCACCCATCGGGATTATCAAAATCAAATAAATCTAACTGTGGTGAAGCATCGAGAATTCTTTGAGGTGCGTTAGCTGTACCAGCACCATAAGAAACCGTGACTTCCCAAGGTACGGGAATAATGATTAAATTTGCGGTAGTGTAATCGAAGGGTAAACCAAAGATATTACCGTTTATTTGTCCGACATCGCTGGGGTTATAGTTTTGAATTGGGTTGTTCATGATACTCAATAATAAGATTAATCATTATATTCGTTTTTAGTCAATATCAAAGCAACAGAAATAAAATTGATTAGCAATCAAAAGGATAAATAGTACCGTAAACCAGTGTTTTATATTTTTGTTTATTGTCTATTTACTTGAAGTATGCAATACGGGAAAATACAATATACACAAAAAAGTCAATCGCCATATCTAAATGAATATTAGAAAAGCGCAACTTACAGACATTGAAACCTTGTTTGATATTAGAACTAGGGTGATTGAAAATTATCAGTCTCGTGAAGAAATTGCACAATTAGGTATTACTCCGGAAACAGTTGCTGAGATGTTGCAAACTGATTGTCGTGCCTGGGTTGCTGAAATTGAGAGTAAACCGATTGCTTTTTCTATAGCTAATGCAACAGAAAAAACAATTTTAGGTATATTTGTTCTTCCATCTCTTGAAAGACGTGGTGCTGGTCGTGCTTTAATGCAAGAAGCAGAGGAATGGTTATTCTCACAAGATATTACAGAAATATGGTTGTTAACGGGAAATAATCCAAAATTGAGAGCTTATGGTTTTTATCTTTATTTAGGATGGACTCCTGTAGGGGTTGTGACTAATGGAGAGATGGAAGGGGAAATGAAATTTGTCAAGACAAGAAAGTAGTTTTTCTGGTTTATACTCCGTTTCACCCGGCATTTAGATACCATGAATTTCACTGATACCATTATTAAATGTAAACCATTCGCATTTATAATAATGGATTTCCCTGTATCAATTAAAGGCGTATTAATTCTAGATGGTAAAGCGCTATTACTCAAAAACGAACGCGATGAATGGGATTTACCAGGTGGGAAAATCGAGTTAGGATAAACACCCGAACATTGTTTAATCCGCGAGTTTCAAGAAGAAACATCTGTGAATGTTAAAATTGAAGAAATTATCGATAGCTATTTGTTTGAAGTTATTCCGAGGAAACACGTTTTTATCGTTACTTATGGTTGTAACTTGATAGGTGATTTTTTTCCTAAAATAAGTTACGAGCATCAAGGAATAGGTTTACATTCAATTAGTGATTTACAGAATATCAATATTCCAGTTAGTTACGCACGCTCTATTTTAAATTAGATAAACATTAGGAAAGTATAAGAGATTGGAAAATTTAGATATGTTAATAAATTAAAGTAGTTATAATAGTTTATAAAATTAATAATAATATTCGATGTTAGTAGATATTCAAAAATATAAGTTATGTACAGCAAATTCAGTTAGTAAGACTGATGCTTTAACATACTTTATAGACTTTATCTGTGAAGAAACCTTATACAAAAACAAACCGGCTTATAGATGTGTCGAAGACTCTTTATTAATATTCCATCCTTCTGGTATTGAGAATTTAATCTTTCTCGAAATACATTGCAGAATTATTGGTAAACCAGGAACGGGTAGAGTTAACTTTAAGTCAGCAATAAAATTTATGAAATTTTGTGTTTGGCAGAAAACTGATATGAAAATACCCAGAGACAAATCAATCATCCCGGCTTCTGAAGGTGCCTTAATGTCAGATTTATTTAATTCACAATCATTCAAAAAAGCAATGCATAATGCTTGCTATAAATATCGTGTAAACAAAAAGCGCAATCATTGTAGCGAGCATTCTCAACCATCAGTTGTACTTTCTGTTAACACTTATCTACCGTAAAGTGAGATAATTGATAAATTTTGAAAAACATCTCGCAGTGGAAGCGTCTCGCTCCCTCGATATATATAGCTCGATTCTGTTGAGTTACACTCTTTCTCACCCAATCTATACTACACTGCTCATTTTTGTTTACAATACTTTACATATAAATATAAATCTATACAAAAAATAAAAATTTAAAATATAAGAATTGCTTAGGCTTAATATCGCTTAATTATCTGATAAGGTCATTCCTTTTTATTGCATATAAGGCTAATCTATATATTAATAAGATTACGAAATATTAATCTTTATCATTTTTATAAAAATTACTTTCACAATACGGTTATTAGTTATTAATCTATAACCGCTGAATTTTTATAATTATTTAATTAGAGGTTAATAAATGGGGCAATATGTATTAGAATCTGTTTGGCTAGTGCCTATATATGCCTTAATTGGCGGGCTTTTAGCTATTCCTTGGTCGCCGGGAATCATCAGCAAAACTGGGCCAAGACCTGCGGGTTATGTCAATTTAATAATGACATTTATCGCTTTTATACATAGTACAGTAGCTTTGTCAATTAGTTGGAATCAACCAGCTTATGAAGTTTTTATACCTTGGTTAGAAACTGCAGGTTTAAGATTATCTATTGATTTAGAAATCTCTGCGATCAGTATTGCCGCAATGACTGTAATTTCTGGCTTGAATTTGTTAGCTCAGATTTACGCTATTGGTTACATGGAAATGGATTGGGGTTGGGGACGCTTTTATTCCTTGCTTGGTTTATTTGAAGCCGGTTTATGCGCTCTAGCTTTAACTAATAACTTATTTTTCAGTTATGTAATTCTGGAAGTTCTGACTTTAGGAACTTATTTATTAGTAGGTTTGTGGTTTAGTCAGCCCTTGGTGGTGACTGGTGCAAGAGATGCTTTTTTAACCAAAAGGATAGGAGATTTGTTTCTGTTGATGGGTGTATTAGCAATATATCCTTTGACAGGAACCTGGAATTATAACGATTTAGCAGAGTGGGCAGCTACTGCAAACGTTAATCCGACATTAATATCATTAGTCTGTTTGGCATTAATTGCAGGTCCGATGGGTAAATGCGCTCAGTTTCCCCTGCATTTATGGTTGGATGAAGCAATGGAAGGACCAGTTCCTAGTACCATTTTGCGGAATTCGGTAGTTGTCGCGAGTGGTGCTTGGGTGTTAATTAAACTGCAACCAGTTTTTAGCTTATCACCGTTAGTTTCTAGCGCAATGGTAGGGGTTGGTGTAGTGAGTGCGGTTGGTGGTTCGCTGATTGCGATCGCGCAAATTGATATTAAACGCTGTTTATCCTATTCAGTCAGTACATATATGGGTTTGGTGTTCATCGCTGTAGGAACTCAACAAGACGAAGCAGCTTTACTATTGGTGCTTACCCACGCTTGTGCTGCGGCTTTGTTAGTCATGAGTACGGGTACAATTGTTTGGAACAGCATTACACAAGATATTACTCAGTTGGGTGGATTGTGGTCGCGTCGTCCGATATCAGGCATGGCTTATATAGTAGGGGTTTTAGGTTTAATTGCGTTTCCACCTTTAGGTAGCTTTTGGGCTTTATTGAAATTAGCTTCGGGGCTATGGGAAACACAACCTTGGTTAATTGGGGTAATTGTAGCCGTTAACGCTTTAACAGCAATTAGTTTAACTAGGGAATTTGGTTTAGTTTGGGGTGGTAAACCATTACCGATGAGCGCGCGTTCCCCAGAAGTTAGCTGGCAAATGACTTTACCGATGATGATTTTATTTGGTTTAGTTTTGCATCTACCTTTAATATTACAAAATTTATCTCTTCTACCAAATTGGGCAACTGTAAATAAAGATGTTGCGCTGTTATTGATTTGGTCTAGTATTTTCGGTTGTAGCATCGGCGGAGTGATTTATTTAGGCAATATTTCCAAACCAATACGTTTTCCCTGGAAGGGTTTACAAAATTTGTTTGCCTATGACTTTTATACGCCAAAGCTATACCGAGGAAGTATTGTATTAGGTGTTGATTTGCTTTCCAAATTAACTGATATGGTTGACCGATTTGTGGTTGATGGCATCGTTAATTTAGTTGGCTTAATATCTCTTGGCGGTGGTGAAAATTTAAAGTACAGCAACAGCGGACAAACTCAATTTTATATGTTCACCGTACTTTTAGGAGTTGCTCTTTTAGGGATGATTGTTACTTGGCAATATTGGGGAAATGAATTTTTGCAGCTAACAGCAATCGGTAATCAGTGAACAGTGAACAGTGAGCAGTTACCAAATACCAACTACCAATTACCAATGCCCAATGCCCAATGCCCCATTCCAACTAACAACTATCAACTAATAACTACTTATGATCAGCGCTTTAATTTGGATACCTATTTGGGGGGCTGCGATAATCGCTTTATTGCCCGCGAAAATTCCTAGTAATCGAATTCGTTTAGGTGCTGCATTGGTTGCAGGAATTACTTTTGCTTGGAATATATTGATACTATTTCAATTTGATATCAATAATCCAAATATTCAATTACAGGAATATCTTCCTTGGAATGAAACCTTAGGTTTAAGCTATAAATTAGGTGTTGATGGACTTTCAATATTAATGTTGTTATTGAACAGTCTCCTCACTTGGATTGCTATTTACAGTAGCAGCAAAGAAACCCGACGTCCTCGACTTTTTTATTCTCTAGTTTTATTAGTTAGCGGTGGAGTTGCCGGTGCATTTGCGGCACAGAATTTATTGCTATTTTTCTTATTTTACGAACTTGAATTAATTCCGTTTTATCTATTAATTTCAATTTGGGGAGGAGAAAAACGGAATTATGCAGGTATCAAGTTTCTTATCTATACCGCCGTTTCTGGGGCTTTAATTTTAGCAAGTTTCTTAGGTCTAGTTTGGCTTTCTGGTTCTTCTAGTTTCGATTACGATGCTATTTCTACCCAAACTTTATCCGCAACTTTGCAACTAATTTTACTAGCGGGAATAGTATTAGGTTTTGGGATAAAAATACCCCTAATACCCTTACATACATGGTTGCCCGACGCTTATGTAGAAGCAAACACACCCATCGCTATTCTTCTTGGTGGGGTGTTAGCAAAGCTGGGAACCTATGGTTTATTAAGGTTTGGATTGGGTTTATTTCCAGAAGCTTGGAGTACCTTGGCGCCAACCTTAGCAATTTGGGGAGCAATCAGCGCGATGTACGGAGCGGTAACGGCGATCGCTCAAAAAGATATCAAGCGGATGGTGGCATATAGTTCCATTGGGCACATGGGCTACATACTGTTAGCAGCGGCTGCAAGTACACCATTAGCCTTAGTGGGTGCCGTTGCTCAAATGTTCAGCCACGGTATAATTTTGGGGATTTTGTTCCATTTAGTAGGAGTCGTAGAAGCTAAAGTTGGAACTCGTGAACTAGATAAGCTTAATGGTTTAATGAGTCCGGTAAGAGGTTTACCAGTTATTAGCGCTTTGCTGGTATTAGGTGGAATGGCTAGCGCTGGTATTCCAGGGATGACAGGCTTTGTAGCCGAATTTATTGCATTTCAAGGTAGCTTTCCCGTCTTTCCTATTCAAACAATATTGTGTGTTGTCGCTACAGGTTTAACAGCGGTTTACTTTGTAATTCTGCTCAACCGTACCTGCTTTGGAAAACTCGACAACGATTTAGCTTACTATCCTAAAGTTTTTTGGCACGAGAAAATGCCAGCATTTATTTTGGCAGGTGTAATTATATTTTTGGGAATACAACCAACCTATTTAGTGCGTTGGAGCGAACCCACAACTACCCAAATGGTTGCCAATATTCCTGCAATTCAAAAGACTGTAATTCCACGAATAGCGATGAATCAGTCAACATTCAACAGCGAACAATGAACAGTTATGAGTTAGGAGTGAGGAGTTAGAAGTTAGGAATTATAAAAAAATATGTAGTGGGAGCATCTTGCTCCCTAGTTCCTCACTCTGCCTTCTCCCCCTACAGTTTTTAATCAACAATATTCAACCCGAAAATAATAATAAAAACAACTAACCCTTCGGGTTCAGCAGTCGCTCATGGGGGAGACCCCCAAGACCGCGCTGCTTCACAGCTAACAACTATCAACTAACAACTAATATGGTACAAACACCACGAAAAGCGACGGCAAAATTACCGCCATCAACTCACGAATTTGCAGAAGTAATTCACCGCTTAGAAGCTGGTGGTTCGATGTTACCGGATAACCCAGAAAACTTGATGCAAATTATCGGTATTTATAAAGCATATGCCGTACCAATGGATTTTTATTGGCGCGATTTACTTTATATAGCCGAAAGAGAATTTTTAAATCCTTTGCAGTTTTTTAAATATTTCTTACCTGAAGAGTATTTACAAAGACACAATCATTATGCTGGCGATGATGCAGATTTACGAGTTTGGCGCGGTGAAGCAACAGCACATCCCGAACTTTTAGAATTTATCGAAAAAGGTGAAACTAAAAAAATGCCAAAAATATGGCATCATTTGTTTCACGACAGAATAAATATGGAATTTGCCGAAGCTTGTATGCGAGCTATGCTTTGGCACGGTAAAGATATGGGTTTAGGAAAGTTTGATGATTTTCTAGATACTGAAGAATATAAGCAAAATGCAGATAGAGCAATTAAAGCTTACTTCAAAGGTAATCCGCCGATGCAATTGCTCTATAAACTGTTTCCAGATATGTTTTTAGAGCAGTGTCGTCAAGCTTCCTATTATTCTAACTTAGGATTGTTTTGGGAAGTAATGGCACCAGTTTTCTTTGAAATGTCAGATATGTATGACGAAGGAAAACTGACAACCGTACCGGAAGCAATGGATTTTTTAGTTAACGGTATTTTTGCAGTAGCAGGTCGTCCAATTTATCATCATGTTTATATTGGTAATGAATGTTATGAAGTAATTCCTAAATCAAAAGGTTTTACATGGTTATATGAAGCAGCACTACCTTATGTAGAAGCAATTTTTTATCGTACTGCTCCTTTCCGGGGGACAAAATCTTATAACGCTCAAGCAAAGCAAGTACCTTCAGAACAAAAAGATTTTCACTATGGAATTCTTTACGCTGATGTATTTCCTGTAGGAACTGCTGGAATTCCTCCAACATTATTGATGCAGGATATGCTGCACTTTTTACCGCAATATTTAGTTGATTATTATCAAAAATATTGTCGGAATCAGGATGATATGTTGATTCAGTTAGGAATTACTTTTCAACGTTCGATGTACAATGTAACATCCGCAGTAATTCAAGCATTACGCACGGCTCTTTTGTATCCTTTAGATGATGAAAACCCCGAACATTTACAAGCAAATCGGGACTTTTTTGAAATGCAGTTAAATAGGTTTACTCGTTCTGATTATGGCATGAGAGATGCTGCGAGGTTGAGAGATATTCAAAGGCAGGATTATCGTTAGAACCGCCCAATTTCAGATCCCCCCAACCCCCCTTATTTAAGGGGGGCTTTTTTTCTTAATAGTAAATTTACTATGGTCATCAAAAAAACACTTCTTTATATTGTGTTTATAAAAAAACACTCTATTCCCCCCTTAGTAAGGGGGGTTAGGGGGGATCTTACCGAGAATTGAGCAATGACGAGAGAGCAAAACTTTATAAAAACAGCTTACCATCTACCCTATAATCAAAAACTTGTAGAAAAAGCCAAAGAATTACGAAAAAATATGACTCCAGCAGAGAGAAAGCTGTGGAATAACTATTTAAAAATGTTAAAAATTAGATTTTTACGACAAAGACCTATTGATAATTTTATAGTAGACTTTTATTGCGCGAATTTAAAAATAGTAATTGAAATTGATGGGGAAAGCCATTTTACAGATGAAGCAAAAAATTATGATGAACAAAGAACATCGGTATTAGAAGGTTATGGTCTTCAAGTTATTAGATTTACGAACGAAGAGGTATTTAAAAACTTTGAAGGTGTATGTGAATCTATAGAAAATTATTTGAATCGATAATTGAAGTTTCAACATATGTTAATTTTTCAAAATTTTTATTCTTCTACTACTCCCTGCTCTCTTATCACGATATGTCCTGTACCTCATTAAGATGAAATCCGCTGTATTAATATTTTTTGAAAAACTTGAAAAAAATTTTATATTAATAGCTATGCAAGCTATTGTAATAGTGAGTAATGAACATTAGAAACATCTCCACAAAATGAAAATAACTGTATATAAACCTCTCTCCCACTCGACGAAGAGAGTTTTTTTTATCCCCCTTCACTTATAGAAAAGGTGCAGGGGGTTAAGTAAGTAATTAAACAAAATTAATTACACATTGTCCGAAGCGAGTGAAACGTTAGCGTTCACGAAGTGAGTCGTTAGACTAAGCGTCTCCCGGAGGGAGATAGCAACCGCAAGGGCTGGGATTACTACCCTTCGGGAACACATAAAGGTGAACGCGCAGCGAATAATGACGGTAAATATTTTTGTTCACCTACTTATGTGTGTAAAATTAAATCCATATAAATTTTGGAGAAGTCTATATTATTAAAGGCATTTCTCAATGACACAACTCAAATCCATAGCATTTATTGCTATCGGTTCTACAATTTGCTTGGGATTACAAGCTTGTACGCAACCTTCAAAAACAACCAGTCAACTAAACGAATTACAGGGAAAGTTAGTTTTAACAGGCTCTAGTACAGTAGCACCGTTGGCAGCAGAAATTGGGAAAAAATTTGAATCCAAGCATCCTGATGTACGAGTAGATGTACAAACAGGAGGTTCATCTAGGGGTATTAACGATGCTCGTACAGGAGTTGCCAATATTGGTATGGTATCTCGTAGCCTCAAAGATGAAGAAAAAGATTTACAAGCCTTTTCTGTTGCCCGTGATGGGATTGGCATTATTTTACATAAAGAAAATCCAGTAAAATCCCTGTCAAATCAACAAGTTATTGATATTTATACTGGTAAGATTAACAACTGGCAACAGGTTAATGGTACAAATACACCGATTACAGTTGTTAATAAAGCTGAGGGACGTTCTACTCTAGAATTGTTTCTTGACTACTTCAAACTTGAAAATAGCGATATCAAATCATCGGTTGTGATTGGGGACAATCAGCAGGGGATTAAGACAGTAGCAGGTAATCCTAATGCTATTGGATATGTATCAATTGGCACGGCTGAATTTAGTGCCAACAATGATGTTTCTATCAAATTATTGCCCTTGAATAAAGTCTCAGCCACTACAGAGAATATCCAAAATGAGACATTTCCTCTTTCCCGTCCCTTGAATTTGGTTACTAAAACCCAGCCGCAAGGATTAGAAAAAGAATTTATCGAGTTTGCACAGTCGCCACAAGTTCATGACATTGTTAAAAACCAGGATTTTGTCCCCATCTCAAAGTGATTTATTTTTACTGTGGATATTACGAGTATTAGCTATAGTTACAGGTATTATTGTTGTCTTAATTACCGCATTTTTATTACTTGAAGCATTGCCAATACTGCAACAGGTAGGATGGTTGCCTTTTGTCAGCGATCCATCTTGGAATCCAATACAAGGATTCTATAGCCTCATGCCGATGCTGTGGGGAAGTTTCTTGGTAACACTCGGTTCCGTAATATTTGCAGCACCGTTGGGAATTGGCTCGGCAATATTTTGTCAGTATTATGCTCCTCCTTTGATCGCTGGATTTTATCGGCAGCTAATTGAGTTACTCGCAGGTATTCCTTCTGTAGTTTACGGTTTCTGGGGTTTAGTCGTCCTTGTGCCACTAATTGGCAAATTCCAAGCACCAGGAACCAGCCTTTTAGCAGGAATCGCTATTTTGACATTAATGATATTACCGACGATCGCTTTGAGTGCACAAGCAAGTTTTTCTGAAGTCCCGACTGAATATTTACGAGGTGCAGCTGCCTTGGGAATTTCTCACTGGGCAACTATCAGAAGCGTTGTTTTACCTGCTGCTAAATCTGGTTTATTTACTGGATTGATTCTGGGAACCGGACGCGCCATTGGAGAAACTATGGCAGTGTTAATGGTTTGTGGCAATGTCGTGCAAACACCCACCAGCTTATTCGATCCCGTTCGTACTCTTACTGCCAATATAGCTTTAGAGATGGCTTATGCCACAGGAAATCACCGTTCGGCACTGTTTGTTAGTGGTTTGTTACTGATGATAACTATCGTCTTACTGGTAGCCGTTGCCGAAGCTATAAGTAGGAAAGATATTTATGGATAAAAACTCAAAAATTCAGTTTCTACTACCTAGCCTTATTCTTTGGGCGATCGCTTTATTTGTTACCGCCATTTTTTGCTGGATTTTAAGCGATATCGTTTGGCACGGTGTAGGGCAAATCTCTTGGGAATTCTTGACAACTGAACCTCGAAATGCAGGACGTGATGGGGGAATTGCGCCGATTCTTGTTTCTACTTGTCTAATATTGGGGGTTTGTATGGCAGTTTCTCTCCCCCTTGGTGTTGGTACTGCCATGCTATTAGCGGAGTTTACAAACAGTGAAAGTTTGTTCGGGCGCTTGGTGCGCCGCAGCTTGGATGTGTTGGCAGGAGTACCTTCTATTGTCTTTGGCTTGTTTGGCAACGCCTTTTTCTCAATTAAGCTGGGATTAGGCTTTTCCATTTTATCTGGTGGCTTGACTTTGGCTTGTATGGTTTTGCCTATACTAATTCGCTCCACAGAAGCCGGTTTTCGGGCTGTTCCGGCTGATTATCGATTGGGGGCTGCCGCTTTGGGATTATCACGTACTACCACCATTAGGAAACTGCTATTACCGGCAGCAACACCAGGGTTAGTCGTGGGTTTGGTGCTGGGAATTGGACGGGCAATCGCCGAGACAGCAGCACTGATTTTTACCAGTGGTTATGTAGATCGAATGCCAGAGTCATTACTAGATTCGGGGCGATCGCTATCGATTCACATTTTCGATTTATCAATGAATGTGGCAGGGGGGGATAATAATGCCTACGCTTCTGCTTTAGTGCTGTTGATTTTATTGTTGTTGGTGAATGGTATGGCTACTTGGACAACCCAGTTTTTATTAACTCGGAGAATTACCCGTTCATGAATAAATTTCAACGCCGACATTCTCAGTCATCTTTGCCTTCAATGCAAACTGAGCAACTAAGTTTGTATTATGGCAAGAAAGCCGCTTTTAAAGATATCACCATGGCAATTGAGGCAGGTAAAATTACTGCACTGGTAGGTCCTTCTGGCTGTGGCAAAAGCAGTTTTTTAAGTTGTCTGAATCGCTTAACTGATTTGATACCTCATACCAAAGTGACGGGAAGCATTCGCTTAGATTCTGTAGAAATTCTTAATGAGCAAATAGATGCGATCGCACTACGTCGGCGTGTTGGTACAATCTTCCAAAAGCCCAATCCTTTCCCATTCTCAATTTGGAAAAATCTCGCATTTCCGCTACAAGAACATGGAATTAAAAACCGCAAACAACTGGCATTGCTGATTGAAAGCACGCTTCAGGATGTCGGACTATGGAACGAAGTAAAGGATCGACTCCATACTTCTGCCTTATCTTTATCTGGTGGACAGAAGCAGCGTTTATGTATTGCTCGTGCTTTGGTTGTGCAACCAGAAGTTTTACTCTTGGATGAACCTTGTAGTGCCCTCGATCCCATTTCTAGTGGCGTAGTTGAAGATTTAATTGCCAGTCTGCGAGAACGTTATACAGTGGTAATTGTTACCCACAACCTTGCTCAAGCTAGGAGAATTGGCGATTACGCTGCCTTTTTTTGGGTACAAGCAGAAGTAGGACAATTAATTGAATATGGTGATGTAGAGCAGATTTTTACCGCACCGCAGCACTCTTTAACTGCTGCCTACGTGAATGGTATTCGAGGGTAATCAAATTTACATTTCTCTTAACAAAAAAACTGATAAATAAACTAAAAATTTATAACATTATTTACATAAATTCTTACATTCCTTAAAACTCATTCAAACTTTTTCAAAATAATTCTTACCCTGCGTTAATACAGAGGATAAGAATTATTACATTTTAATTAAATAATCCTTTTGATAGTTTCAAAGAAATCTGGGTAAGAAACCGACGCAGCTTCAGCACGATTAATGGTAGTGGTACCAGATGCATTCAAAGCAGCGATCGCCAAACTCATGGCAATACGGTGGTCGGTAAAACTATCAAGTTCGGCACCAGTAAGTGGTGTGCCGCCAGTAATCTCCATGCCGTCATCTAATTCGGTTATCCTAGCTCCCATTGAGTTGAGTTGATTCGCCATTACGGTAATGCGATCGCTCTCTTTAACTCGCAGTTCGGCAGCATCTTTAATTACAGTAGTACCTTCGGCAAATACTGCTGCCACAGCCAAAATGGGAATTTCGTCAATTAATCTTGGTATAATATCTCCTTCGATGGTGCAGCCTTTAAGTTTGCTAGAGCGTACTCTTAAATCGGCTACAGGTTCTCCCGCAACTTCCCTTTCGTTTTCTCGCGCGATCTCAGCCCCCATCATTTCCAAAGCTTCTAAAACACCTGTCCGAGTTGGGTTAACGCCAACATTTTCAATTAATAATTCCGAATCTGATACAATTGCTCCAGCTACCAACCAAAAAGCCGCCGAACTAATATCTCCCGGTACAACTACGCTTTGCCCGTATAGTTTTACCGGCCCATTAACGCTAACGCTATTAGTTTGCGTATCAATATCCAACTTTGCGCCAAATGCTTGTAACATTCGTTCGCTATGGTCGCGGGATAGGGCTGGTTCGGTAACGGTAGTTTTGCCTTCAACTGATAAACCAGCCAGCAAAACACAAGATTTTACTTGGGCGGAAGCTATGGGAGAATGGTAGTGAATCGGTTTGAGGTTTTCTCCGCGAACCGCTAAGGGTGCTTTAGAATTATTATCTCTTCCCCAAATTTGCGCTCCCATTTGTTCCAGAGGTTTAACCACACGAGACATAGGACGCGAACGCAAGGAACTATCCCCAGTAATAGAAAAAAAACGTCCCGCATGGGATGCCAAAATTCCTAACATCAGTCGCAACGTGGTACCAGAATTGCCAGCATCTAAAACATCAACGGGTTCGAGTAAATTGCCCAAACCAATACCCTTAACCCGTACTAATTCTGTATTCAAATCTGAAACAAGAGCTCCCATCGCTTGGAAACATTTAGCTGTACTGCGGGGATCTTCTCCCAACAGTAATCCTTCGATACGGGTTTCACCTTCAGCGAGTGCCCCTAGCATCAATGCTCGGTGGGAAATCGATTTGTCCCCAGGTACTCGAATGCTACCACTCAAGGATAGTCCCGACGACCCTCGCCGAACAACTAGCTTGTGGGGGAGGTTTTGTTTTATTTCTACGGTTATAACAGAAGCCGACATTAGGATAAACTGGCGTGTGACTGTACGGGAAGCTATATCTAAGCAAAAGCTTAATGTATAAACTTCCTCGCCCTTTATCCTACCGCTAAACCCGGACACCTAAACCCAATATTAGACTTATTTATCCAATAGCTTCTCATCCCTACCCCTCTCATGCTGACTCACCAACGCAAACCTGTTTGCTTATCCTTGATTTCCACAGATTTACCAGTCCAATCTGTTGTAGAAACTGCCGCTACTTTATATCAAAAAGATAGCCAGCGCTTCCATTTATTATTGAATGCCCCCCCAATCAAAACCGAGCAACAAGCGAAAACCCAAAATTCGCAAAACCTTCTGTTTACAACAGCGCAAACCAATCCTCGCGTTTCAAGTAGTCCGAGAATTTTGTGGTTAGAAATATCCCCTTACAGAGTCATAATGACAATGCAAGGCAACCCACACTTAAGTTACCGTCACTTTTGGGAAAAAGGGGTTTATGGCATGAGCCGTTATTGGTTGCCTAACGAATCCTTACAAAACAACCAGCCAATTCGCTTGAGAAACTTTACTCGTAATCTTAGCTTGACGGGAAATCCTCTACCAGAAAACCTAAGAGTAGAATACGAATTGTGGGCTGGAAAAGTTCAATTAGGACATTACATCCTCAACTTAGAAATTCAGAATTAAATTTTAATAGTTAGTTGTTAGTGCTTAGTGGTTGGTAGAACAACTATCAACTAACAACTTTCACCCGGAGGGTGTGGATCATCAAATATCAACTATCCAAAATAATCTGGTTCATTTCCCGGTTTCCATTTAATATTGCAACCAATACTTGGCTTTTGCTCTTCTGTTAATGATTTACTAGTCAACACGGCATCTATCGCACTTCGTAAATCTTTTCCGGTTACGGGCTTACCATTGCTCGGACGACTATCATCTAATTGTCCGCGATAAAAAAGTTTTTGCTCGCTATCAAATAGAAAGAAATCAGGAGTACAAGCAGCAGTATAAATCTTTGCAGTTTCCTGGCTTTCGTCGTAACACAAAGGAAACTTAAAATCTAATTCTGTTGCCATTTCTTTTAATAACTCTGGCGCATCATCGGGATAATTTTTAACATCATTTGAACTAATAGCAACAATTCCCAAACCGCTTTGTAAATAATCTTTTCCTAATTGAGCTAATTCTTGCTGTACGTGCTTTACAAACGGACAGTGGCGACAAATAAACATCACCAATATTGCTTTTTTATCCGTAAATGTATCAAGAGAAATAGTTTCTCCAGATACTACATCAGGTAGTTGAAAATTGGGAGCCTTCGTACCCAAAGACAACATCGTTGAAGCAGTTAAAACCATAACTTGTCTTACACCTTGGTTCAAAAAATACTATTTTTCAGCTATTTTAAAGGATGGATGATAAAGGGTTAAAAAAACAAGCCCTACTTTTCCCCAAAGGAACAAGGATAAAAGGGGAAAACGGTAGAAAAAATCACTTATAACTCCTAACTATTTCCCATACCCCATACCCAATGCCCAATGCCCAATGCCCAATTCCCCATTTAACATATGAATCGATTTAGAGTAGAAGTTATTACAAAAACACCAAATCCGCAGCAAGTAATTTATGCTGCCATGCATCAAGATTACACTGATAGATTTGTGTATGATGAACGCGATGAATTTCCCTCAGAATCAAAATGTGGTGAAATTATCGTTAAGCGTCTGTTAGCAGGGGAAAGAGGACATTACGGTCCTTTAGAACATCCTCAAATCGTATTTAACTGCGGTTATTTTCCCCATAGCGTTATGCAACAAGCGCGTACTCATCGTATTAGCGTATCCTTCGACGTGCAATCTTTTAGATACACTTCAGAACAATTCATTAAAGTCGCAAAAGGAGAAAAAGATTTAGAAGATGTTTTTTATTTGCGCCCAGTAGATTATTACACTAATCGTCAAGGCAAAAAATATTACTATTCACCAGAACAAAGACAAGCAGATTTAGATTGGTGCATGGAAGCTGTTAAACGATACAAAATAGATTTTGATAACGGCATTTCTGAAGAACATATTAGAGGAAAAATGCCCTTCGATTATCGTCAACATTTTATCGTTAGTTTAAACTTACGCTCTTTAATGCATTTCTTAGATATGAGAAATAAAAAAGACGCTCAATTAGAAATTCAAAAATTGTGTGAGTTAATGTTAATTCACTTTGAAAACTGGGTTCCAGCCATAGCAGAATGGTACAAATCTCATCGTTTAGGCAAAGCGAGATTAGCACCATAATCAGCAAGCAGTTATCAGAAAACAATCAATACTATGAATTAATTGTTCGCTGTTAACTGCTAACTGCTAACTGACTTATATTCTTGCTATCGTCACCCTTTCCGGTTGATCCTGATACTTACCTTGACGAGCTTCATAACTAATTGCACAAGGTTCGCCTTCCAAAAACAACAACTGCACTACACCTTCATTTGCGTAGATACGACAGTCAGCACTTGAAGAATTAGAAAACTCCAAAGTTAAGTGACCCCGCCAAGCCGCCTCTGCTGGTGTAAGATTAGCAATGATTCCACAGCGGGCATAAGTAGATTTACCAATACAAATTACTGAAATATTATCTGGAACTTCCAATCTTTCCAAAGCCACACCCAAACCGTAGGAGTGAGCCGGTAAGATAAAGTAATCACCAGCATTTGACCTATGTAAAGCTGTTGATTCTAAATTTTCTTCCTTAAAATTTTTTGGGTCTACTACAGTTCCCGGAATATGTCGAAAAATGCGAAATTCTGTAGGAGAAAGGCGGATATCGTAGCCGTAAGAAGACAAACCATAACTAATCACGCGATGCGCTAATTTATCTTCATCGGATTTAATCTCCCTAATTAAACTGGCTTCAAAAGGTTTAATCATACCCTTTTGAGCCATTTTAGAAATCCAAATATCGTTTTTAATCACGGACTAATAATTAAAGTTCAAAGGTTTAAGGTTAAGAAGACGGGAGTTAGGGATTATCAGTTAAAAGTTAGAACTTAGCAGTTATTAATGAATTATTTTACTTTAAATCCCATCCTCTTCTCTTGACTCCCCGCCTACTCAACTCTCCATCTTCTTTTACAATCGATTCGGACGACGAATCTCTGTAATTTCGTCTGCTAAATCCAAAATCCTTTGAGGCATCTCCGCTCCCGTAAGAATAATGTCAACATTCTGAGGACGCTCGGAGAGAAATTCTATAACTTCTGTTTCTCCTATTAAACCAAAATTCATTGCTAAACTTAATTCGTCTAATACAACCAGAGAATACTTACCTTCATTCACTACACTCTGTGTATGTTCCCATAATAAATGCAATGCTTCGGCTTCAGCGTCATCCAATTGCGGTGTATCGATACAACGTGGCAAGTCACAGCGAATCCAATCCAAATTTTGCCCAAGCACAACGGGATTCTTATGTCCCTGACGAATACCACCTTTAAGGAACTGGACTATCAAAACTGGCGTACCTTGACCGGCGATTCTCAGTGCTTGCGCCATCACACTGGTAAAAAAACTACGGTGAGAACTAGTAAAAACCTGTACTAATCCTTTAAGCGTATGTGATAAACTAACGGTCGAATTTACACTTGAAGTTTCTAACTGAGCAACCATAAATTAATGTAAAAAAACACAGTGAGTCAGTATTTTTGCTGATACCTATTTCAGTAAACTTAGTCGTAAATTAAGTTCACTCTTGAGAATTATGTATTAATGAAAAGCTAGGTGCATTCCTAGTCAACCACTACGTTCGTACTTAAGTCAATAGCTATTAAAATTTCTATTTATATTGCCATAAATTCATAATTCGGTAAAAATAAAAACCTCTCTTATACTGTAGTTAAATTTCTCATTCATGCTTGAAAACTAGTCGCGATTTATTGAAAATCCTAAATTTCTCAATACCCGTTTCTTCTGTAGCACTCATAACATAACAGAAGAAGATTTCAGATGTAGTAATTTTCCTAATGTTTAAAGGAGTTGATTGTATTATGAGATTTATCATTTTAGGAGGTTCCGGCTCGGGTAAAAGTACTCAAGCACAAAACCTAAGCAAACACTTTGATATACCTATAATCTCCACAGGGGAAATTTTAAGACAAGCAATATCAAAACTAGATGAATTAGGTCAAAATGCCCAGCACGCAGTCGCTACGGGGGAACTAGTTCCTGACGAATTAATGATTGATTTAATCCGTAACCACTTACGACTGCCTAAGCTTAATCATGGTTGGGTGCTTGAAGGCTATCCTCGTACTGCTTTTCAAGCAGAAGAACTCGACTTTTTGCTAGATGAATTAGAGCAAAAGTTAAATTGGGCAATATATCTACAAGTTCCCGAGACTGTGATGGTAAACCGTTCTTTAGGACGTTCGCAACCGGATGACCGTCCGGAAATCGTCCACCGTCGTGTTGAACTTTTCTACGATCGCACAATTCCCATACTGGAATACTATGACCGTCGTCATCGTCTTTTGACCATCAACGGCGACCAATCCTCAGAAGTCGTGAAAGAAAATATTATTGCATTGCTCTCAAATACAGGGGCCTCTATATAGTTTGGATTATGCAGGATAATCAATATTGATAATTAAATTAATATTCCCTTAGTTATATAATTCAGAATACAATCTTAATTAAAGATTTTATTCAACCTTCACAATCGCAATAAACGCCTGCAACGAGTACTATAATACACACGCAAGTCATAAATGTATTGCTTTAGTGCCTTTCGAGCTTTTATCGCAGTTGATTCATTCAAAACTCCTTCGTCATAAAGACTTCTAACTAAGTCAAATAATTATTTGGCATAAGTAGTCGTTAACAAATAAAAAAATCAACAAGCAGATTGAAGCCAGGTTTATGTAAATACATGTAAAATTAATCTTTTCGAGAATCGCTTATCCTAAACCTTAGCTGCTTGGATATCAATTTTAATATTCTTTGAATACCCAGCTAAACTATTTAGCGTCCGGCAGTGCTAAGATGTCATGTTAGTATATCTGTTCTATTAAGATTATCGTAACAAAGCTCCCCAAACATATATTTAGAGGTTCAAATGGCGGCGACTAACACAGAAAATGCAGGCAAGCAAAAAGCGCTCGGTATGGTGCTAAACCAGATAGAGCGGACTTTCGGGAAAGGTACAATCATGCGTCTTGGTGATGCAACCAGGATGCGTGTAGAAACAATTTCTACTGGCGCGCTTACCCTAGATTTAGCATTAGGCGGTGGTTTACCTAAAGGGCGGGTAGTTGAGATTTATGGGCCAGAAAGTTCTGGTAAAACAACCGTAGCACTGCACGCGGTAGCTGAGATGCAAAAAGAAGGTGGAATCGCAGCTTATGTAGACGCGGAACACGCTCTCGATCCGACTTATGCGGCTGCTTTGGGTGTTGATATTGAAAACTTGCTGATTTCTCAGCCAGATACCGGAGAAGCTGCTTTAGAAATCGTAGATCAACTAGTACGTTCAGCCGCTGTTGATATAGTAGTGATTGACTCCGTAGCAGCACTGGTTCCTCGTGCAGAAATTGAAGGCGATATGGGTGATGCTCACGTTGGTCTTCAGGCGCGATTGATGAGTCAGGCATTACGCAAAATTACTGGTAATATCGGTAAGTCTGGCTGCACGGTCATGTTTATCAACCAATTGCGGATGAAAATTGGTATAAGCTACGGTAATCCAGAAACTACTACGGGTGGTAATGCATTAAAATATTATTCCTCGGTGCGTTTGGATATTCGACGCATACAAACCTTGAAAAAAGGTACGGAAGAATTTGGTATTCGCGTCAAAGTTAAAGTTGCGAAAAATAAAGTCGCACCACCTTTTAGAATCGCTGAATTTGACGTTATTTTCGGTAAAGGTATTTCTACTTTGGGCTGTATCGTCGATTTAGCAGAAGAAACCAGCGTTATCAATCGTAAGGGGGCTTGGTACAGTTACAACGGCGATAATATTTCTCAAGGTAGGGACAATGCCATCAAATACTTGGAAGAAAAGCCAGAACTTCTCGAAGAAATTAGGCAAAAGGTACGTGAAAAACTAGATTTAGGTGCTGTTGTTTCTGCTAACTCTGTAGGACAAGCAAGCGATGATGAAGACGATGATGAAGATGACGATGATGATGAGTAATACCACGATCGCGTCCGATATGCAAAGCTAATTGAATACAAGAATTGCAAATTTTGTCGCAAGTAATTCAATAAGCTATTCATCGGGCTTGATATGTTCTAATGAAATTACTCGTGTCTTATAAACTAAGACGGCTCACGACTATTAGCCGTCTTTAATTGTATTTCATAAAAACTGTTTGTACTAACATATAATTAGTAAAGAAAATGGATGCTTCCCTTAGTTAAAAATAATCTGTTCTTGTTTGCTTGTGATAGAAGCGCTCTAAAATATCAGATTTCCACTTTTGATTTAACTGCTCTTCAAAAGTCTTTCTCTTTGCTATTTCATCAGCAAAAGCCTGTGCTTGCGTATTCTCGCTATAATTTAGCTTTCGAGTCTTCGTTTTGCTTTTATGACTAGTTGATGTTTCTGTTTTACCTTGACTTTTCTTGTTACCATTTGCTTTAGATACCAACTGCATCAACAACTCTACTGCTACTGTGGGCAGATCGCAACAAGTACTATTAACAAAAAACGGAAAAGTTATATTGCCTACTTGGATAACATCTCCTTCTTTAAGTTTGGTGGGATGATAAACTTGTTCGCCATTAATATAAGTACCGTTAGTACTGCCCAAGTCAATTAGATAAAAACTCTGCTCTATGTATCGAATAGCGGCATGATGGCGAGATATATATTTATTTGCAATATGTATCCCACTATTGCGATCGCGTCCTATAGTCCAAGTATTTTGGAACTGTCGAAAGCTTTGACTTTTACCGTCACGCAAATTTGTTGTTATGTAGACTGCCTCCCCATCGACAACAGCCTGCATATAATACGACTGTGCTGCATCTAACGAAGATTTAGGTAAGTTTTCCGATCTGAGAATCTGTTCTAAGAGACTACCATGGTTCTCATATAACTTAACAAAAACCTGATATAGACTTAATCGTTGTTGTAGCTCTTGTGGTATTGATTCTGGCTTTATAAATGAGCTTTTTGCTCGTAAAAAATCTAACTCGCTAATATTGCTCATAACTACTTGCTCTCAGTCCAAAATAAAAGTTGATTATTTGTGTTTCTGACAGTAGCCTTTAGCATCCTTAGCTAGTACTTTTTCAACCCTATACTTGCGGTTGAAATCAAGCAAAGCTTAAGTAAGTCAATAGAAATAGGAAAGGAAAGAAAAGTCTTTTTAACAACACACTCTAAAAATTTTTTATTCTGTCTTAGTAGACTTACTATCGGAATTAATTAAGTACAAGTATATATACTTAATTATAATTACGCTAAAACTTGGGATTATAGATGTCTATAGAAGCACTAATATACTCATACTAGAATCACAGCAAGAAGCTTTAAATTAGATATTACGATTAAAGTATAAAGTAACTCTAAAATCAGTATATCTATTGAGTGATAATAATTAAGCATGTTTTTCTTGTATTCATAAATAATTTTATTTTAGCCAAATACAATCTAAGGTTAGTTTTACTATTTTGAATAGTTATTGCTTGTAATACATTATACTCATCCAAAAGATAAGATACGATGATTGTTTCTTAAGAATACCTGAAGTTTGTTTTGATTGAAATCCTCCTTAAGTATATGCTCGTATTTAAAAAAATGAATTATTTATATCTTTAGGTATAGTTTTGTGCAATCTTTAGTTGAGGGTAAACAATTTAATTTCATCTACAGGAATATACTGATAATTTTTATTTATACTTGCATTGGAGCTATTATTGTAAGTGTTATCCACATTTATAATAAATCAGTCGGCACTTATATAACAGAAAATAGTTAAGTATAGTATAAAAAACAACTTATTTATGAGTGAAGCAAATTGAGGTAAAAGCCAATCAAGGTGAAGCTTAAGCTTTTAAGTTAACGATAATAAGCGATTAATTCGCACGAAGCATTCATTAATATAAAGCTTGATAAGAGTTCATGCATCAAATATTCAATTTAAGAAGAATTTTGAAGTTACTTATTCACAAAAATTCCTCTACTAATAACCTTGAATACCAAGGGATTATTGTAGAGGAATCATATCTAAAAAAAATTGTATGTTAAACTCCAGTAATCAACCAGAATTATATATATACTAAAGCTCAATAATTAACTTTTTGAACAACCCATTTACAGAGTTTCTTAAAAGTATTTTGTTAGCTTAATAAGTTTCGCATAATTTATCTTTATAAGACTTACACAAAAGGAACGAAATTACATCATTACGAGCGAAGCGAAGTTATCTCGCCAGAGCCTGGGATAATCCACACCCGACCGGTGAATGCTTCCCTAGGCTGCGTTCCGGTCGCAATGACAATTTACGGTTGCGTAAGTCCTGCCTTCGTAGAATATTCTGAAGCTGAGAATGATTTCAAATCATAGTAAACCTCTTCTTCCATTAGGTCTTACAGTCATCCAATTTGTTTTAGCTAAAGCTAACTGCTCGGGAGCGATTTTTGCTCCGGTTAGATTAGCTCCACATAAATTAGCTCCACGGAGATTAGCGTTAGTTAAATGAGCATAACTGAGGTCGGCACCTCGAAGGTCTGCTAATTCTAAGTCCGCATGGTTGAAGTAAGCTTTACTTAAATTAGCATCTCTTAGATTAGCTTTATTTAAATTAGCTCGTCCGAAGTCACTATTATAGAGATTTGCGTTTTGGAGGTTAGTTTTTTCAAGCTTAGAAGAATGAAAGTTTGTTTCTGATAAATCGGAGCCTTGTAAATTTAGTAGGCTCAGATTGTGTAAAGCAAAATCACGTCTTCCCTTTAAATGAGCTGTCAATAAGCTTTCGGAATTTAAGCGACGCTGTGCTTTTGATTTTTGAGAATAAGATTTTGTGGAAGTCGATACGGAATTTACTGTTTTTGATGTAAGTACGCGATTGTTCGTTTTTCGAGTTCGTACAGCAGTACTCGAAGCAGCTTTAGCTTTTCTGGCTCTAATAGCTGCTGCTACTTGAGCTACTCCAGCACTTGAGAAACTAGTAGAGGAATTGTTGCTTGCAGCCGTACCGTCAACAACACCTGCCGAAGTATTAGGATTACCACCAATATTTGATGGAGCCGCTAAACCTGAAGCCAAACTATCTAAGTAAGGTTCCATCTCCAAAGCTCTAAGTACTTCATCCGCAGACTGATAACGGTTATGAATCGACACGTCCATCATTTTTGCCAGTACCTGCGCGAAATGATCGCTCGCATGTACCATTTGCTGCCACATAACTTCACCAGTCGCCGGATTATATTCTAAATCTTTGGGAGATTTACCAGTAAGTAAATATATGCATGTAATTCCTAGAGCATAAATGTCACTTCCATAAACTGGACGCATTGCCATTTGCTCCGGAGGCGCAAAACCAGGAGTACCTATAGCATAAGCAGTTAGTGCTGTTTGCCCTGACTGCATTGCTGCTGTTTGATTGACTTGATTTTTTACAGCACCAAAATCGATTAGAACTAATCTGGCATCTTGGGCACGACGAATCAAATTTGCAGGCTTAATATCGCGGTGAATTACTTTCTGAGAATGGATGTATTGCAGTAATGGCAAAATCTCGCTCAAAAACTGCTTTACTCCTGCCTCAGTCGATACTCCACTATGTTTCACCTCCTGCTGTATAGTCGAACCATGAACGTATTCCTGTATTAAATAAAAATGTTCGCGGTCTTCAAAATAATCTAGCAAACGTGGAACTTGGGGATGATTCCCAATCCTACCCAGGGTTACGGCTTCTCGCTCAAATAATTCCCGTGCCATTTGCAAAACATGGGGTGCAGTTCCCGAAGGACGTAGTTGCTTAATTACACAACTTGGCTCCCCAGGCAATGCTTCATCTTGTGCAAGAAAGGTTGCTCCGAAGCCACCTTGCCCCAATGATTTGGTAACCCGGTAGCGTTCGCGTAACAAAATTCGCGCCCCACATGATTGGCATCTTTCACTAAAAGGCAAGTTTTCTGGGTTGGGACAGTTCGGATTTAAGCAGTAGCTCATGCACTGTCAACTCGCTACAAAAAAATAATAACGGGGAGCAATTACTCTATTTCTATTATTGAAGTATGAATTATAGAATGCCAGGTGCAAATTGCTGGATTAGTTTTGAAGAGTTTCTAAAGTTTAAGCAATATTTGTATAGCCTATAGTGATAGTACGGATTTTTTATAATGTTTGAGTTTATGATTGACTGTAAAACTTAATTAAAATTTAAGTAAAGGTACAGTTTGTGTGAGCTGTTAAGAAAGTCTAAGAATCTAAAATTATAAATTTAACTACTTAGATAAAATTAATTGTGCATTGATCATTGCGAGTGGAATGCTCGCGAAGCATTTCCCGGAGGGAGATAGTGAAACGAACTTCAGCCTTCACCGGGGGTGCGGCTTAGCTTATTCCTCTTGAAAAACTATAAGCTGTAACCATGCTTACTCCTATCTCGCTCTAAAATTACCTATATATTTTTAGCTTTTTCCTACGCACTCTCTGCGCTCTCTGCGCTCTCTGCGGTTTTTTATGGGAAATCTTCTGCTGGGAAGGGAGTAGGACTTACGCGAAGATTATATCTTTCTTGCAGTGTTTATAAATGTAAATTTTCTGTAATCATCGACATTTCTTAGAAGTTGAATACATCAACTAAATGTATGGTAGTATATATATGAATATCCCTTCAGATATTCAATAGTGTTTTTGATAATGATTTATTTGGAGATCAAAAAATATGGCTGCTGTAGATTTAATGAAGTGTGCTTGCGATAAATGCTTATGTATCGTCAAAGTAGAAACTGCAATTGACAGAGATGGCAAGCACTATTGTTCCGAAGCCTGTGCTGAAGGTCATAAAACCATCACAGGTTGCGGGCATAGTGGTTGTGGATGTAGTGAGTAAAGCTATACTCCTCAATGCGATTAATCCCGTCTAAGAGATTAGACGGGATTTTTGAATACTTTAGTTTTGATTAGGCTGCAATCAATCTCTACAAACTAGACATAACTTCTCGTGCAGCCTGCAAGGTTCGCTCAATATCTTCTTCTGTGTGAGCTATAGAAGTAAAGCCAGCTTCAAATTGAGAAGGCGCTAAATAAATACCGTGTTCGAGCATTCCGCGATGAAAGCGCCCAAACTTGGCTGTATCAGAAGCTTTAGCGTGCTCATAGTTGTGAACGGGGCCACTCGTGAAGAACATGCCAAACATGCCACTGATATTTCCTCCACAAGCAGCATGGCCTGTTTCCCGAGCAATTTCTACCAAACCATCGGCTAATTTTTTCGTGATTTGTTCTAAGTAATCGTAAGTACCTGGTTTTTGCAGCAATTCTAATGTTTTGATTCCCGCAGTCATTGCCAAAGGATTACCGCTTAAGGTTCCGGCTTGATACATTGGTCCTGCGGGTGCCACCATAGACATAATATCTCGGCGACCACCATAAGCTCCTACAGGTAAACCACCTCCGATTATTTTACCCAAAGTCGTCAAGTCAGGAGTAACGCCAAACTTTTCTTGCGCGCCACCATAGGAGATGCGGAAACCAGTCATTACTTCATCAAATACTAATAAAGCACCGTGTTCTTGAGTTATTTCGCGCAATCCTTCCAAAAATCCAGCATCTGGAGGAACAAAGCCCGCATTTCCCACCACCGGCTCTAAAATAACACCAGCAATTTGATCGCGATTTTCTTCAAATAATACTTTTACAGCTTCTAAATCGTTGAAGGGCGCAGTTAGAGTATTTTTAGTAACAGAAGAAGGAACCCCTGGAGAGTCTGGTAAACCTAAAGTAGCGACTCCAGAACCTGCTTTTACCAAAAACATATCGGCGTGTCCGTGGTAGCAGCCTTCAAATTTGATAACTTTGTCTCTTTTTGTAAAAGCTCGCATTAGCCTTAACACAGCCATACAAGCTTCCGTGCCAGAATTAACGAATCTTACCATTTCAATACTAGGAACGGCATCGATCGCCATTTCTGCTAAAACATTTTCTAATGCACAAGGTGCACCGAAACTAGTACCTTTTTCTAAAGCAGAATGCAGCGCGGCGATAACTTCGGAATTGGCATGACCACAAATTGCTGGGCCCCAAGTACCAACATAATCTATGTACTGATTGTCATCTACATCCCAAACGTAAGCACCTTTTACCCTGTCAAAAACAATAGGCTGTCCGCCTACAGATTTGAAAGCACGGACAGGAGAATTTACTCCTCCCGGCATTAAGCTTTGGGCTGCTGAAAAGATTTCTTGTGATTTGGTAGTTTTAATCGTTGTATTTACCAAGGTTGTCTCCTAGAGTGAATTAATAAGGTCTATCTTCGGATAGGGGCTAATACTGCTTCAAACTTATATCGTAGTAAATTAGCTGAAAAGGGCGTTCCCTCGAAAATAACAATATGTTATATAAGTCAAATCAGGATTTGCCGTATTGAGATTCGCAATGGCTATTCTGAGGCTGTTCAAGATGTTTGTTGGGTAGCTTGCAACTCGGCTATCCGTTGGTACAGTGAAGCTCCCAAACCTAATCAAGTAGCTTTAAGTGCATTGAGAATGCACTATGCTATGCAAAGAAACGTTGTTCTTTAAGATATTTAGTAAGCATAGAGTAAAAACATCCCGTAAAGATACACCATACAGAATGATATCGTGAATTTATGAATCATTCTTAGTAAAGGGCGGTATCTCGCTGGTATGTTTTTTTCTGTAACAGATTCGCAAAGCTCTATTCCCGTTGATAAAATTCGCTACGACGAACGAGGTTTGGTGCCAGCCATAATTCAAGATTATTTGGATGGCACAGTTTTGATGATGGCGTGGATGAACAAAGAATCTTTAACCAAGACTTTAGATACTGGTGAAACTTGGTTTTGGAGTCGTTCCCGTCAGGAATTATGGCATAAAGGAGCCACCAGCGGACATATTCAGCATGTTCACAGTCTCCGTTATGACTGCGATAGCGATGCTCTTTTGATCGCTGTTGAACAAGTCGGAGATATTGCCTGTCATACTGGCGAAAGAAGTTGTTTTCACAAAGTCGATAGCAAGGTGATTCCGCCTCCTGCCGATACTTTGTCACAATTGTTTGATGTAATATCTGACCGACGCGACAATCCTACCGATGATTCCTACACTTGTAAGTTATTTGAAGGTGGTGATAATAAGATTTTGAAAAAAATTGGTGAGGAATCTGCTGAGGTGGTTATGGCTTGTAAAGATGACGATCCCAGAGCGATAGCTGGTGAAGTCGCCGATTTATTTTATCATACTTTAGTGGCTTTAGCTCATCATAATGTAGATTTAAAATCTGTTTATCGCAAGCTACAAGAAAGACGAAAATAATGCTTATATATTCTTTTTTTTTGTTTTGAATCATTGCTTATTAATGATTCAAAACTTTTTATGATGCTGTCTAAATCTGAAATATTAAAGATTGCTAGATATTAATTATTTAGTATTTTCTTATTGCACTAGCTTTGCTCGTTGTTCCGCTTATTTTTTCTACAATATTATTTAATTTGTGATTATCATTGATAGCTATTACAGGACTTACGCAACGAAGATTTGTCATTACGACTAAAACGAAGTTTAGGGAAGCATATGTCCTATCAGACACCCTCCGCTAACGCAGGATTTTAGCAACGATCAACAGCTGAGACGCACCTAGCGGTGAACGCTGAATACGTCTCTGTCGCTTGTAATTAAACAGTGATGTTACTTTTGCGTGAGTTCTATCAATGACAATCAAAAACTGAATTAATAAACTATAAATGAGAAAGCAATCGGTGTAAGTAGCGCAAAATAATCATTGTAAAAACAACACTCACAGACAAGCTTAACCAAAAATTATTGATCGCAAATTGAGATTGGTCTAAAACCCAACCACCTAAAGGAGGACCAATCAAATAGCCAGCAGCCCAACAAAGAGAATTAATTGAAAAATAAATACCGCGCTTATCAATTGGAGCAATTTCGCTGACTAAAGCTGCGGCTGATGGAGTATAAGAGACTATAGCCAAGGCAAAGAAGCACAATGCTAGTGCTACCCAAACTATGGAATGAGAAAGCGAAAAAGATGTTACCCAAATACAAATAAAACCAATTGCCCATAAACAAGCCGAAATGCTAAGGGCTACAGAATGAGATAAGCGTTTCATCAAGCGTGCGATAGGTAATTGTGTAATTATCGCCACTATTAGGTGCCAAGTAAAAAGTGCGCTGATAGTTGTTTCAACAAATCCTTTTTGCACTTCATCGACTTGAATAAAATTCTTAAAATAAAGTGGAAGGGTGCTATGTAATTGAGAGATATAGGTCGTAAAGATAATATTCACTACAACAAATATCAGTAAACGACTATCCTTTAAAGCTGCTATCCAAGAAGCTAATTGTTGCAGGATTGAATTTTTAATTACATTAGTATGATTGCGGTTCTGCTTGATTGCCACGTAAATAACCGCAAAAAAGATAATAAACGACAATCCATCGAGAATAAATAGTAAGCGATAATTAGCAGTGTTTGTTACCAAAACTCCTGCTAAAACTATTCCTAAACCCAGACCAATATTATCTGCAAATCTTGTTATAGCAAATGCTTCGCGGCGATTTTCATTATTAGTTAAATCGGCAACAACAGCTTCAGTCGCAGGCCAATACAAGCCAACGCCCAAACCATTTATTAAATTACCGATAACTAAAGTGACAAAATCATGAGTTGCGGCTAAAACTAAAGAGCCAACCGCTGAAATTGCCGCTGAAAGCAATAAAGTGCGACGACGACCCCACAGAGAATCAGTTAACGAACCTCCCAAAATCCTTCCAAAAACTCCTGAGATGGAATGACTTGCTAAAGCTATACCAACAGTAGTTGCTGATAAACCAATTTGATTGACAAAGAAAATGGGGGCATAAAACAAAGTAAAACCCGTACCCACTTCGCTTAACAATCTACCGATTGCTAAAATCCAAATCTGAGTATCGATAGTTGGTAAATGCTTACGGAGAAAGGATTTCATTCGCAAAACAGCAAACCCTAAAAAGTATTTTTGTAATTCTTATCATTAACTCAGATTTTCCTCACCGATTCCACAGGATTTCCACAGGCTGTTGAGGAGTTTTCCACAAGTATTTTACGTTGAAATAAGCTTTGGAATATATGGCTGGGGATTTCAATTCGATATAATTCAGGATTGAAAGGACTTAGTTATTGTAAATTTTTGTTACAATAATCATTGCTAAACCCTATTATTACGTGAGTATTAAACTTTTATACTTGACCTTGTAACATTTCGCATCATTGACAAACCTACCCCTCTTTAGCGCAAAATAATGCGACAAGATTTTTTTCGTCAACCCAGAAATTCATGTAATATTGCAGTTCGCTGATGTCTTTACGCTTGACAGAAGTAAGCTTTATTTCCCACTGTGTCTACCGTAAAGGTCTAGGTCTGTCCGTATTTGCCTTAATAGCCCGATTTTCAGGAGAAGAATTATGAACGCCACAGTAAGCCTATATGCAGTAGTTCCCGAAATACTTCACGAATCTTTGAAGAATTACTTAGAAACCCATCCAGACTGGGATCAAGATCGAGTGCTAACTGCTGCTCTATCTTTGTTCCTTCTTCAAAATGGTGATAGCGATCGCCGAGCTGCTCGTGTCTATTTAGAAACATTGTTTCACCACTGCTAGCAGAAAGGATTGAGCAGTAAAAGCCATCGTAATCTCCCACTTTGATTGAGAATCTTATGAGCATAAGTAAGCGAAATAATTGTCACTAAAGATATACCTTTGATAAGGTGGGAGTATTAGGAAGCGAGTCTATGGAAATGATTTGGTTATTTGTGACATGTCTAGATAAAACCTACGAAAACATTATCTAGAATCTTGATTTAGCATTAATTCCCTATTCGTGATAGCAAAAAACCCGGTCTTTTTTAAGCCGGGTTTGCTAATTAAGTAAAATGCTAAAATTAAACGAATCTCCTTCTTATAAAGAATTCAATTGTTATAAGTCACATTGTTGATTACTTTCTATTCAAAAAATGATAAAACTCAGTTAATAGACAACTAACAAGCTTAATATTTGGGTCTAATATCTCGCTTTTTATAAAAACGATTTAGATATTGTAAAGATATCCTGACACATAAATGATATTTTGAATCAGAAAAATTGAGTGGATGACTTACTGCTTTATCTATCTTTAACATTGAAGTAACAATGTCAAAATTTAAGAACTAAGCGGCAAACAGTAATCTGAGAATACGTAAAAGGAGGTTTAACCTCCCGTTATACTATACTTTCTCAGGTTGTTGGGCTGGAGCTGGACATTCAAACTTATAGCCAACACCACGTACCGTTTGAATTAAAGCAGGCTGAGCAGCATCAGCTTCAATCTTTTTACGAATTTGACCTATATGTACGTCTACAACCCTTTGGTCGCCTACATATTCATAATCCCATACCTCTTGAATTAGTTCGGCGCGTCGCCACACTCTACCAGGGTGGCTGGCTAGGAAATGCAGTAAGTCAAATTCCAATGCAGTCAGGGGAACTGGCAGATTATTGAGCGACACTTCTCTTCGGACGGGATCTATCATCAATTTTTCAAAAACCAAGCGCTTTTGTTCCGCTGTGGTAACAACGCGCTGACGGCGCAGAATGGCTGCGACTCTGACTTCTAACTCCCCTAAACCAAAAGGCTTAGTGAGGTAATCGTCAGCACCTTTGGAAAAGCCGCGAATTTTATCGGCTTCGTCCGCACGACTAGTCAGCATTAAAACAAAAACACCGTTACGACTCTGCATTTCTTGGCAAAGGTTAAACCCTATTACATCTGGTAAATTAACGTCTAAAATTACCAAATCTGGGTTAAATTGCTCGAATAGAGCTAAAGCAGTTTTGCCATCTTCGGCAGCTTCCACTTGATAGCTCTGCTTCATCAAGAAACGTTGAATTAAATTTCTAACGGCAGGATCGTCGTCAACTACAAGAATCTTGGCAGTGGGAGCCATGACCATCACTTTGCAAAAAAATTCATAGGATTTACAAACGGCTAGCGCCCTTAAGGCGCGAATATCCGCATTTGGGCAAAAATAATCTACAATGCTAAAGCTCTCTCAACCGGTTTTTCCATTAAACATACTGGCGTATATCTTAAATGGAGTCGCGGCTTAAAGAACAAAAATTTTATCTTTTATGCAACCCTGAGTATGAAGCAGCAATGCTCCTCTTCCCTTGCGGTAATATCTAATAATTATAGATATTCCTGCATCCAAGTTCGTTACTTGAAGATTAAACTAGAAAACTGGTTACTTCAAGTTACAAAAAACTTAAACGCTATCAATTTTAAATCTATATGTGATTAAACGGCACAAAAAGAAGAATGGGTTTACGGCAACAAATTTTCTCTAGAGAAAATTCGTTGCTTTAAATAAAACACAAATTTTAATTTTTTCATAAAAGATGTTTACTTTTTGTGTTTTTATCTCAAATTCTAGAGTAAAGCCCTAATTGCTCAACGGCATGAGGGGATACACGGAGTTATAGCGATATGTTAAAGTTACTATTAGTGAGAATTACTTGCGTTGATCGCAGCAAGTATTATAGTTATATCTAGGTAAGACTTTTAAAATAAACTGCGATAATATTGGTTTCTAGCAAAATAAATCATAAAATAGTCTTGATTAACAAACTGCTGCCGATTGAGCCTAAAGTAATTAACTCCCATGAGCGACCAAAATCCCTATGAAAAACTTGGGGTATCAGAAGATGCTAGCTTTGAAGAAATTCAAGATACACGCGATCGCCTAGTTGAACAGTATAGTGGTGATAGTCAGCGTCTTGAAATGATTGAAGCAGCTTATGATGCTGTATTGATGGACCGCTTGCGGATGCGCCAAGAAGGAAAAATTAAAGTGCCCGAACGCATTCGCTTTCCCGAACGTAGAGAGCAGGTAGCTCCCGATGTAAGCCCCGTTCCGAAACAACAGTCACCTGCATGGCTGCAACGGATGGTAGATAAGCCGAGTACTCTCGATGTGGTTATACCTGGAGTTTGGTATCTTGGTTTAAGTGCCAATAGCTTATTTTATAGGAGCGGAGGCGACCAAGTTTTACAATTGATGCTAGTACTTGGGGTTGGAGTAAGTATCTATTTTCTTAATCGTAAAGAAAGTAGATTTGGGAGAGCAGCTTTATTGACTTTAGTTGGTTTGATAGTTGGTTTAATTGTTGGGGGACTGATTGCTAGTCCACTTGTACAACAATTGCAATCTGCCAATTTTACGACTAATCAGTTTGCAACTGTAGTCACTTTTGTATTATTGTGGTTAATTTGCAGTTTTCTGAAATAAGTTTTATTGGGAAAATAGGGAATCTTTAGTTGGCAGTTACGGCTCCGACGTAACAATTAATTCCCTTAAACCCATTTTTTATTGATAATTTTAATGTTTATTAAATGCGGTTAGTTTCTAAGTATAAAATCAACTGCTTCTATCAAATTTTTCATAAACATATCTGGGCTATAGGCTTCAAGCTGAGCGCGATCGCGAATTCCGCACTCTACAGCAATTGACTTAACACCATATCTTTTTGCGGCAGTTATATCAGCTTCTGTATCCCCAATCATCCAAGTATTTTCTACAAGCGACAATTCTTTTAATGCACGTTGCATAAGTAAAGGTTTATCATCTATATCACGAGTTTTGACGTAATCATTATTAAGACAATAACGACGATTGGCTGGAAAATAGTCGTATAATTTAAATTTTTCTAAAGCATATTCTAATTCCCGCACTCGGCGCATAGTCATTACCGCCAAATCAATGCCAGCTTGTTGTGCTTTTGATAAAGCCTCTACTGCATCCTTGGCTAAAGTATCAAACTCAAAATATGGCTGCGTATGTACAGTTTGCTTTCGCAATCGAGCAAAACTTTCCGCCTGCTTTTCTTCCAAACCGCACATAATACCTATTTGTTTTTCAGGAATGCGCGAACGCTTCAATTCCCAAAATTCTGTTTTGGAAAGCGTTCGTACTTGTTGATTTTGATGGCGATTTTTTTCTAGACACAATATATATACCTGATAATAACGTTCGGAAACATCACTAATTGGGCCATCAAAATCTGTAATAATTCTTATCATTACAAATCATAACTAAAGTGTATTTACAAATTATCGCAATTGTTGCTAGCTAGCAATCGTAAAGATTTAATAAGTAAATTAATTTCATATTTTAGTGTAATACCAATTCTGTATGAAGCTGCGCTCAATCGCCCATGTCCTTACGGACACGCTCCGCTAACACTCTAGCTATAGTGGAGCTACTTAAACAAAGCCCCTCCGGGTATCTCCCTCCGGGAGACGCTCCGCGTTCACGAAGTGACCCGTTAGGGTAACACTAGTTTGGGGGACCCAAACCGACACCCCCAACTAGATTCACCGTCTACACGGGCTAAATTCGGCGCATCTTTATAAATAAATGGTATGAGGTTATGAAAATTATTTTGAATAATAGTTTGATTTGAAGCAGCTTTAAAATCTATAAATTTTTATTTATTCTTTTTAGGCTACCGTATACACGCAAGGCTTAAAACGCTAACCGCAACAAAGCTTTGAGCTATTCGCAAAATAGATCAAAGCCATGTCATAGACAGGAGGAACGACGAAGCAATAAGCGAAGCTGATTACTTCGCTAGGCTGGCAATAACAATTTAACAGGGTTGAATCCCCCAAAGCTATGCGGAGAGCGCTTGTATGTACACCGTAGCTTCTCTAGAAGGGATAGATTTGGGAGATCCAACAAATAAAATGTCCCACCACTTTATCAATAGCTGCCAAAACAAACCTTATACTTATAAGCTTCCACGCTTGATTTGTTCGAGTTCCATTGCTTCAAATAAGGCGCGAAAGTTACCTTCTCCGAAGCCTCGAGCGCATTGCCTACGCTCTATAAACTCAAAGAAAAAAGTAGGTTGGGGAAAAATAGGTTTTGTAAAGATTTGTAAAAGTAAAGCATTAGGGGAATCTTCCTTCCAATCTACTAAAATTTCTTGTTTTGCAATTTTGACGAGTTCGTTTGGTTTGAGAGGTAAATTAGTTCGCTTCTGTAAATTAGAATAGTAATTTTGAGAAATAGGCAAAAAAGCAACTCCACGGCTGCGAAATTTGGTGATATTACTAATCATATCGCTGGTTTGTAAAGCAATATGTTGAATTCCGGCACCTTGGTTAGCGCTGAGAAATTCTTGAATTTGAGAGTTAGCAGTTGCAGGTTCGTTAATAGGTAGTTGTACGCTGCCATCATGGGAAACCATTACTTGACTGTGTAAAGCAGAATATTCAGTTTGAATATTAAATTTCTGCTGCTCGCGGAAACCTAAAATATTTTGGTACCAAGCAACAGCAGGCTGTAAATTTCCGATAGGGACATTTAAGACTATGTGATCGATGGCTTGGATAAAAGCATTCGAGGAATAATCTTCAACAGCATTCTGTATAAATTGTTTTTGCACTAAAGTATGCGTAAGTCCCCCCCAAGCCATTAGCTTAATTTGGTTAGTGTAAGCCTTGTCTTTTGTGTATTGCGGCACTGTGGGTTTTATAAACTTTATGCCATGGGCTTTAGCTTTAGCAATAATCGCTGGTAAATTGTCTACCTCGAATGCGACATCTACAACTCCAGGTGGATGCTGGCTCAGATATTTAGCTACTGGGCTGATGGAAGATATTGCTGAAGACAGCACAAAGCTAACTACACCGCTTGTAACTACTTCGGTGGAGGTATGAGAATCTGTATTTACACTAACGGGAAAACAACGCCTTAGGGCATCGGCATCTAATCTACGAAAATTAAGATGATGTACAAACCAATCACACCAAGTTTTGGCATCTTCAACATAGAAGTGAACGTAAGCAATTCTCATTTTGATTGAAGAAAAAGGCACTATAAGGGCTTGTCTGGTGTTAATTTTGCCTTTTTTGCCGATTTTTCAATTCACTCTTAAGCAGGAAATAGTTCTTTTTTTTGCAAATTTATTGAATAAACTGAGTTATAGAACAATTATATTAATTTTCGCTAATCGCGATTTACGGATTATCATCTGTATTTTGCTGAGTTGGTATCTTGAACAAAGTAACATATAACTCTGGGCTTTCGGGTATTTGATGAATTACGAACTCAGGCTTATTGACAAAGATATTTTTGACATTATTACCAGGGAGGTGATGAGACACAACTTTGTTTATACCAAAGCTATACTTTTCTTTAAATAATTTGCAGATTTTGGAGAGCTTTATCCATTGATTTGATTTCTCGGTAATTTGTTCTTCAATTATCTCTTTTATCTGACATAGAAGTTTTTCTATTGAAGGTAAAATGGTGTGGTTATGAGTTTCATTGGTTGTACCATTCAAAATAGTCAAATTGCTTGCATGTTGACTAACGTGATAAACGGTTAAATCCTTGTCTTGAAGATAATTGCATAGGTTTTTCATGACATTGTCCGATGCACATAGCAAAACTTCTTTAACTTTCGGAAAATATTTATCAATTGTCCATCCAAAAGCGATAATTTTTTGATCCGCGTTATCTTGACAGCAAGGAACATGCATTAAATCGTAGTCGCGTTGGTGAAATTCGTTATCTTTAGTACCCATATTCTGCCAATTTGCAAAGGCAATTTTGATTTGAATGGGGCTAGTAGAAAAATCTGTTAAAAATTGTTCCGTTTCTGTGGTAATTTCTGTATTCTCTGCATCTATAAGTAATGCTGCGATCGTGCTGTGCTGTTGATTGACTGCTTGTTCGTCTATTTGTGTATTTACAAAATTTACATCTTGATTATTGTCAGAAATAGTTTGTTCGCCTGCTGTAGCTAAAGCTTCTTCCGGAATCGATTTAGTAGAGTTATTGTCAGGTTGATTTTCAGAAATATTTTGTTTATCTGCTTTAGCTACAGCTTCCTGTTGAGTCAATTCCGGAGAGTTTCTATCTTGTTTTTGATTAGAAGAGTTTGATTCTACAACTGTATTGGGGTTTAAATGGCGAATTTTTTCTTGTAATTTGATTAAGACAGGAGTATTCGTAGAATTAGATATTAGTAAAGTATGAATAAACCCTTCTACACGGTTAACTAATAATTCCCAATCCCCAGTATTAGCAATTATTTCTATTAGTTTTGTTTTTAGACGCAGTTGATTGTTATTGTCACGCCAAGATATACTCCTATATTTGTCAAGCAATAATTCTGGTTGCTGTTGCTGAATATAAATAACTGCTTGGCAAACGTAGGTGCCAATCTTATTCAGTAATGGTGCGGGGTATTTAGTCAGCGTAACAGTCATAGCTTGTTTGGAGTAGGTAGACAGGGCATCCTAGCTAATACCGATGTAAAAAAAGGTATGTATTCCTTTATATCTAGTAAAGATTTTATCTGAAAACCGTAAAATTGCTTAAGGGGTACAAATTAGAGGTAATATCAGTGTAATTGCTAAATAGAATTAACACTTAAGTCTTCTAAATATAAAGCTTCCCTAACTTATACTACTTGAAGAGGGTTTATCTAAGCCCTAATTCATAAAAATTGTAAAAATTTTCGATTTTTAAAACAGACAAGTAAGCCCAGTATTTAAAATAATACCGGGTTTATAATCATCTGTGTTTTTACGATTTAATCTTTAACCATATTCAGTCTCAAACTAAAGAATATTCTTGGCAATCAGTCTATGACTCTAGACAGATGGAGAAATCGGAACACCAAAAGGAATCAAATTTTTATTATTCACCTTATTAGATAGAAATTTATTGTTAATAATTTCTTTATAAGTTTCTAAATCCTTTTTCCAGTTACGAATAATTTGATTCAAATCTTGTAAACGAGTTTGGGCTTCGTTGTCGTTAATACTGTAATTAAAATTACCTGAGAATAATACCGCCGGTACGGACTTTTCTTCTGAAATTTGTAGTAATCCTTCGTTAATTGTTAAATTAAACTGAGAACGCTCTAGAGTATAAGCTAATTGAATGGCAGCTTTTACAGGAGTACTACCAAATTCTTGCCACTCTCCTGAAGCAAGTAAATTATTTGATAAATAGTTGGTAGCATCGTTTGACTCTGTGAAAGTTACGAAGCCTTTGGGATTAATTCCTACAGCTTGATATTCTATATTAGGTAGCTTATCTATATACTTAGATGCCAATTGCGGGATTTGTAATTCTTCAATCTCTTTTCCATCAGTAGCTTCAGCAAAAATAACTCGTTTAGGTTGTACGACAATTGCAATCCCATTTTTAAAGACAAGTTGTGTCAAGTTTTTTGTATATACTGGCTTACGCGCTAATTCCCATTCCGATGAAATGATGTTGCTATACTGTAAAAAATCAAAGTTAACAACACTAGGATTCAGATTTTTAGCTGTAATCGCTATTGCTAATTCCTGAGTTTGTATGATTTTATTCATAATTTTACCGATTTTTAGTTTTGATAAAGTATCAAAGTCTTTACTTATGCGATGCGCGCGGCAACAACTACATAAGTAATAATATGGATGCAGCTATATATTAAATGTAAAAATATTGATATTCTGTTTGCAGAAATACTTAAATAAATAAATTTATTTTTTCTGCTGGAAAATTATTTACTTAGGCTATAGAAGTAATTTATTATACACATGACTAGCCTTGTATTCTCTAAAGAAAGTCGTATAAATTATCTTAATTATCAATATGATAAGTTAGTTTTATTCTTAATATTAATTGATGTAATGCTTACTTATTCTAGATAAATAGGGCTGAAGGAATACCCCGCAAAACCAAACCTATATTAGCCGGGTTATAATCTTTGCATGAAAGCAGCGTGTCTTTAAGAAATCAGCAACATATTGTTTTGGGCTAGTCTACAAGCAAGAACGCTTGGTATAGACTTAGTTTAATCCAATCTAGTGGTTCGCCAAGCGAACTTTGCTGGGTTTAGCGTGGAAATAAAAAGTTTTTTCTCCCCCTGCTCCCTCCGCTTCCCCTGCTCCCCCTGCCTGCCCTTACCCGGCAATTGTGGCTTGCCAGAGTACTAGGTAGCGGACGATTGTAAAGCCGGGAACGAAGTATCCTTAAATAGTTAATAATATTTAGGCTCTTTAGTAATCAAATCAAAGCGTAATCAGTGCCTAAATACTAAATGTGACAGATCGAATTATCTCCTAACTAAAATTAACAACAATCCATTGGCTTAAGATAATATCAACAAAAATAAATTTAGTCCCTCCCTATTAAAAAGGAAGGGTTAAGGTGTTATCAAAATCAGAGTTCTAAAATCGAAACAGTTAGCAAAATGTTAAATTAGGGTGTCAAACTCTAGCTGCATAGCCAATAATAGAGAAATCAGCAAACAAGTTAAATAGTTTTAACCTCTGCTTGGATAACGATATCGTCGAAGTCATTATCACCACCATTGAACATATCTTCAAAACCAAAAGTATTGTTTCCTAAAGAGCGAATATGCTCTGCTTTATCGGAATTGGCTTGAGCAAACGAAAAGTAAACTTGGCTGAAATCACCGTCAACCGCAATTAATGGAGCGTAATAATGTTCTCCAGAGAGACTGCCTTCGATAGTAATAGAACTTTGACTCTCTTCTAAGCTCAATTCGAGTTCTGGTTCCCGAAGCTGGATTGCTAATTTTGCATAAGCTTCTCCATCGCTTGGTTTGAACTCTTCTCCGGTTACGGGATCTGTAATGCTTCCTTCTATATCGTTGATTTTGTAAAATCCAACAACATTGTCATATATTGCTTCTCTTTCTACAGTGAAGTCTAATGTCACCTCATCTGTAAAAGATTGTAAATCCATTAGATTCCCTTTAAGAAGACTTCCATAATCTTGCGGTTGTGGAATTTGGACTTCATTTTGAGGAATGATTGCTGAACTTTGGGCAACATCATCGTTTTCTATGACGGCAACTTTGTTATACTCTGTTTCATTGTTAGCAAAGGTTGCTGAAGATAAATTGTTAAGGTTTAGGGTAAACTCTTCATCTTGCTCTATCTCGCGATCGCCATTAACTATGATGTTAATTGCTGCACTAGTTTCGCCAGTCGGGATGGTAATTTGTCCAGATGCTTGATTGTAATCAGAAACAGCAATTGCGCTTCCATCGACAGTTTGGTAGGAAAACTGGATCTCCTCGGTAGCAGGTGAAGATAAATTAACCACAAATTGGGCAATACTGGTTCCGATACTCCCTTCTTGGATGGAGACGTCCTCGACATCTATGATGGGAAATTCGAGATCGGTCAATCCGTCGATATTGCTACCTATGCCTAAATCGTCTCTATTGTCAATCCCTGTTTCGATAGAGGTTGGTGGGTTTGGCGAGCCGGAATTATCAACTAGATTTTTTTCCCCTGTTTTTGAATTTTGTTCGTTTCCGTTATCTGATGAGTTCTCTTTTACAGCTTGATTTGGAGGAGGTGAAGCAACTTCAATTTCATCATTACTATCGCCTTCTGAATCACTATTCTGAGATTTATCGGCAACTAAACCACCCATATGATCGACAAATCGGGCAGCTAATTGTGATGCTTCATTGACTATCACTGGTTCATCTGAATCTATAATTCTCAAATCTTGGATGTTTGCAGCTCCAATACCATAAGCTTGAACATCAGCAACCTTGTGTAAAGCATATGCTGATTCTTTAAAACTTCCTCCTATGGTTGAATATCCATCAGAGAGAAATTTGACTGTGTTTTTTCCTCCACTGGGTACCGTAGAGTAAAATTGATTTGCTGTTTCAAGTGCTGCGTTGAAATTAGTAAAACCATTTTTTCCAGACAAACCTTTAATTTTTGAAATTGCCTCTGTGGCATTTAATGGTCCATAAAGAGATGCATCAGAGCCAAAAGGAATTACTGCAAAGTTGCTAACATCTGCAATGCCTATATCTATCAAAGATTGAATCGAACCTATATAAGCATCTTTGGCTTTCTCTAACGTTTTTTCATCGACACTATTGGATACGTCAATTAAATAAGCAAAGTTGTATTGGTTCACGTTTTCCGAATCAAGCATTTTCATTCTTCCTTTTTCTTAGTTGTTATCTAAAAATTGTTTCTTGAGACAGATGCACTTCAAAATAATATTGCTGTGTTATGCTACATGTAGAAAATTAAATTTACGGTAATTGGACTTTCTTCAAAACAGGATTCTTTTTACTTTCTGAAGATATTATTTTGCAGATGTTCCCTTATTTATAAAAACTATCCGGATTTTTTACAGCCCTTTTACGACAACAATTTGGGGGCTTTAGCCCTATAGCTCATTTCCAAAATTCATATTATGCGAGGAGCACAAAATAGTTAAAACCGCAAATATTTTCCTTGAAAGTAAATTGCCATATGTCATCTTAAAAAGTATTAGTTAGCAAAAAACCAACCTATTACTATGTGTCAGTAGGCAATACCCAAATGGACGGTTTGAATGGTATTTCAACTCGCTTGAATTTCAGCAAGCTGCAATACAGCAATACAATCTGTTTGCTATATCCTCCGGAAATGTTGTGCTAAGTAGCTATAAAATAACTATTAAGACAACACTTATTAAAAGTAGAGCATGTTATTTTACTTTTTGGGTAGAAATAATCTTATTTTAATTTTCTACCATTATGCCTATTTACCTTTTTCAAGAGACGAATCTGACTCTCTACACTGATAGAACAAGAGGGGAACACTAGCCTAGTAATCTTACTTATACACAATAATCTAAAATATTAGATAGTAAATAAAATAACACATATATTTTATTTCTTTATAGGAAGTTTATTGTTTTCTTACAATTATAGTTAAATTCCATCTCATAAATCACTATGAGATGGAATTGCATCATATTTTATTAAAAAAAGGTTAAATTTTGGCTAGTTATCTCACAAATTTGACGCTTTCAACCGTTTTGGTAAATTTGTCGGTAAATATACTCAAGATACTTCTGTCTCGCGTCTTTATATTAGCTGTAACGGACATACCAGATTGAAGTGGCAATTGTCTTCCGTTAGCTGATAGAGTTTGTCTATTCAACTTAACCTGAGCCGGAAAGCGATAGTAAGGATAAATTTCATCTGGGGGTAAGGCATCTTTACCTACAGATACCAAAGTACCTTTAATATCGCCGAATTCACTGAAGTTATAACTTTCAAATCTAACATCAACCGGCATTCCTTCCTTAACAAACCCAATGTCTTTATTAGTTATAAATATCTCAGCCATCAGTGATTGTTCGGGTACGACTTTGAGGACGGGTTCGGTAGTGTTAGCTACATATCCAGGATTGCTGGCTTTTAAATCAAATACAACTCCATCTACTGGAGCTCTAACAACTTGGTACTTCCTAGTTAATTTTGCTTGTTTAATTTGACCGTCTAATTCCGCAATTCGCTTTTCATTCTCGACAATTGATTTATTAATTTGACTATCAATTTCAGCAATACGTTTTTGATTATCTGCAATTTGAGTTAATGTATCTTTGGCAGAAGTTGATAAAGCATTTTGTAATTGCTGACCTGTTTGAGTAATGGCTAATCTTAAACGCTGTATTTCTTGACCTAATTGAGCAACTTCACTCTTGCGATTGCTAACTTCTTGCTTTTGCTGTAGATATTGTAAACGAGCAATTGCTCCTTCTTTAAACAAAGGTTCTAAATCGTTAAGAATACCTTGATTGATAGCTAGAACATTCCTAGCATTATCAAGTCGTTCTTTAGTTTGTGCTAATTGTTGTTGTAATTGAGCTTGTTCTAATTTTATTTGAGCGGCTTGGGTTCTTAGTTCTTGTTGGCTGGAAAATAAACGTAGTTGCTGTTCTCCGGTTAAATTTGCACCATTAGCATTTCCGCTCAACAGCGCTCGATAAAATTGATTTTCTTGTAATAAAGCGCTTCGGCTTTGTGCCAACCTTGCCATTTCTTGAGGCACTTTAACTGAAGCTACGGTAGAGGGGGAACCGGAACCACTGAACAAGCTGCGATAAAACTGATTTTCTAGCTTCAAAGCTTCGCGAACTTTTCGGGCTGTTACAAGCTCGGCTTCAGCACCTGCATGGTCGAGATTTAAGAGTACGTCTCCCTCTTTAACTCGTTGCCCATCTTTAACAAAAACCTTTTCTACCATACCGTTGATGGGAACCTGTACTTCTCTAACGGCTCCCTGGGGTTCTAATTGTCCTTGAGCGGGGATCGCTTGGTCAATTTTGGAAAAGTATGCCCAGGAAATTGTAAATACGGTTACACCCAGAATGCTCCATAACGCCGCCCGCGACAACATTGGCGATCGCCGTAAAATTACGGGTTGGTCAAATTCAGGGACATGGGATCTACCACTTTTTTGGTGAATAGAATCTTGGGGAGTTTTTGCCAATCCAGGAAGTACAGATTGCGGAGAGTTTTTACCGTTAAGATTACCGTTGAGTTGAGTCATGGGAATTTAGGAGTTAGGAGTTATAAGTTAGGAGTTAGGAGTATAAGATTTAGGAACTAAGATTAGAAGTTATAAATTAAACCTTTCACTCCTCAACCTTCGACCTTTAACCTTAAACCTTTGACCTCTAAATTTGTGCTTCTTGCTGTTGATATAGGCAATAGTAGCGCCCTTTAAGCGACATTAATTCTTGGTGGGTTCCCTGTTCTACAACATAACCTTTATCTAACATTAAAATAATGTCGGCATTACGGATTGTACTTAGTCTATGTGTAATAAAGAAAACAGTTCTGCCTTTAAAGGCTTCTGCTAAATTCAAGCATACCTGACGTTCGGACTCATAGTCGAGAGCGCTGGTAGCTTCATCAAGAATTAATAAGCGCGGATTTTGTAAAATTGTACGGGCAATTGCGACTCTTTGACGCTGTCCACCGGATAAAGCGCTACCTCGTTCGCCTACTCTACTATTGTAACCGTTCGGCAAATCCATGATAAATTCATGGGCTACTGCAATTTTGGCTGCTTCGATAATCTCCTCTGGAGTAGCATCGGGATAGTTTAAGGCGATATTCTCCTGTACGGACCCTTCAAAAAGTAAGGTATCTTGTGGCACAATACCTACTTGCTGTCGTAGTGAGTAAAGTTCTACTTTGTTGATGTCGTAACCATCAATGAGAATGCGCCCGGATTCTAAGGGATAAAGACGCGGTAGCAGTTTCATCAATGTACTTTTACCGGAACCACTTTGACCGACGACACCGACAAATACCCCAGCTGGAAATTCCAAGCTAATGTTATTTAGCTGCATTGGTCCGGTAGGTTTGAAACGGAAAGAAACGTTATCGTATTTGACGGCTCCTTCAATCATCGGCATGGGAATGTTACCTCTGTCTTCTTCAGTAGCTTCTTGAGGCGAGTCGATAATGTCACTCAAGCGTTCTAAAGATAAAGCTGTTTCTTGAAAGTTCTGCCACAACTGAGTAAGACGTAATAAAGGAGAAGTTACATAACCGGCTATGATGCGAAAAGCGATTAGCTGTCCCAAAGTTAGTTTGCCGTCTAATACCAGATAAGCTCCTACCCACAGTACAAGTAAACCAGAAAGCTTGTTGAGAAAACCACTAGTAGAACCAGCAGCAGTAGAAGTTTGTACCGTTTTGAAGCCAGCACTAACATAACGAGAATAACGTTCTTGCCATTGCCAACGGGAACGTAATTCAATGTTTTGCGCTTTAACTGTCTGAATACCCGATAAAATTTCAACTAAGTGGGATTGTGCATGAGCATTACGCTCTGCTTTATGCCGTAGCTGTCGGCGGACAATAGGAGAAACGACAAAGGTAAGAATAGCAAATAATGGCAGCGTACCTAAAGCGACTAAAGCCAATATCCAGCTATAAATAAACATTACTACGATGTAGATAACGGAGAAAACCGCATCTAAAACCACTGTTAAAGCAGTACCAGTTAAAAAGCTACGAATTTTTTCTAATTCGTTAACCCTGGTGGAAAGTTCACCTACGGGTCGCTTTTCAAAGTAACGTAACGGTAAACGTAGTAAGTGGTCGATGATTTCCGAACCTAAAGCTAAATCGATACGGTTTGTCGTATCTACAAACAAGTAAGTCCGAATAGTACCAAGTATTGCTTCAAAAACTGCAATCACTAATAGAAATACACCAAGAACTTGCAAGGTATCCGGACTGTTCTGATTAATTACTTTATCAATAATTACTTGTGTTACCAGGGGGTTTGCCAAACCAAACAACTGGAAGAAGAAGGAGGCGATAAATACTTCTATGAGTACGCCTTTATATTTATTTAACGAAGGTAAAAACCAACTTAACCCGAATTTTTGCTGTGGTGTTTCTTCGGTGGCTTGCAGCAGCAATACAGGAATAGCCTCTTGTTGCTGTTCTTCGTTTTGAGGTTGCGATTGAAGCAGTACCTGCGCGACATCTGAAGTTTTCTGAGTTAGGATTCCCGATTCTGGTACGCCTACTACTGTTGTTTTAGGACTAACTTCGTAAAGTACGGCAAAACTATCTTGCCATTGAACAATTGCAGGGGGTTCAATTCTTCCTAATGCGCTTGCGGGTACGCCAATTAATTGGGGTCTCAAACCAACTAACTGTGCTACAGCTCCGCATTGCTGTAACGATAAGGAACCCGTGCGTTTCTCTTGGTTAACTAACACTTTACGAATAACTTCCTTGCGGAAGGGCATATTTAAATGCTTACTCAACATGTGGAAGCAAGCCAGAATAGCGTTTATTGAACCGCTTCCGCGCACGTGGGGGTACTTATTCGCAGCAGCAGAAGACTTGTATCCGCGATCGTATTCAGCTTCGGGAGGCTCAGCAGGTGCGTAGGGAATATCTTCATATGTTGTTGAAGAGCCACCAGGGGGAATTACTTCGGTTATGTCCGCTTGCTGTACGTCTTCGGTAGGATTTTGTAATAAAGTGTCTGATGGTGAAAACACTTCTGCTGTTATTCCCAACAAACGAACCCGGCTTCCTCTTGGTAAAGATTCATCTGCATCAAAACGATTGCCGACTAATTCGGGGGAAACGCTTCCTCCGCTGACTAACCAGTGATAATCGGGACTTAATTGGTTAGCTCGCGAGCCAGTAGTTAAGCTAACAATTTGTGTGTCATCAAAAATCTTTAGCGCTAATTCTTTGGTATTAGCACAATTTAATGCTTGTAAAATTAATTGGTTATTTGCTTGCTGTCTCAGCTGTTTCGACAGTAATTCAAATACTTCAACTATTCCCGCACGATTATAAAAATATGCACTAAAATTTTCATCTTCACCTAATAAAGCCAAAAACTCCGCAGCATCAATATTAATACAAATAACTTCCGTCGAAGCTATAGCAGTAGAACCAGGTACACCCCGTACTGTTTCTAGCCAACCCATAACTGCTCCGGGTTGGAGTCTTTCTAAAGTTACAGGTATTTGAGTTTGAGGTTCGTAACCGAGTAAACGCACTTGCCCGGAAAAAAGAATTGATATTTGAGCGGGCATTTTTTCCCGTGCTAGGATAACCTGTCCCATCCGGTAGCGGTACAGTTGTGCTTTTTCTAAAAGCTTTGCCATCCCCCCGGGCTGCAGCTGATTAAAGGGAACAGTCCCTGCTAAAAATTCTTGGATATTAGTTGTTGTATAAGTCATTTTTATTTTGGATTTTGAATTTTGAGGACATTACGGTATTGGGGAGCAACTATCTGGGGTGTGGGATTATTTGCTGTGGTTGTGTATAGGAGCTTACCTAAAAATGCAGGCAATAAAACATCGCATAGCTTGCTTATTTTTTCAATGGGATAAAAAATAAATATAGTTAAACATTTCTAATTTGAAACTGTTTAAATTCAAATCCAAAATCCAAAATTTAAAATCTAAAATAGAATTACCCCTCGCTAGAATCATCTTTGTCTGCCGATAGCTGCCCGTTTTTGATTGCAGAAGATATTTCTCCTTGTAGCCAGCTTTCAAATTGCTCGTTTAGCAGTCGCTTATGTGTAGCTGCGTCTAACTGAGCCGGAAGAAATTGTTCTAACCGCACTATTAAAATCCAATCTCCTAGACGAGTCGGGGGTAATGCTTGCCCCGGTTGAGATTTGAGCAACATTTTTGCTAAAACTGGATGGGGCACTCCTAACTCTACCGGACCAATCAATCCACCTGTCTGGGCTTCCGGACCTTTTGAATATTCGCGGGCTAATTCTGCGAAGGGCTGCTCATTTTCTTGAACGCGGAAGTATAATTCTTGAGCCACAGCAATATCATTTACGCGAATTAACGAATAAATGACTTTGTCTAACTTTTCCTTTCGTTGAAGAAAATATGGCTCTACCTTTGCTCCCCAAGTATCTTGTTTAAATTTTTCTAATTTAAGAGTACGAGTGACCAAGTAGTCTAGTTGTTCTCGTTCCAAGCCACGGGATTTTAACCAAGCTTGTAATTGTTCCTCATTTCCTAACTGCTGTTGTTGATAAAATTGTTTATACGCTTCTGTTACTTCTTCTTCTGAGAGCGAAATAGAAGCAGTCGCGTCATCAATAACTATTTCTCTTAGTAGCTGAGGCAGCATTCCGTACTGCTTGAGCAGTGGAAGAATCTCATCAACATTAATAGCGCGATCGCCGATTTGTAAAAGTGCGGTCATAATATCAGTATCATTCGGGTTGCCCCTGTCATAAATTGCTTCAATCAAAGTATGTCCATGAAGTTATTAACAGGCTAAATTAAGGTTAATAAAAGATGAATGACAACATTATTTGCTTAATTTTACTCTTGACTGCTGAATGTTATTAATACCTAGATTTGGAAACATATGCCATTCGGGTAATTACTGAAAAATATAGTAATGAAAAAATCCTATATTTGCCAAGGGTATAAACAATACATAAGTAAGTATTTTGACAGCAATTGTCTAAAAGCTAATATATTTAATAGTTTAACCGTTGTTAAAAGTTGATATATGTTTTTTAACTTTATTGCAAATAAAAGCAGGTTTAGCAACCTGCACTCACGATCAATTAAACAATGAATTAAAATAATAAAAACCGTAAATTTTACCTTGACATAACGAACTTGATAGTTATTATAGTCACTGCTAAGCTGTTTTGCATTAAACATGCACAATACTCTTGGCAGAAGGAAGAAGGAAGAGGGAAGAAGGGACAACAGTTGTAGCCATTAGTCAATGCCAAATAAATATATAAGTTAAATGCTTCCGCAGCTTAGTTCATTTTTTGCTTATATCCCTATAATAACTTTGAGTCGTCTTTAGATAGTTGAAGTTATCAGTATTTATTCTGATATATATCAAGTAAATAGTCGGATTATTAAGAAGTTAGTCTGATAATTTAGTGAAAATAAATAGTGGTAATAGTTCACGTATGAATACATCCGTTCTAATTGCGATGATTGAATTAGCTTTACCTCCTCAAACAAATCCGACGCTTAACGTTCAATGTGGTGAAATATTGCTATTCCACCACATTATGATTTCTAGACTAAGGCAAGCAGGTTGTAAGTTTTTAAATGCTAAAACTTATCTTGACAATCATGTCGTTATAGTCTGAGTCTCCACCGTTGGGTAAATCTTCAAAACCAAAGGTGTTATCGGAGAGTAAGCGAATATGGTCAACTCCATCTTCTAAAGTTGCGGTGTAGGTAAGATTATCTCCCTTATCAACATCGGAAAATGTATTTCCTGGAATGGTAAAATTAAAGGCGACATTTTCTGAAGCTGTTTGATTGGCAATAATATTGTCAATAACTGGTACATCGTTAACGCCATTGATGGTAATTGTAGCTGTTGCCTTATCAGTACCACCATTACCGAATTTATATTAACTACTTGTTACATTTGTCTCCTTTAATTACACTGTTGTTCGGCGTTGCTGAATTTAAATATGAAATTGCGTTTTATATTGTTAGAGGCGTAGTAATGCTACATCTCGACGTCATCCGAAAAGGTAAATGTAATGTGACCATAAGGTTACGCTTTACTGACATCGCTGGATTCAGCAATGTTATTTTTTTGATTTGTATCTATTTATTCAATTAACTTTCAAAATCCTACCTGCATTCAAAATTGCCAACAGAGCTACCCCCACATCTGCAAATACCGCTTCCCATAAAGTTGCAATACCAAATATTCCTAAGATAATAAATAAGCCTTTGACTCCCATAGCCAAAACGATATTTTGCCAAACAATTTTGTGAGTCTTTTTACCAACTTGAATCGCTTCAGCAATCTTAGAAGGAGCATCTGTCATCAGTACCACATCCGCTGTTTCAATGGCTGCATCCGAACCCAATCCTCCCATTGCCATACCTAGATCGGCTCTAGCAATTACGGGTGCGTCGTTAATTCCATCACCAACAAACACTACTTTCTTACCTTTACTAGCTTTACCTAAATATGTCTCTATGGCTTCTACTTTATCTTCGGGTAATAACTCTGCAAGATAAGAGTCTAAATTTAACTGTCGAGCAATGATTTGAGCAACGGTTTGATTATCTCCGGTAAGCATAACAATTTGTTCCACACCAGCATTCTTTAAATTCCGAATCGCTTCAACTGCATCGTCTTTGAGTTCATCAGCGATAGTAATTCTTCCCCTGTAAACCCCATCTACAGCTACATGTACTATCGTTCCCTCAACGTCACATACATCATGCTCAATATTCTCTCGAAGTAGCAAACGAGAATTCCCTACAATAACAATTGAATTCCCGACTCTAGCTTGAATGCCATGTCCGGCAATTTCCCGATAATCTTTCACATCTGAAGTTTCAACCGATTCACCGTATGCAGATAAAATTGATTTTGCTACTGGATGATTAGATTGTGATTCAACTTTTGCTGCTAGATGTAATAATTCTGTTTCACTACAACCGTTTTTCGGAACTATTTGAGTGACATTAAAAACTCCTTTGGTTAAAGTTCCAGTTTTATCAAATACAACTGTTTGAACATCTGTAAGAGTATCGAGAAATGTTGAACCTTTGACTAGAATACCTCTTTTCGCAGCACCTCCAACACCACCGAAATAGCCCAGGGGAATACTAATTACTAAACCACAAGGACATGAAATTACTAACAACACCAAAGCACGATAGACCCATTCTGCTGAAGTTTCACCTGGTACAAATAGTGGTGGTAATATTGCTACTGCTAAAGAGAAGAAAACAACTACTGGAGTATAATAGCGAGCGAAGCGGGTAATAAATTTCTCAGTAGTCGCTTTTTTGCTACTAGCGTTTTCTACTAAATATAGAATTTTGGAAATCGAAGATTCTTCAAATAACTTGCTGACTCGAACGGTTAAAACACCGGATTTATTTATCGTTCCTGCTAAAACAGTTTCTCCAACTTGAACGGTTCGCGGTACGGATTCTCCAGTTAATGGAGAAGTGTCTACTTGCGAAGCACCCTCTGTAATTTCGCCGTCTAAAGGAATTTTCTCGCCCGGTTTGACGACAATTATGTTACCAACTTGGACGCTTTTGGGGGAAACTGGTTTCATTTCACCATCTACTTTGAGATTGGCTGAGTCTGGACGTACTTCTAAAAGCGATTTTATCGAAGAGCGAGAGCGACTTACTGAAAAATCTTGGAAAAGCTCTCCAACTTGGAAAAATAACATCACCGCTACAGCTTCGGGAATTTGATGAATGGCGATTGCTCCTAATGTGGCGACTGTCATCAGGAAGTTTTCATCGAATATTTTACCCCGCAGTATATTACGTCCGGCTGCGGTCAAAACAGCCCAACCACTTATGAGATAAGCGGGGACAAAAACCAAGTACTCACCTAAAAAAAAGCGAGTGTTGTGCAAATCTTCATAGAAAATCAAACCTATCACAAACAAAATCATCGACAGTGCAACAGGTACAATTTCATTCTTCAGGCTGAATTCTCCATAATGACTGTGACCGCCATCGCGTCCACAGCAATCAGAATGCGTTGACTTGTTCGATGTCATTATTTTCCACTCCAATACATGAATTATTGTACATGTGAACATGTATTCATATATTATCGAAAGTAATGTTATTTGTACAAGTTTTAATAATTACTCAAAATCAAACTTCTGCCTCGTCAATGTGAGAAGCCACTTCACGGTATACATTAGTAACGTGACTATCTGCCAAGCTGTAATAAACATTGCGTCCTTCGCGGCGATATTTTACCAGACGCATAGTACGTAAGATTCGCAGTTGATGAGAGACAGCAGATTCACTCATCTTTACAGATGCGGCTAAATCACAAACGCACAACTCTTGTTTCGCTAAAGCCGACAGCAGGCGCAAACGGTGCGGGTCGGCTAAAGTTCCGAAAAAATCAGCCATCTGCTGTGCTTTTTCTGTAGGTATGATTTCTAGCTGTACTTGGCGAACGGTGTTGATATGCACTTCAGTAGACTCACAAGTCCACGGTGAATCAAGTTTTGATAGTTGCTGTTTTGGTTTAGATTTAGGCATGGGAGAAGGTATTTATACAAGACAGAGCATATCTCTTTACTATCTTGGAAGAATAGTTTAACTATAAATAGTAATATTGATTATCATTGTAGCCAAAACTGAACAACTGTTCAGCTATTAAGCAATATTTCCAAGCAAGTATGCCACTACTTGTGCCAGTTGTGTGAGTCCTATCTATTATTAGATGAGATTTATTTTTAGACGGTAAAATCTATTGTGACAATCAAATCGTTATAGTCTTTGTCTCCACCTCCAGCTAAATCTTCAAAACCAAATTTGTTGTCATCTATTAATCGAATATGATCGAAATTGTCGCTGTTTGCACCTTGATATGCAAAGTAAACTTCTGCATTGTTGCTAAGAGCATCAGATAAATCACCATCGGCGATAATGAAAGGAGCAAATATAGTTCCACCTGCAAATGTTCCGTTGAATTCTCCTCGTTTATCAGTATGTAATAATTCCAGACTCGTTATTCGGTTTTCTAGGGCTGCTTGTTTGTATCTAGAATCACCAGGATTTATTATTTCATCATTGACTTCAATTCCACCGCTAGCATTATTCACTGCATAAAAACCAATGAGGTTGTCGTAGTCTGCATCACGGGTAACTTCAACGGAAGCTTTTACCGTACTAATTTGATTCGTTAAATCGATTAGCTCGATGTTATTACTCTTTTGTAAGTTTGTGCCGATAGGTTCTGATTTGCCGCTGTTTACAGAAATGCCAGGTGAAATAGGCTGTTCTGATATAGTGCTATCTGATGAACTAGCACGTAAGAGCCAATTTTTTCCTGTTAATAGAGAAGTGGAAAAGTTATTTAGGTCTAAATTACCGGCCTTATTTGCAGCTATCCAAGATTGCTGTGCCGATGAGTCATTATCTACAGGAACCCATGTGGGATTGTTGTTTTGACTTCCATATAAAGCTCCAACGAAAAATGTATTTTCTACTTTTGTAGGTTGAATCGGGATATGAGCAAAATCCTCTTTATCTAAAATATTAGTATCAATTTCTAAGATTTTCTCGTCGCTATCTGGCTGTCTGTCGTTATCTCTGTCTTGATAGAGAAAAACTTTTGATGGGTTGCCTAAGTTAGATAAACCTACTGAGATAAAATCAATAGTTTGATATTTAGCATCGGCGGTGTAAGCATTAAATACTATTGCATCCCCGCTACCTGGATTATAGTGTGCATCTCGCTTGCCGTCATCTAGTTGATATGTTTTACCGTCTATCATTAAGTCTAGCTTGACGTTTTCGTCGTTTACAGTGACTTTCTCTGTCTTGATATTTTTGTTATCCCGGATAAATTCTACCTGATATTCTCCAGGAGATAATAAAGTTTGATATCCACCAGCATCTTGAGTTGCGATTGAAGTACTGAAATCTGGGTTGCTAATACCGCTAATATTTAAAATAATATTGTCTAAACCTTCACCAATACTGTAGAAGTCATTGTTATCGACATCACGAAATGCTGTACCGAGCAGCCAGGATCTATCGTTTGCTGTTAGATTTTTACTATTCGCAAAATGTTGAGTTGTGACAACAGAGCCAACTTTCGTACTACTATTATTTTCCGGTAAAATACCTATCCCAACTTCTCGAAAGCGGTTAGACATAATAGCATTACGGTGTGCGGGAGGACTTTGGATTCCGTTAGTACTGTTCCCCCAGTCGATAGCAAAAGCCGCATGACTTTCAAATACCGAACTTCCGTAAGCGTAAATATTTTCTGCTATGGTTGTAAATTCATAACCAGTATTACGAATGCGATCGCCTAATTTCGGTTCATTAGGTAAATTGTGTGATTGTTTATCTTCCTCAATCATCAACTTGCTGTGAGTAACAGCAGACTCATGTAGTTTATTTGACCAAGCTACTGGCTGTGAGGCTTGGAGTTGATTCCATTGAGATTTCAATACATCTAAATTGACATTGAAATAACTTAAAGCGCTTTTAATATCTTCATTACTAGAATCAACTAATAAATCGTATTCAGCCTCCGGATTAGTTCGGATTCGATTAATCAATTCGAGCATGTACTGCTCTTTTGCATTTGGATTTGCCATTTTTACTGCTCAATAAAGGAATATGTAGCGGAACATAATTGAAATCAGTAGATGCTGGCACCCAGTTTAGATTTAGATATTATTGCCGACTAGAAGCAAGAGGGAAATGAAAAATATGAATTTTGAATAACATCAAGTGATGAATAAAAAACAAATACAACTTACTAATATGGAATTACGAACCAATTTTGAATTAATTACTAATTTGTTTTTTGGTAAACATACTTATTTGATTTGTTTAGCTAAAATCCTGATAGATGAATTGCAGGACTGTAAGGGATTTTTTTGCAGTTAATGGTAATTTTTCTGAGGGCTTTTTTTATGTAGGATTAGTTTGACTATTCCTACTTTTACTTAGGTACATATACTGGATTACCCTTAGCTGTTAACATTTTCTATAGAATCTAAATTATAGTAGTTTTTAGTTTCGCGATAATCTAGCAAGTGTCGTTACTTTTTAAGCAATATATAAAAATATTTTTTTTAGTTAGGAGATATAAAGCAATAATATGTTGATTTTTAGCGATTATTGTAATGTTTGTAGTCGTTGTGACAAAATATTTATAATCATTAGTATAGATTACTGCTAAACTGATAATTTGAGTTGATGAAGTATCAGTAAATAATTTATAAAATTATTTTAAAATATTTTATATTCAGATAAATAGAAAGAACTTTTAATTATTTATAATAATATGAAAAAGTACCTAGAAAAATGTTGCTAAGTACTAATATTGATATAGTTATGAAACTTGAAATTTAATGAGAATAATTTTGAATGCTTCAAGTTGAGAGTTATAAGTAACTGTCTGTCGCGAATAGAGTATTCTGAATATCTCCAGGTATGTTTTTTTGCTTGGCATCTGCAAACCAGAGTATTTCACTGCTTTCACCGAAAACAAAGCTATTTAAGTATTCGTTTGCAGCCCCAAAGCTAAATGTATAATTACTAGTATCCTTTCCAGAGTCAGCAATTGAGTAACTAGTTTCATAGTCACTATAGGATATTGATAAACTTTGAACACTAGGGAAATTAGCAGGAGTTTTAGTATCTCGGAATCCAACTGTATCTTTAGGAATCTCATCAATTACACTTTGAGCAACTAAACTCGAAACAACGCTTGTCGCATGAAATTCATCCCACCAAAAATATTCGTTGGGATTAGGTACGACATTTAGAGTTTCTGTATTTAAAGCTGGCTCGCTAACGTTTGTTAAACCGAAAGCGCTTGGGTTTGCTAGGATTTGAGCAATTTCACTAGCAACATCTAATTCAATAATATTGATTCCTAACTCATTTTCAAGGTCATCTAATTTATTGCCGAGCAAAGAATTAAATTCAGTTGATGCAGTATTCAAAGCATCGCTAATTCCTTCATTCCTGGCAAAAGGAAGGCTACCTAAAAGTGCAATATTAGGGATAATGAAGTTTTCTGCTCCAGCATCCGCTAAGGTGGTAATATTTTCGGTTAATCCTTCTAATACGCTTGCAGGTGTAGATATATTATCCGGTATTACTTCTTCATCTATATCGGGAAAGAAATTATTTGAACCTGCTGTGATAAAAAAAAGATCGCCTTCAGCAGGCGCATCTATATCTAAGTATGTTTTGATTTGTTCTCCAACATTGGGTAGCCCTTCATCGGAAAAGCCAGAACCAGTTTCTGCTGTTCCGAATGCATAGTTATCTCCACCAGCGAGGGAGGGAGTAGAAGCCGATAAACCTAATTCTTTCGCTATTATTTCTGGTACGAGTTCACCGTTGGAAAATCTTCCATCCGCATAAGGTGGAGATGGTGGATTTGGATTGATTGAGCGGGTAGTGATAAATAAGTTACCAACATCTGCAAGACTATCACCGAATGTGATGAAGCTAGTGAATGAGTTTTGAGAAGTAATTTGAGGGCTGATGTCTTTCAAAAGAGAAATATTTGTGATGCTAGTCATGATGCAGGATTAATCATATTGACGATGGGTACTTGTGTATTTCTAGCTAAATAAGCAACAAGCAGAAATAGTAGAAGCAAAGTCTTTAATTAAACTCAATCAAAGCTATAAATCGGTAATCAATAATCTTCTTGATATTTGTTTTGGATTTTGTTTCACCTTTTGAACTATAGAATATGTACAGATAAACTATATAGATTATTACTTATACCAATTCTGTATGAAGTTGCGCTAAATTGCCCGCAGCCTATAAGGCTGGGGCTATTGGCTGTGTTTATTTTTTTATCAATATTTATTCATCCGCTTCAAGGTAAAGTCTTTGAGATATTGATTGAGAAAATAACCCGTAGTGACTTTAGTCATAAATATCTATGACCATAGACAATATTGAAACATGAATCTCTGAAGTTAATTTACTAGAGAGTCTTGTTAAATGAGAAAATAAGAGGAAAATGAAGACTAATTTATTCGTAAGTTTTTTGGTCTTGTCCACTAGTTTTTTTGTTGATATACCCTCCGTAAATGGAGAACCAGCAAATATATTCAAGCCTTTAGTTAATGACATATCTCTCGAACTATCACCCGGTTTGAGTATGCGTTTACCTTCCTATATTCCTGCTTCAGATACTCCAATCTATCCTTTTGTGACTTCTGATGAAAAAGGTTTGAGAGTCAATATCAGTACTGAACCTGATTGTGAGTATAAAGCGAATCCACTCTCTTGTATTATTGGTGAAATTTCAGCCATACCCACTAAAGCTGTAAAACATTGGCCCCCTAAAGGAGATAATCGTCGGCAGGTAAATCTGGACAATGGTATTAATGGTTTCTTCTTTACTCGGGGAAAGGGGGATGGAATAGTTAGTTTTGTGGCTTGGGAACAGGATAATCAGAAATTTGGTATTTTTGCATTATCTGAAATCGCATCTCGAAAAGAATTGCTAGATATTGCGAAATCAATGACGGGTGAAGAAGCTATTAAGAGTAAATCAGCGAGCAGAGGACAGTGAACAGTTAGCAGTGAAAAGTTTATAGATTTTGTGACAGTTGCGGTATGTCGTTATCACTCAATAAAATAAATTGATTTTACTGTCACCCACCAATTGATTATTAACTAAACATAAGGAATTTACGACAATGAATAACAATATTTCTTCCGATTTAGCTCAGCAGTTACAAGCAAATATCGATTCAGTTGTGCAAAGTACGAAAATACCCGGTGTAGCTGTCGCTGTTATCAGCCCTGAAGAAAATTGGTACGGTGCGAGCGGGGTTTCTAATTTGGAGACTGAGAAATCGATGAATCCAGATGATTTGTTCAAAATAGGTAGTATCAGCAAAACATTTACGGGTGCAACTATCCTTAAGTTAGTGGAAGAAGAAAAGCTTAGTTTGCAAGATACTTTAGATAAATGGCTGCCAGATTCTACGATCGCGAATATTCCTAATGCTAAAGAAATTACCGTTGAGCAATTAATGAATCATACCAGCGGTATTTTCAGCTATACAAATAACCTTAAATTCGCTACAGATGAATTAGCAGTGCTTAATGGTGCAGATATCGACAGAAGTCGGGAAGCGATTCTTGAAAATTATGTTTCCGGAGAGGATGCTTATTTTGCACCTGGGGAATCCTTCTTTTATTCCAATACTAATTACCTTTTGTTAGGAATGTTAATTGAAGCTACTACAGGTAATTCTTATCAAAGTGAGGTTAATCGTTTAATTTTAGAACCTTTAGGATTAGATAACACCTATTTTGTAGGAGACGAGATTCCAGATGAAAGATTCGTTAGGGGCTACGGAGATTTGCTGGGGGAAGATGGAAGTCTGGGTGCAGATGGTATTTATGAAGATACTACGGATGCGTTTTCGTCTCTTGCTTCAACCCTAAGTGATGGCGGAATCGTTTCTAATAGCAAAGATGTAGCTCGTTTTAGCGATGCGTTATTTAGTGGGGAATTGATAATACCTGAAAGTCTCAATAAAATGCTTTCATGGTCAAATATTGATGAAGCGGAAGTGGAAGTAGGCAGCCAATATGGTAATGGTGTATACGAAGAAAAAACCCCTTGGGGAGAAAATTGGGGACACGATGGCGGAACCTTTGGCTATATCAGTAAAATGCGATATTTTCCCGAAACGGATACAACCATTACTGTTTTTGTAAATCAACTAGATCCTCAAGCTGTTATATTGCCTACCGATTCTGTATTTTCGGATGTGAGTAAAACTCTATTCGGTGAGACGAATAATATTACTCCGGAAGGATTTTTTGATTCTTTGGATAGCAATTTTGTTGATGGATTGATTGATGCGATTGATGGAGTTGATAATAAAGCTGATTTAATTGCTTTAGCGAGTAACGAAAATACACTGGCAGAGTTTGATTATGATGCTGTAAACGAAGACAAATTTTTCGAGTTGATTGATAACCCATTGAATCAAGACGAATTCAATGATTTGCTTAATTTCCTACGTTATGGCGATGTAGTGAAAGAAGAAAGCGATGTCATGGTAGGGAATAAAGCAGACAATACCCTTGCTGGTGAAGATAGAAACGATACCTTAGCTGGAGGATTGGGTGATGATTTAATTTTTGGACAAGGTGGTGATGATGTTTTAAGAGGGGATTTAAATAATCGTTCCGGTGGTGGAAATGTTGGGGGAAATGACACTATTTATGGTGGAATAGGAAGCGATCGTATCGGTGGTAAAGCTGGTAATGACTTGATTTTTGGCGACATTGGTAATGACAGAATTTGGGGTGATGCTGGTGATGACACTCTAACGGGTGGTTTGGGTAATGATAGTCTCTATGGTGGCACTGGTAATGACGTGTTTATCTTAGAACTTAATCAAGGTACGGATAAAATCTTTGATTTTAAAGTCGATGATGATTTTATTGGCATTGCCAGTTTAGGTATTAGTGTGGAAGATATCGATCTTAGTCAACAAGGAAAAAATGCTGTAATTGCTGTTGATGGTTCGGATATCGCGATTTTGCAAAATCTGAATTTTGAAAGTTTGAGTGTAGATAATTTTGCTTTTGTTTAACTAACCTGAGTTCGGGTTAAGCGGATTGAGATATAGCGTTTCCCAGTCTATTGAAGTACACACAAAACCTCACCCCCAACCCCTCTCCTTGATAAGGAGAGGGGAGATAAAGCACAGCTTTATCGGGGTGAGGTAATCGCTGTACCTCAGTTGCTTAGGAAACGCTATAAAAGCCAGTCCAGACTAATATTTGGCTTTTTTGGTTGATGACAATAAGCGATTAATCCACACAAAACGTTTTCATAAGCCTTTGGTTGGTGCGTGACAGGAAAACCTTGTTATTGCCTTAGAAATCAAGCTAACTGTCACAGCACCCTACAAGCTGAAGATCGGCTTTTTATTTAAAAAATTGACACCGCTAACTAAAAAGTTAACGATGCCTAAATTGAACTAATTCAAAATATTATTAATCAATTAAAATTTGATTCCTAACTGTCCGTTAATACCGCGAACTGAATTATAACCAGCACCTACAAAGAAGTTTTGGCTTGGGCTAACTTGTACGCCACCTGAAATTGCAACACCTTTATCTTCAGTGTAGTAACCTAATCCGAGGTAAGGAGAAACTACAGGTAAGGGAAGAAATTGTAGTACGTCTACACCTACAGCACCATCTTCTCCTACTCCTAATTCTGCACCGTAACCGGCAAATTTTGCACCTACAGCATAAGTCACGTCACCATCTTTAGCACCCACAGATACCCAAGGTTGTGGCTTAGGGATTGGTACTATTTGAGCTTCAGCATGTTGAGGTGCGAACAAAGCTAACAAACCTAGAGACGCAACTAATGTTTTACCGATAATAGCTATTTTCATTTTGGACTCCTACACTACCTATAAATTATTATGGTTTGTTCGTAATTAACTTACAGTGACGGATATTACACTGTTTCTGTGCCATTACTCGGTAAAATTGGGAAAAGGTTAATTATTGCACAACAATCGGATAATCGGGTGTTGGATTCAGCGGGCAACTAAAAACGTATTTACCTGGTTTGAGAGTAATTTGATAATCTTGAGTATTACCCTTGTTTAAACCACCTCCACTGACTTTGGGTAACGTTACTTGACTGACTCCTTCTCCACGCAAGTAGAAGCCTAATTCGTAGGGAACATCACTGTTAGTAACTCTAAAGGTATATTTTCCAGATTTTAACGTTAGAGGTTTAAAGCCCTTTTTTCTTTCTGCTAAAGTTTTACTATTTATTTGCTTGCAGTCTTCAGCTTGTGTAGTCTGGTATTCATAATCTTTATTCTCCGTTTCCAGAAATTGACAGCCAGTTTGAGTTAAGTTAATTATCTGGGATGGTGTTGTTTCGCTGCTTTGCTCGGAGCTTGATTGTGTGTTAACGCAAGCTGTTGTCAGAGTTAATAATAATAAACTTAATTGTAATTTGCGCTTCATTTGATTTGATATTTTCTACAGATTACCAATCAACTTTATGAGAAATAATTTATCTCAGATTAAACATAGCTGACTATAGTATTAATTTTTACTGAAAATTGAGTTTACAACTTTCAGATATTAACTCATAACTGCTCACTGCTCACTGCTAACTGTTGACTGCTCACTGTTCACGGTTAAAATTTTCTTGACCATTCATCTTTCCATCTTTCCACAACTACTTTGGTTTGAGTAAAAAACTCTACTGCATGGTTTCCTTGCCCGTGTAAATCTCCGAAGAAACTTTGTTTCCAACCGCTGAAGGGAAAGAATGCCATTGGTGCGGCAACTCCGATATTTATTCCAATGTTTCCCGCTTCTGCTTCATAGCGAAATTTACGGGCTGCGGCTCCGGATGTGGTAAATAAACAAGCCATGTTTCCAAATAGGCTGTTATTTACTAAGGAAATCGCTTCATCAATATCGTTTACATGCATTAAGCTTAATACTGGCCCAAATATTTCTGTATTTGCAGTTTCGCTTAAAGGATTTACATCTTGTAGAATTGTTGGACGGATAAAACAGCCTTGTTCGTAACCGGGTATATTTGGATTTCTACCGTCAACTAATAGTTTTGCACCCGATGACGCTGCTTTTTCAATTAATCCCTCAATTCTGGCTTTACTTCCAGCATTAATTACTGCTCCCATTTGTACACCATCATCCAAACCATTTCCTACAATTCGCTTGTTTGCGGCTGCGGCGATCGCTTCGGTAAAACTGTCTTTGGCTTCTCCTACAGTTATGGCGATGGAAGCCGCAAGGCACCTTTGCCCAGCACATCCAAAAGCACTATCGGCAGCGATACGGGTTGTCATCTCCATATCTGCATCCGGTAAAATCACAATCGGATTTTTTGCACCACCTTGAGCCTGCATTCGTTTACCGTTTGCCGCACCCCAACTGTAAATATATTTGGCTACCGGTGTAGAGCCAACAAAACTCACTGCTTTAATTTGTGGATGTTCTAAAATTGCATCTACAGTGTCTTTTGTACCATTAACTAAATTCACCACCCCTTTAGGTAAACCAGTTTGCTCCAACAAAGTGAATATTTTTTGCATTGTCAGCGGTACCTTTTCCGAAGGTTTGACAATGTAGGTATTACCGCAAGCCAAAGCATAAGGTAAAAACCAAAAAGGAATCATCCCCGGAAAATTGAAAGGGCAAATCGCCGCACATACACCAAGCGGTTGACGAATCATTATTTCATCTATTCCCTTAGCGATATCTTCGAGGTTGCTTCCCTGCATCATCATCGGGATACCGCAAGCAACTTCGACGTTTTCTATAGCACGACGTATTTCACCTCTTGATTCTGCCAAGGTTTTGCCGCATTCAAAAGTAATAGTGCGAGCAATGTCTTCTAAATTTTCTTCTAATAGATACTTGAGTATAAATAAAAACTGCACTCGTTGTGTTGGCGGAGTACGTCTCCAGGATTTGAAAGCTTCCGCAGCTGCTTCTGCTGCTTGGTTGACTTCTGATTTTGGTGATAAAGGTACTTTAGCTAGTAATTCTGCCGTGGCTGGGTTAATGACTTCAAGGTGTTCGGCTGCCGTGGATTTTTGCCATTCACCGTTTATGTAGTTCGAGAGAATATTCATAGGGTGATTAGTAGATGCAGGAATATCAATATATTATTCCGTTAAAGATTCATTTGCTACATTATGCCTTACTCCATAAAGAAGCGAAGACAGTGTTATTACGAACAATATTCAATAGTTTTACGCACTATTTTCAACAACCGCCTTGAAATAAACTCCCACCGTGAGCAAACAAAGTTGCTCTTCTGACCACTGCGAAAGGATTTTTGTAGGTTTCAACGTACTTTGTATATTAACTGCATCAATTTATTTCTACGGAATTAGACTTAGAGACAATTATGCAAGATATCAGTTAAAACTAACACTGGAACCATTTATTTTATGTAAACGTCTTCAAAACAATCGCAAAATAGTGCATTACAAATCAAAATTATTTTTCGGAAAATACTGATATTTATTTTCCGGAGAATACATAGAAAAACTGAAAACTTTATTCAAATCAATTCTTTGGTTGCTCGCAAATCATACACATGAGACTACCCTTATTATTTCTTAGTGCTGCTAGCAGTATTCTACTGTTATCATCTCCATTAAATGCGGCTAATTTTCAATCATGGCATTTTAATCCTACGCGCAATCAACTTAATTTAACTACGGATTCAGGAGTTCAACCAAGAGCATTTTTAATTAATAATCCGACGCGACTTGTAATAGATTTACCTGGTACGCAATTAAAGGGTAATACTATTCGTAAAAAATATAGTTCGGCAGTAAAAGAAGTTAGAGTTGGTAAAGTTAACGATAAAACTACTCGTTTAGTCGTTGAATTAGCCCCAGGTTATACAGTTTCTCCTGAAAAGCTATTAGTTAAAGGCGATACTTCTTCTCATTGGATAGTTAATTTTTCATCTATAGAGCGCACTACTTCTAACTCTAATCAGATTTCTAGTGAAGAAAAGATTCCCGTGCGGTTTCCTGCTGCATCTTCATTTGCTGGGGTTGTTCCTTTAGGAAGTCAAATACCACAACTCCATTCTCAAGTTAAAAGTTTGATGTCTCGCTACAGTTATTTAGATCCAGGAATCTTTTTCATGGATTTGGAAACTGGAGATTATTTAGACATAAATGGAGAGAAGGCATTTCCTGCAGCTTCTACAATTAAACTCCCGCTTTTAGTTGCTTTATTTGAAGAAGTAGATGCCGGTAGAGTTAAGTTAAATGAAACTGTAGTAATGCGCCGCGATTTGATGACTGGGGGTTCCGGAACAATGCGGTATAAACGTCCCGGCACTAAGTTTAGTTTACTCGAAACCGTTACTAAAATGATTACCATCAGCGATAATACCGCAACTAATATGGTTATCGATCGCTTGGGTGGTAAAGCCAGATTAAATCAGCGTTTTCGTAATTGGGGATTGCAAAATACAGTCATCCGCAATCTACTTGGTGACTTTAAAGGAACTAACACTACTAGCCCTAAAGATTTAGCTAGAGTTGGAGCTTTGATTTCTAATAATTTGTTATTAAGTAATAGCAGCCGCGCCAAAGTTTTAGATATTATGCATCGCGTTGAGAATAAAGCGTATTTAGCATCGGGTTTTGGTAGAAATGCAAAATTTGCTCACAAAACAGGAACTTTAGGAATTGTTCTTGGTGATGCAGGTATTGTAACAATGCCTAATGGTAAGCGTTATTTAGCAGGTATTATGGTAAATAGACCTTTCCGCGATCGACGCGCTAAATCATTTATTAAACAAGTCTCTCGAATGGTTTACGGACACATGAATAAACCACAAGTAAGCAGTTTACCAAGATAATTTTCTGTTTAAGTTTATAGCTTTATTTGTGTAGAGACGGGGCATGATGTGCTCCGTCTTTATTGTTTTTTGGACTCAACAACCGCCTTGGAATAAATTCCCAGGCTGACATACAAAGTCTGATAAATCAGACTGAGCAAAGCTTTTAGTGCGTTTCAACGTACTTCGTATATTAGCCTTGAAATTGATTTCTCTGCGAGAAAGCCTCCGGCTTACAAGGCGCAGGCTTCACGAGAATAATGAAGATGTGAAATAATCAATCTTTTGACAATTAAGGGGAAAACAGTATATTAGTACCATAAGATAATAAATTTAAAGTTATGCAGTTACTTCAGATTAGTGCATCGGATTTACAAATATTTTTAGAAACACCCGAAGAATTACTGACGGAATCGGAGGAAATGCAGATTGCTGTTGCATCTTTTGCCGATACTCCCCGAAGTCTTTTAGAAATTCTACTCAACAGCGATTATTCCGCAGTTGTGGAAGCTGCAAGATTGCACGTTAATTTTGCGGGTACCTTAGAAGATTATCAAGAAACTATTGCGGAAGTGTTGCGGAATCTGGATTTGGGACAAAATGACAGGTTAGCGGTGGAGTTGATGCGATTTGCTCCCGTAGCTCCTTGTTTTTTGAGTGAATGGGTTCCCCAGAGAAGGTTAATTCAAGGATTGCAGAATGAATATATGCCGTTGCGGTATCGGTTGCAGTTGTTGGAAAGGTTTTAGAAGAATTAGCAAATAAATCCTATAAATTAAATGGGACAGAAGAATTGTTGCGTGAATTAGCTCCGGATATCACACCAAATTTATTAAAGCAGATTAAAACGTTTATTTATAAAGGTCAGTCACCTGAGATGATTTTATTTACGCTTCAGCAAATACAGGAGCTTGACAAATCAATATTTTTTGAAGAATGGATTGCTTTAGTAAATTCTCTTGATGAATTGGAAAGAAAAACTCTTGAATACTTATCTAAACAAGAATCTCCTCTAGAGTGGGAAGGGAGATATACAGTTGGAAAACGTTCTGAAGGAAGACGCAAACCTTGGTCTAAAAATAAACAATTAACAAAAAACTACAATATTCTGGATGGTTTGATGTGTTTATTGAATACCCAATACAATCGCGATCGCATTAATCAAGAAGTAGTAGCTGCATTATTGGGAAACTCATCAGTACCAGCTTTGTTGAGAGAAAGATTATGGGAACAACATAAGAAAACTCCCGATGATGAAAGCGAATATTTAGAAGATTGGGATATGCGAATGGCTGTAGCGTTCAATCCTCAAACTTCAGAAGCACAGCGTATCGAATATTTACAACAACTGCTTGCTTACGAACTATCTCACATTGGATGTTATATGAGTGAATATATTCACCGAAGAATTGCGAAAAATCCTCTAACACCATTATCTATATTAAAATTCATTCTTCAATATCGTAAAGGCTCAATTCAAGACGTTATCAAAAATCCGAATGCTCCTGTAAGTATTCTTAGACAAGCTGCTCAAGAAGATAATTCTACTACCCAGGGATTGGTTGCAGAACATCCAAATACCCCAAAAGATTTACTTCAAGAGCTTTCTTCGACTGCAATTGTACTACAAAATCCGAATCTTACTCCCCTTGATATCTATAAAATTAAATTAGAACTAGAAAGCAGATGGGAAACCCAAGAAGCAGAAATATTAATCTATAAGCGAACTAATAATCATAATGCTTCATTACAATCGGCTTTTTCACAACTTAATATTCAACAATCCCCAACCCTTCAAAGTCTCCCCCGAATTTACAACCCCGACACCGACGACTTACCGACTCTACTCGCAGAATACGCTCAATCAAATAACCCTTTCGTCCGATTCGTAACTCTACTTCATCCCCTCACACCACAACAAACATTAACTCAAGCTGCAAATTCCGCTTCTTGGTTAGAAAGATATGCTGTTGCCCAAAACGAATCAACACCTTTAGAAACTCGTTCGATTCTTGCTCGTGATGGCAATCGAATTGTTAGAGCAGCAGCAAATCATAATTTATAAAAAACTCTGCGCTCCTCCGCGTTTACCTTTGTGTCCCTCTGCGTTTAAAATATAATTTCAATATTCACATGAACCCCTCAACAACCCAAATCCTCGCAACTCTCGAAGTTTTACTACAAGAAGAAATAATCTGTCGTCTTCCTTCTAACCACACATCAGAATGGCAACCTTTCTATTGGGAATCTTCCGTCAAAGGAAACTTTCATTTCATATCTCTACTTTATTCCCAAGGTTGGATGAAAAATACCGACATTGAAATTGCTATTAATAATTGGTGGGAAATAGAAGAAATCGGTGTCCCCACACTGGATGAATATTGTTCTTATGCTGAATGTGTTTTTGAAGATGAAGAAGATGAAGTAGATAGAAAATCCCCACAATTTCAACAACGCAAAAATTATTACAAGCAGCTATCAAAATTATTAAAATCAAATTTATACGATTTAGAAGTTTATGAATTTAGCTGTTCGGCTGAATATTCTTGTTTTGCCATAGTCGGACAACTACTTGATAATGAAAACTGGATTTGCGTTACTTCTACCGTTCCTCAAGAAACTCCTGAATTTAACGATATTATAATTACCGAAAATAATATAGAAGCATTTGTAGCTCAACCAAAAACCGATTTAGAGTCTAAAATTGATAAAATTCTCGAATCCTTAACACCCGTTTTGACTTACGGACATTATGACGGTGGTTACGAACAAACTTATCACCATCAAATTCTTTATCAAACCGCTTCTACCAAACAAACAGCACTTCAAAATGCTTTAATTAAATCCGAATTTCTCCAAATTACTGAATTTAAAAGCTTTTACCCGGACGAACGAGAATATCTTTTTCAAAGCTTCGGTTCTGAAGAAGAAGGAGAAGAAATATATCAAAAATACCAGCATTTAAATTATTTTCTCAAAGCTAAATTTCCAGAATTAATACTATATGCATTCCGTTTTTGGGATTATACACAACTATTCATAGTCGGTGAATCCACAGAAAACGACCGAGTTGGTTTGAGACTAACCAGCAAATTTGATTACAATCCCTAATTCCTATAAGTTCCGATTTCACCTTTATTTACGGTTACTGCATGACACAATATAACGATTCTAATCCCGAACTACATGTATCGAAGCGTCACGCACCCTAAGATATCTTATTATTAATTTTCAATTTCCTATGCCCAATGCCCAATGCCCAATTCCCTTGCAAAACCAATTCCTTGCCTTGAACGCCTCTTACCATTTATTCTATATATAAGTCATTAATCAATTCTTAAGAAAAAGGTGAAGTATAAAAATCAATGCGTAGAACAATAACTTCCTGCGAATACAAGTATGCTTTTATTAGCGGTGTTTTACTCAAAAATTATATCTATAGAGAGATGTAAAATTCTTTAAACACGCTCTATCTCAAACCAGAGCCTGCTCTTAGCAAAGCATTTGTATTATTAGAACTCGATTAAAAGTTATTTTAATTGAAGGTTTTTCGTATATCTATTACCCAGGATATACCGGAACTCTATAGAGAAAAGATAATACATTACCTAGAAAATAAATATAACTAAACTTTACCTAAAAAGCAAATATTGTGTTAGAAGCCTGTATCCTTGCAACGGTATTATGCGGATTTTTCGGAATTATCTTTAAAAAAAACCTGGTGATGAAAATCGTGGCTATGGATGTCATGAGTACGGGAGTAATTGCTTATTATGTGGCGATCGCTTCTCGGAATGGTTTATTTACGCCGATTTTTTCAGGTGTGGCAAATCGTACTTATGCAGATCCAGTTCCCCAAGCGGTGATTTTAACAGCAATTGTCATTGGTTTTTCCATTCAAGCGCTGATGTTAGTAGGTGTAATGAAGTTGGCTAAGGATAATCCGACTTTGGAAAGTAATGAAATCGAGAAAAACAATACCCCATCATGAATACTATTACCATCGTTTGGGCAACCCTACCGTTTTTTTTAGGTTTCACCATCTATCTTATTCCCAAACTTGACCGCTATTTAGCTTTGTTGGGAACATTTGCTTCTTTCGTTTATGCGTTAATACTATTCATACAACAGTCACCTTTAACGTTAGAGCTATTAGATAGTTTTGGGGTAACTTTAAGCGTCGATGAATTGAGCGCTTACTTCATATTGACTAATGCTTTAGTAAGTGCTGCTGTCATTTTATATTGTTGGCGTAGCGATAAATCAGCTTTTTTCTATACTCAAGCTATTGTCGTGCATGGCAGCGTTAACGCAGCATTCGCCTGTACGGATTTTATCAGTTTATATGTCGCTTTGGAAGTCAGCGGAATTGCTGCATTCCTACTGATTGCCTATCCCCGTACAGATCGTTCGATTTGGGTTGCTCTGCGCTATTTGTTTATCAGCAATACAGCTATGCTGTTTTATCTAATCGGCGCTGTGCTGGTATATCAAGCCAATAATTCTTTTGCCTATGCTGGCTTAAGTAAAGCGCCACCAGAAGCATTGGCATTAATTTTTGTCGGACTTTTGGTTAAAGGAGGAGTTTTTGTTTCGGGTTTATGGCTACCTTTAACTCATTCGGAATCCGATACTCCCGTTTCGGCTTTGTTGTCGGGGGTAGTTGTGAAAGCTGGGGTTTATCCGTTAATTAGATGTGCGTTGATTGTCGAAGAAATAGATCCCATTGTGAGAAGCTTTGGAGTTGCAACTGCTTTTTTGGGGGTTATATATGCTTTATTTGAAAACGACACCAAGCGGATATTAGCTTCGAGTACAATTTCGCAATTAGGTTGGATTCTCGCTGCTCCTTTACAAGGAGGATATTACGCTTTAGCGCATGGTTTAGCAAAAGCAGCGCTGTTTTTGACTGCGGGTAATTTACCCAGTCGCAATATTAAGCAATTGCAGTGGCAACCCATTGATACTCCTACTTGGGTTGTTTTGGTTATAGCCAGTCTTTCTATATCCGGTATGCCTTTGTTGACGGGATATAGTGCAAAAGTTTTGACAATGAAGAATTTATTGTCTTGGCAGGAAATTGCGATGAATATTGCTGTTGTAGGAACAGTAACGGTATATGCCAGATTTATTTTTTTACTTCGAGGGGAAGGGCAAAAACCAAAGCCGGGATTCTGGGCTGCGATTGTTCTTTTGTTGGGTTGGTTAATTACAGCTAACGTTCTTTATCCCCAGGCTTATAGTTTGGAGAGTATTCTCAAAGCAGTTGTAACTATAGCTGTTGGTTGGTTGCTGTATTGGTTGATATTTAAAAGTACCTCTTTGAAATTACCTCGGGTACTTGAGGAATTCGAGCATCTTATTGGTGTAATGAGCCTAGTTACAGTTGTACTATTTTGGATGGCATTTTCATGGTTGGGAATTTCATATTAAGACTTGCTATTTGGTTTTTGCTTACATCCGATTTGAGTCCAGCAAACATCATTATCGGTGTAATTATTGCGCTAATTTTACCTCGCGGTTATCCATCCCGAGAAAAATTAAAAGATTGGTTAACTGTATTAGGAAAAATATTGTTAGCCATTCCCCAAGCTTATATTGAAGCTTTTGAAATTATTATTCGTCCCCACAATTACGAAGATGTAATCTTAGAGGAAATACCACCAAATCGTTCTGCAAGACTAATATTTTTAGATATCTTTCTCATTACCTTTACTCCAAAAACAATCGTTTATAAATACCGCAAAGATGGCTGGTATGAAGTCCACCGGGTGTTACCAAAAAAGGCTATTAAATCATGAATTTAACTTTTACTATAGACTTAAATATTGTAATTTTAATTTCCATGCTAATAGCTTTATCAATACCTATCTACGAAGCATGGAAAGACGAAAATATTTGGCAAACTATGCTGGCATTTGCCAGTATTTCAACTAAAACAGCCATGATTGCTTTAGTTGTATCTGTATTGCGAGATGATTGGATGGTTGGGGTAGTTGCCGTAATTATCCTCAGCGTAGGTGATGCCGGAATAATGTTATTAGCACATATACTCAAACGTTTAAGAGAAACATGATAAATATACTTAGCTATGTACTTATAAGTATCGGAATTTTCTTTTGGTTTTGGGGAACTTTCCCTTTGATGGGGAAACGTTCAGTTTTATTCAAATTACACAGTCTTTCCGTCGCAGATACTCTTGGTTCAATTGCTATTGTTTGCGGATTGCTGTTGAAAAAAACCGCAGAATGGCCTTTACTTGTTCTTGCTATTATTACCTTAGCAATTTGGAATACGATGCTTGGTTACGTTTTAGCTTACTGTTCCGGTGAAGGAGATAGTAATGAACAATAACCTAGATTTTTATCTATATATTATTATTGCCCTACTTCCCTTAACCTCCTGCTTGGTAATATTTCAAGTTAATCCCTACCATGCATTAGCTTTAAGAGGAATTTTAGGTGCGATCGCTGCTTTGGTATATGCAGTTTTAGGTGCTGCCGATGTAGCTTTAACCGAAGCTTTGATGGGTACTTTATTAGCAATTACTTTGTATGCAGTTGCAGTACGCTCCTCTTTAGTATTGCGTGTGGGAGTACTTGCAGATGCAGTCCATCATCTAGAAACAGAACCAGCTTTTCTGGAATTAACCGCTGACTTCCGAAAGATTTTAAATCAGCGTCACATGCGGTTGGAATTAGTTCCTTATAACGATATCAACGCTTTACAGCGAGCTTTAACCGAAAAAGAAATTCACGCAACCTGTACTCATAATCTAGATTTAGATATACCTCTACGAACCACAATTCGTATCCAACGTATTTACGATATCTTGCGAGCCGAGCTTACATGCCCCAATACGGTTTTGAGCTATGCAAATGTAATTGATGTAAATTTACTAAGATTGGAGAAACAACATTGATGAATAGCAAATGGATTTACGTAATAGCTGGATTAGCGCTGTTCGTTAAAATGTTGCTCGTATCTAATCCAGAGGCAGATTCTTCAATTTCTATTGTTCAGGCTGTGGTACAAGATAGCGGAGTACCTAACGCAGTATCGGGAATCATCTTTCGGAATCGGCTTTACGACACCATTTTTGAAGTAGTGGTATTTACAATTGCCATCATGGGAGCCACCTATATGCTGGCTAACGAAAGACCATTTTGTGCAATTTATCATTTCAGCGACAGACCTTCAATAATATTAGCTAGATTGGGTGCAACAATTGCAGCCTTAGTAGGAATTGAATTAGCAATTCGCGGACATTTAAGTCCCGGTGGTGGTTTTGCTGCTGGAGTAGCTGGTGGTACAGCAATTGGTTTGGTAGCGATTACCTCCTCACCCGAATGGATGCAGTCACTTTATAAAAAATGGCACGCTTCTAAATGGGAGAAGATTTCTGTATTGATATTTATTGTCTTGTCTGTAATTAAGCTGTCAGGATTTGAACTACCTTTTGGTGAATTCGGTACCTTATTTAGTGGTGGAGTTCTGCCATTATTGAATTTCTTGGTTGCAATCAAAGTAGCTTTAGGTTCTTGGGCAGTGATTTTAACCTTTATTCACTATCGAGGGATATTGTAATTGGGAATTGGGTATTGGTAATTGGTAATTGTAGGGTGCTGTGACGCTGCGATAAATTTTTTACGTAGTTATTAATTTTCTCGCGTCACGCACCATCTGTAGCTTATGGGAATAACCATCATCTCTCTATCTATTCTTTTTCCTCTGCTTAGTCTGCGTACTCTGCGGTTTTTTCTTTAATAATCTTCTATCAACAACCGAGCATTATCAAAAATCAAATAATCAAAAATCATAAAAAATACTAATTCTAAACCCACATCAAGCGTTATTTTTGTCAACTACATAGAAAAAACTGGCGAATAAAGTATTTTTAATAACTACTTTTAATCAAACATTTTCCGATGTAATGATGTATCGATTTAGTTTTTGGACATCAGAAAATATCTATATCATCGGTGAAGCAAAAAATGGCGATCGCGTTGGTATTTATATCGAAAGTAGCTTCGTTTATAATCCCTAAATCTAAGTAATTATCTAACAACAACCACAAATTATAAAGACATAGCACTGCTACATCTCTACATTTAATTGCGTAATTACACCCTTATAACGTCAAAATAACACTTCATATAATATTAATATAAAAACCTAATTTATTTGTTCGTAGTAAGGGATATATCCCTTTAGTTACCATCTAAATTCATATTTATCTATTTAATTTAAAATCAAGCTTTAATAATCATGTCATCTACCTTAAATACACTTATCGAAGGTGTAAGTGAAATTCAGCGTGGAAATTTTTCTACTGCTATAGAATTATTAGAAGAATATTGTCAAAATTATCAAGCAGATTCCGAAGGTAACTACTCGGAATACATTTACGCTCAACAGCACATAGTTAAAGCTTACGGTTATCTTGGAGACAAATCAAAAGCAATTGAGCGTACTAAAGAATTAGCAATCAACGGACATCCTCAAATCAAAAAATGGGCTAAACGAGTACTTGCTTATCTGTCTCCGGAAGCTTATCAATCGCTCCCCCAGGAAGTAATTGAAGGTGACAATCAACCCCTTTGGGATAGTGAATCTGCAAAACTGGTTTTACATTCAGTAAATGACTATTTAGAATTCGGAAGTAATTCTCATGTTGTAGAAACTTTAGAAACAGCTTGCGAAAATCTCAAGTTTAATACCAAAGAGCATTTATACGCACAAGTTTTATTAATTGAAGCTTACCACTCCAACGGACAATCAAAAAATGCAGTCGCACTTTGCAATCAACTGCTCAACAGCAAGCATTATGTAACTAGATTACTTGCAAATCAATATTTATTGTCTTTATCAAAACATCAATGGATAAGAAAAAGGAATTCGGAAAAAGAAACAGAATTATTAACTTCTACACAAGCATCGGTGATTTATCAACAAGGATATAATGCGTTGATAGATAAAAATTACGCTGAGGTATTTGAAATATTTGAACAATATTGCGAAAAAACTTTACCGGGAACTAGTGAATATCTACAAGCTAGTAAATATTTAATTCATTTTTATCAAAATAGTGGAGAGCTAGAGCTAGCTATTTCGCTCTGTATCAAGTTAATCACGAGTAAAGATAAACTCAGTCAAAGATGGGCTAAAGAATTATTATATACCGATTTGTTTCGCGAACATCCACCTGAAAATCTTATTGAAACCCAGATTTTACCTTTACCAATAGAAAGTGTTGATAAATCATCTTCCGTAGATAAACAGTTTCAAGATTCAACTCAAAAGCCTGTTTCTAAATTATTTCGCTTAAGAACACTTGATGAATTTGAGGAATTTTATCAGCACAACTTACTTAAAGTTTTAAAAATATTTGAAGCTCGACGTAAGCAAGCAATCGCAACAATCATAATTTGTAATATTACTGCTCTTGCAATCCTATCCTTTATTCTTTTATATCCTTCGTTAATTTATTTTTTCCTTGTCTTCATATTTGCTACATTGTACTTGTTATTTTATCAGTCTACTTTTAAAGCTTTTACTTATAAGTTTGATGATAATCTAATTCACAAAATATACGAATTTATTGATACAGATAAAAATTTAACCAAATCAGTCGTATACTCTGATGAAGATAACAGCCTAACTCTTGCCCATCTAGCTAACAGTCAACTTATAAATGATTTTTTTGAACCTAACTACATCGAGCAAAATAATTTAATAACTGGAATCATAAATAATGTAGATATTAGGTTGTCAACAGTTGACATTAGTTCTAATACTATTCAACCTTGGAATAAAGTTTTTAATATCACTAGAAACCTAGATGCTATCGCATCAGTACCGATAATTTCCGTTTTAGCAGCAATATTATTGTTTACTCTTCGGCTACTTAAGGGAATACCCTATATATTTACTCGAATGGTAAACGGTAAAAACTTGAATTTTCAACGTTTTAAGATTGAAATATTAGAAAATAAAAATTACAGTCATCAAGTATTTACAGGTTTATTTTTCACTGCCAAATTAAACAAAAAATCGCAGCCAATAACAGTAATTAAACCAAAGTTACCAAATAATGCTATAAACTTGCTAGATGACGAAGAAAAGCAACTTGTGGAAATTGATAATTCAGAATTTAATTATTTATTTTCAGTGTACAGTGAAGACCAAATACAAGCAAGAAGAATTTTATCAAACAGTTTAATAGAAAAACTTGTTAGGTTTCATCAAAAAACTAACAAAAATATTTATATTTCTTTTGTTGGTAAGATGATATACGTTGCCATAGAATATCCAGAAGGAATCTTTGAACCAAACTTATTTAGAAGTATACTCAGATTTGCACCTTTACGGAAGTATTTTGAAGCGATTCAGTTAATACTGAGGATTATAGAAGAGATAGATAAGTCAGTAAATACTGGTATTTAAGAAACCCGGTTTCTTGAAGAAACCGGGTTTATAAATTCGCAAATTACTACATCCTTTCCAAAACTTCAATTCCCAACAAATTTAAACCTAATTTCAAAGTTCTCGCTGTCAAATCGCATAATGCTAACCGCGACGTTTTAATAGGTTCTTCCGATTTTAAAACCGGACAATTTTCAAAGAATTGGTTGAATTTTTCACTCAATTGATAAAGGTATTCACACAATCGATTTGGAAGTAATTCTTTTTCAACTTCAGCAATAACTTCATCTAGCTGTAAAATATGCTTTGCTAAAGTGAATTCTGCTTCTTCCTTAAGCACTATTTTGATATTTTCACCCAAGTTTTCATAGTCAATATCACCTTTTCTACTGATACTTTGAGTTCTCGCGTATGCGTAAAGCATATAAGGTGCGGTATTACCTTTAAGCGCAAGCATTTTATCAAAGCTGAATTTATAGTTACCAGTACGATTTTGACTCAAGTCAGCATATTTAACCGCACTAATTCCCACTACTTTGGCAACATTTGCAATAAAATCTTCCGTTTCTTCTCTTCCTTCTTCCTCTTTTAATCTTTTTTCCAAATCCTCGCGACACCGAGAAACTGCTTCATCTAATAAATCTCGCAACCTCACAGTTTCTCCAGAGCGGGTTTTTAGTTTCTTTCCGTCTTCCCCTAACACCAAACCGAAAGGTACGTGAACAATTTCTACATCTTCGGGAATCCAGTTAGCTCGATTTGCTACTTGAAAAACTCCAGCAAAATGATTCGCTTGTCCAGCATCCGTGACATAAATTAACCTTTTGGCTTCTTCTTTTTGTATTCTGTGACGTAATGCTGCTAAATCTGTCGTCGCGTAGTTATAACCACCATCCGATTTCTGTACAATTAATGGTAAAGGTTGGCCATCTCTATTTTTAAATCCTTTTAAAAATACAACCTTTGCACCATCGCTTGATTCTAATAATCCTGCTTTATCTAAATCTTCCACTACTTCCGGTAACAAAGGATTGTAAAAAGATTCACCTCTTTCCTCTACCTTAATATCCAGCAAATCGTAAATTACCTGAAACTCCTTCCGAGATTGTTCGCAAAGTAATTTCCAAGCGTGAATAGTATCTTCCGCACCCGCTTGTAATTTTACAACTTCATTTCGCGACTTTTCTTGAAACTCCTCATCTTCATCAAAGCGTTTTTTGGCTTGCTTGTAAAAATTAACTAAATCTCCAATATCCAAAGCATTTGCAGTAGTTAAAGCTGACGGTGAAACTTCCCGGAGATTAGTAATCAACATTCCGAACTGCGTACCCCAGTCACCAACGTGATTCAACCGGATTACATCATGCCCTCTAAATTCTAAAATTCTAGCGATCGCATCACCGATAATAGTAGAGCGTAAATGTCCGACGTGCATTTCCTTAGCAATATTCGGACTAGAAAAATCCACAACTTCCCGCTTTGGCTGCTTTGCTGTGGGTACCCCCAAACGCTCATCTTTTTGAATCGAATTTAACTGTGCTTCGAGGTATGATGTTTGTAACCGTAAATTGATAAAACCCGGACCTGCAATTTCAGGCTTTTCGCAAATATCCGACACATCTAGATTCTCAACAACTTGATTTGCAATATCTCTAGGCTTTTGTCCCAACTTCTTCGCTAAAGATAAAGCCATATTTGCTTGATAATCACCAAACTCAGGCTTTGACGCAGGAACTAAAATTGGGTCAGTATTGGCATATTCATCACCGAAAGCCTTGCCTAGAGCCTGTTTTAACTTTTCTCTTAAATGCTCTTGTGTAGCGTTCATATGTAATTTTCTCTTAATCTTACTGTTTACTCTTCTGCAATACAAAAAAGCATATTAATTGATTTTAGAACTTCGTAGTTTACTCAAAATCTTATAATATGACAGATGTATTCTACCGCCTCATATTTCCGATCGCGGTTTGCTTAATCTATATATAGTCACTGGAAATATATCAACTCATCCAGCTTGATAGTAGAAAGCTTGTAGTAGCAAATCAAATTCTTCGTCGTCGTTTCATAATACATAAATGCTACGTATCTGGTTAAAGTGTAGCACGAACTATCATGTTTTTACTGTAGGGTGCTGCGAAATCAGCAGAATTTAAACGTACCGTCAGAAACCCGGTTTCTTTTTGATTTCACAATGAAATAATCATGCTTTCACCACGAGAAACCGGGTTTATTTGGGCTTCTTGAGAATAGTGCAACATCTTAGATTAATCGAAATCAGCAGAATTTAATTTTACTGTACTTTCAGATAATGAATTAATCCCAAAAATTACTCGATATCGAACCGTTATCTCCCGAGTAGCATTTTCCAGATGTCTATAATTTGCATCACTCTTCGACGATGCTGCTGTAACTACTATATCTTTTAACTCATCACTATAAACTTCTGATTCTCCGACAATTGGAGAAAGTTGTTCAATTTGGATAATATTCTCAATCTCAGTATTTGCCGATTCTAATAACAGCTTTGCATGAGAGTAAGCATTTTTGATTGCTGCTTTTTTGGCTTCTTCCTTTATTTTTAAACTTGCATAAAATACAGGGTGATGCATATCTAAGGTAAACGAATAGCGCGGTTTTTTGAATAATTTCTCTAAGGTAGACACACCCTGGATTAAACGAGAAATATCGGCACAAGAAACAATAATTTTCTGTTTTGCTTCCTGTCTGATTCTTCGACGATTTAAAGAGCGTTCTCGTACATTCATTCCTGCTTCTTTTAATTCATATTCCTGTAAACCATTTGATAACAAACTTTCAATACAGAGATTGCGTAGAATAGTCACTTCATTTAAAGGAATTTTCGTTCTATTTGTCCATACAATTATATTGATATCGGCGATATATTTTTGTACGGTTTCTAAATATTTTGATTCCCCAACTACTTCTATATAAGGTTTCATTTTAATTTCTATTTAACGATACATTTTTTTCATAAATATCTTCTAATTATAGTCACTCTAAGTTATATTGCATAAGAAAACAAAAAATTGTACATAAATGCCTTTACCAATCAATTATCTTATCCTAATTGCAACAACTATCTATCAACTTATAGCAACCTGGATAGAAGATAAACAATCTCCTCCGGGGCAACTTATTGATGTCGGAGGCTATAAATTACATTTATATACTATGGGAAAAGTCAGTCCGACAGTCATATTAGACCATAGTTTGGGGGGAATGGAAGGTTATTTACTTATCGAAGAAATAGCAAAAATTGCACGAGTATGTATCTACGATCGCGCTGGATATGGTTGGAGCGAAAAGAGTCCCCATCAAAGAAGCAGCGAACAAATTGTTAAAGAGCTTGATACTCTTTTAAATAATGCTGGCATTGAACCACCATACATTTTAGTAGGAGATTCCTTCGGAAGTTACAACGTGCGACTCTACGCACATAAATATCCTGAAAAAGTTATCGGAATGGTATTAACAGACGGACTTCACGAAACTGGAATGCTTGACATGTCTTTCAGTTTAACAGTATTAAAGCTTTTCTTTGCTTCTGGATTTTTGATGTCAATATTGGGTTCAATTCTTGGTATTATTCGATTGCTGAAAAATATTAAAGCATTTGAATTTCTAAAGCCAGAATTACGTAAATTTTCTCCAGATAATCTTAATTCAATAAAACGTTCTTTTTGTCGAGCCAAACATTGGATTACAATGACTCAGGAAATATTAACTCTTAATATCAGCGCTCGTCAGGTAAGTAAAGCTAATCAATTTGGAGATTTACCGATTGTTAGTATCAAAGCCGGTTCTTTTTTCAAACCTTCTATATGGACTTTTGCTTTACCGTTAAAAGCTGCGAATCAACTGCGAGAAAAAATTCACGCCGAATTGCTTCAATTATCTAGCAATTGCATTCAGCTACAAGCACCAAAAAGCGACCATTTTGTTTGGGTTGATAGCCCAGAAGTTATTTTGAATGCTATCGAAATTATTTTAAATAAAGTAGGTTATAACAATCAATAGAAAATCCATAATTATTATACTAAATCTCTTATGCGTATTTCTAAATTTATTTCTTGTCTAGCGTGGATTTACCTGATTTTATTCTCTATGTGGATTTTATTGCGTTTCCTTTTCTTCGATAGTTTGTGGTGGCTAGCGTTAATCAACTCTCTAGCTTTATATATTTTTATTCCTTTAATTATATTCTTACCATTTGCGTTGTTATCTCGAAAATGGCGTTTACTTTTTGGATTTTGCTTTCCATTAGGTTTGTTTATTGGTTTGTACAGTTCCTTTTTTCTACCATCTTTATCACCTCCTGTTTCTCAAAATTCACAAACCATAAAAGCGATGACATTTAATATGCTTCGCAGTAATACCGACTATGATGCAATAGTAAAAATGGTAGCTGAGAATAATCCCGATATTATCGGTTTACAAGAAGTAACTCCGCAAGCTGCACCTATATTAATTAAACGTTTTGAAAAAAAATATCCTTATCGAGCTTTTCATCCCGTTGAACTTTCTCATAATGTCGGAATTTTAAGTCGCTTTCCCATTGACAAACTTATTGCTTTACCAGCACCACCAATCGAGCGCGGAATTCAAGTAACCCTTCGTTTAAATAATGGAGAACCCTTAGAAGCAATTGTTGCACATTTGATTCCATTTTATCCCTTGAATAAATTTTATAGATTAGCCCAAAATTGGTATGCTCGTCGAGCTAAGGAAGTATCTTATTTAAGTAATATTGCAAAACAGTATGATGAGCCAGTAATAATTATGTGTGACTGTAACTTTACAGATACCTCAGAAACTTATTCGTTAATGCAAAAAGCGATGAATGATAGCTTTCATCAAGCTGGATGGGGTTTTGGACATACATTTCTAGGAACATTTTTTCCCGTCGGCAGAATTGATTATATTTGGCATAGTAAAAATATTAAAACCGTTGAAGCTTATGTTGGTAAAGGAGGAGGTTCGGATCATCTTCCGTTAATTGCAGAATTGCAGCTTGTAAAATAAAGCAAAGCTTTCATGATTATTTTTAGATAAAATATCATATAGAATGCGATGCAATTGTGGGTTATATGGGAGACTAACTATGACAGTAACTCTAGCCAAATGGACGATAGAAGAATATCACCAAATGATTGAAGCGGGAATCTTTGATAATCGTCGAGTTGAATTACTTAGGGGAGAAATTGTAGAGATGTCACCAGAAGGAGAACCCCATGCTTATTTTAGTACCGAAGCTGGGACATATTTAATTAAATTGCTCGGTGATAAAGCAACAATTCGTCAAGCAAAACCTATTACGCTTCCCAATAATTCCGAACCAGAAGCAGATATTGCTATTGTTAAACCATTAGGAAGGGAATATTTACAACATCATCCCTATGCCGAAAATATTTTCTGGTTGATTGAATATTCCAATTCTAGTTTAGAAAAAGACTTGGAAACCAAAACAAAAATCTATGCTGAAGTCGGAATTATAGAATATTGGGTAATAAATCTCAAAAAAAGACAATTAATTATCTTTAGAGAACCATCTGATGGAGAATACGCTTTCAAATCTACAATCACTGAAGGTACAATTCATCCCTTAGCATTTCCCAATGTAGCTGTATCTGTAGAAATGATTGTAAATAATTAATTCAGTTGAAAATATTAAATTATTTCTGCTAAATAATCCTCCGCCCTCCTTCGCGTCAACCTTTGCCCTCCTCTGCGTTAACACTAATCAATTTTCATACTCAAATCTAACCATTTTGACTGAGTAATCGGCGCACTACTCGAAATATAATCAACTCCAGTTTCAGCTATCGCGCGGATAGTTTCGAGCATCACATTTCCAGAAGCTTCAATTTTCACTTTATTATTGTGCTGACGAATAACTTCCACAGCTTGACGCATCATATCCAGCTTCATGTTATCCAACATAATAATGTCAGCTTGATATTCCAAAACTTCTTTTACTTGTTCTAAATTTTCTGTCTCTACTTCTATAGTCAAAGGATAAGGTATCCGCGAGCGAATTTTATTTACTGCTTTTCCAATTCCACCCGCAGCCGCAATATGATTATCTTTAATCATCACCGCATCATCCAAACCCATCCGATGATTGATAGCACCACCGACTTGAGTGGCGTACTTTTCTAAAATTCTTAAACCTGGTGTCGTCTTACGAGTATCTACAAATAAAGTTGGTAAATCTTCTATTTTTTCCACATACTTCCGAGTCAGCGTTGCAATCCCGCTCAAACTCATCGCTAAATTTAAAGCTACTCTCTCTCCGGTTAATAAAGCATCGAGGGAACCTTTTATTTGAGCTATCACTTTTCCCTGCTCGCAAAATTCTCCTTCCTTCACCAAAGCAGTAAAATCAACTTTTTTATTTAAAAGTTGAAACACTCTTGCCGCAACTGGTAATCCAGCAACTACTCCATCAGCCTTTGCTATCCACCGCGCTTTCCCTTCCGCTTCATCTTGATTTAGAAGACATTGCGTAGTGCGATCGCCTCTTCCTATGTCTTCTCGCAACCACTCTTCAAGGTGACTGTCCAAAATAATAAATGGAGGTAAAACAGCGGTTGTAGTTTCCATGAAAATTACTTTACTTAAAACTTTTGCTTTTCTTATTCTTAAGGTAGTACGAGATTATCCGACTCATCAAACTCAAAAAACGGATTCCATGCAACTTCCCATAAATTTCCGTCAAAATCCGCAAAATATCCGCTGTAACCACCCCAAAAAACTTTTTCGGCTTTTTTGACGATTTTTGCTCCTAAAGCTTCCACCTGCTGCAATACCTTGTCTACCTCCGCTTCATCTTTGGCATTGTAAGCGAGAGTTATTCCCGAAAAGCCATCACCATCCGATTTGATTTTCACATCTTCAGCCAACTTATCTTGCGGATAAAGCGAAAGCACCACACCACCCATCTGGAAAAAAGCAATATTTTCATTACTCGCGCTCGATAGCTTCCATCCCAAACCATCTTTATAGAATTTCAGCGAGCGCTGTAAGTCTTCTACTCCTAAAGTGACTATATTTAATTGCTGTCTCATAAAGCAGTTAGTGGATTAATTAGTTCATCAATACTAAATTATTTCACCTAATGCACTATATATAGTCCGCAAAGGCGATTTTGACTGTGCAGATAGTGTTTCAACCGCCCGTTTAAACCAAAAAACTCTTATATATAGTCTGTGATGAACAACTTTGCTTCTTTAAAAACGGTTTAAAGCGTCTGCTTAATACGTTTAAGCCTAAATTTCTTTCAATCAACCAACTAAAAATCAAAATCCCATAATTGAGATTACCCTCCATGGCTCTCAAACCAATAAACTTCACTTCCACCAAAGGGTTTTTCAAAAAAAATCAAAAAATTTTTATCGCTTAAAACTGTTTTAGCGCAGGGCTTAGAGCGATTTATAAAAAACTAATTTCAAAAAAGATAGAAAAAAGAGTTGACACGAATATATTCTCTCGGTACTATGTATAAGTGCCTGAGAGAGAGAAGCGCGAAACGCCTTCACTTCAAGGGTTCCGAACCAAGAAAATTATATATTTGTTTGAAAGCCAGTATACCATAAAAGGTCTGCGTTAGTAAAGTAATTAACCAAGACTAAGGTTTAAAAATAGTCAGTCAAGGAGAAAGCAATACTTGCTGGTTATGAATGTAACTACGTAATTGATATTGTAATCCATCAAAACGGAGAGTTTGATCCTGGCTCAGGATGAACGCTGGCGGCGTGCCTAACACATGCAAGTCGAACGGTCTCTTCGGAGATAGTGGCGGACGGGTGAGTAACGCGTGAGAATCTGCCTTTAGGTTCGGGACAACAGTTGGAAACGACTGCTAATACCGAATGTGTCGCAAGATGAAAGATTAATTGCCTAAAGATGAGCTCGCGTCTGATTAGCTAGTTGGTGTGGTAAAAGCATACCAAGGCGACGATCAGTAGCTGGTCTGAGAGGATGATCAGCCACACTGGGACTGAGACACGGCCCAGACTCCTACGGGAGGCAGCAGTGGGGAATTTTCCGCAATGGGCGAAAGCCTGACGGAGCAACGCCGCGTGAGGGAGGAAGGCTCTTGGGTTGTAAACCTCTTTTCTCAAGGAAGATAATGACGGTACTTGAGGAATCAGCATCGGCTAACTCCGTGCCAGCAGCCGCGGTAATACGGAGGATGCAAGCGTTATCCGGAATAATTGGGCGTAAAGCGTTCGTAGGTGGTTTTGTAAGTCTGCTGTTAAAGCGTGTAGCTCAACTACATATAGGCAGTGGAAACTACAAAACTTGAGTGCGTTCGGGGTAGAGGGAATTCCTGGTGTAGCGGTGAAATGCGTAGAGATCAGGAAGAACACCGGTGGCGAAGGCGCTCTACTAGGCCGCAACTGACACTGAGGGACGAAAGCTAGGGGAGCGAATGGGATTAGATACCCCAGTAGTCCTAGCTGTAAACGATGGATACTAGGCGTTGTCTGTATCGACCCGGACAGTGCCGTAGCTAACGCGTTAAGTATCCCGCCTGGGGAGTACGCACGCAAGTGTGAAACTCAAAGGAATTGACGGGGGCCCGCACAAGCGGTGGAGTATGTGGTTTAATTCGATGCAACGCGAAGAACCTTACCAAGGCTTGACATGTCCGGAAGTTCTGGGAAACTAGAATGTGCCTTCGGGAACCGGAACACAGGTGGTGCATGGCTGTCGTCAGCTCGTGTCGTGAGATGTTGGGTTAAGTCCCGCAACGAGCGCAACCCTCGTCCTTAGTTGCCAGCACTTCGGGTGGGCACTTTAGGGAGACTGCCGGTGACAAACCGGAGGAAGGTGGGGATGACGTCAAGTCATCATGCCCCTTACGTCTTGGGCTACACACGTACTACAATGCTATGGACAAAGAGCAGCCAGCTAGCGATAGTGCGCTAATCTCATAAACCATGGCTCAGTTCAGATTGCAGGCTGCAACTCGCCTGCATGAAGTAGGAATCGCTAGTAATTGCAGGTCAGCATACTGCAGTGAATTCGTTCCCGGGCCTTGTACACACCGCCCGTCACACCATGGAAGTTGGTCACGCCCGAAGTCGTTACCCTAA